>JAQBWV010000068.1 GCA_027624335.1 Planctomycetota bacterium
CCTGCGCCACGAACATTTCATGATCAGTGCCAGCCTGAGTCCGAGCCGTTCGACATCGACCCTGATACGCAACGCAGTCCGCACTCGCGATGCCGGCAACGTTTCGCCAGGATACCGGACCTGTTTCAATTGCTGTATCCGACTCCGTGATTCCTCAGCTCGACGGAACGACTTCATGGCGAAATTTCTCACGGCTCCAGATCCAAATGAAACTGGCTGGCCTAAGGGCGTTAAGTACATCATCGGAAACGAAGGCTGCGAACGCTTCAGCTTCTACGGGATGAAGTCTATTCTGCAGGTGCACCTGACAGCATTGTTTGTTGCTGGAGGGATGTACGAGCAACTCGGTGAAGAGAACGCTCAGGAGATGGTCCACCTGTTTGTGGCGGGCGTGTATGCTTTTCCGATGATCGGTGCCATTATCGCCGACCGATTGCTGGGGAAATACCGCACGATTCTGTGGCTGTCACTGGTCTACTGTCTTGGACATCTGGTGCTGTCGATCGCGGAGAATTCGATCGGAGGCATGGCGGTCGGGCTGGGGCTGATTGCGATCGGATCCGGCGGGATTAAACCCTGCGTGTCGGCGCACGTGGGTGACCAGTTTGGAAAAGGCAACTGGAGACTCGTCGACAGAGTCTTCCAGGCGTTCTACTTCATCATCAACTTTGGGTCGTTCTTTGCGACGCTGATGATTCCCTTCATTCGGTCGAACCCGGATAAAATCTGGATTCTCAGAGACCATCCGGAGTATGCCACCAGCGTTGCGTTCGCGATTCCTGGCATTCTGATGTTTCTGGCGACGATCGCGTTCTGGATGGGTCGCAACGTCTTCGTTCACGTGCCGCCGCATCCAGGCGGGCGGACGGGGCTGCTGGATTCGATCGGAGCCACGCTGCTCTTTATGGGCTTTATCGGCCTGCCGCTGTTTGGATGGGGAGTGTTGTCATTCTCGACAAACGTTGTGCTGACCATCAGCAGTGTGCTGATTGGCCTGTGGGTATTCGAAGAACGACAAGCGATCGAGCAGGACGACGGGTTCCTGGCAGTGATGTTTCACTCGGCCGAAGCCCTCATCAAAGGCCAGAACAAGAAAGCGATTGCGGCTGTCGATGCCAGCGTGGCAGAAGACTCACTGCGCCGACACTGGTTCTTTGCCGCTGCGGCAAAGCATTTTGGTGAAGAAGCTGCAGAAGGCCCGCGAGCAGTTCTGCGAATCATCAGCGTCTTCTTCCTGGTGAGCGTGTTCTGGGCACTGTTCGATCAACACGCGTCGAGCTGGGTCCGACAGGCACAGCGCATGAATCTGGATCTCGAACTACCGTGGACGACGACCAGCAAGGATGGCAAGGTCATTCCCGCTGTGCTGTCGATGTTGCCCAGCCAGATCTCGGCATTGAATCCGCTGATGGTGATGGCACTGATCCCGTTCAACACGTTCTTCCTGTACCCGTTCATCACCAGACGCGGCTGGGAGATGACTCCACTCCGGCGAATGACCATCGGCATGTTGATGGCCAGCCTGGCGTTCGTGGTTGTGGCCATGATTCAGGTCAGGATCAACACGGGTGGAGAAACCGACATGATTTCGGTTCTGTGGCAGTTCTTCCCGTACCTCATCATGACGCAGGCCGAGGTGATGGTGTCAATCACCGGGCTGGAGTTCGCTTACACGCAGGCGCCGACGCGAATGAAGTCAACCATCATGGGGTTCTGGCTGCTGAGCGTTTCTCTCGGCAACAAGCTGACGGCAATCGTGACCAAGCTTCCGGACATGGATCTGCTGACGTCCTTCTGGGTGTTCGCCGCGCTGATGGGCGTGGCCGGGGTACTCTTTGGAATACGAGCCGCGTTCTACAAGGGTCGCTACTACACGCAATGATCCTGCGGATTATTGGTCGGCGATTGGGTGGGCACTGCTGTTCTGAATCGATCGAGTTTTCGGAGATGACTGGGATGGTCCGATGACGATCGACGTTTACGAGTCGACCAGTTTCGAATCCCTCTGGCGCGAGTTTGATCGCTCGATTGCTTCTCCTCATTCGTCGCCGCTGGCTATCGAAACAATCGTTGTCCCGGCACGAGGCTGGGAGAGCTGGTTCAGTCGACGGATGGCCGAGCGACGTGGGTGTTGGGCTCAGTATCGATTTCTTCTGCCGGGGCAGTGGATCTCGGAAACGCTGGAACAGCATCTCGGGGCGGAACTGGCTCCCCGCCGGGAAGCAGACGCGCTGACCTGGATGATTGCCAGTCAGTTGCCGGACCTGCTCGATGATGAGAACTTTGGGGCAGTCCGCAGCTACCTCTTCCAGCCGGAAGGTGGAACGGATCCTCAACGGCTGATCGATCTGAGTCGTTGCATCGCTGAGCTGTTCGATCGTTACCTGCTGCACCGCCCCGAACTGATTGACGCGTGGTATCGGGGAGTGAACTGGCCGGCCAGCAGTGTCCCGGCTCCACCTGCTGCTGCGTGGCAGCGTCGGCTCTGGCAGGCAATTACGCAGGACACGCATCGCCGTTACCGGTCGGTGTCGGCGATGGCGGATGACCTGCAGAAATCATTACACGATCACACTGACCGCATGGGGTCGCGGCTGAGTTTCTGGGTCAGTGGCAACATCGTGCCCGCCCATATCCGGTTCATCGAGGCGATCGGCGAACACCGCAGTGTCGGGCTATACGTGCTGGCTCCAGCCTGCGAATTCTGGGGAGACATGTACGGAAGGCGGCAGTTGCTGCGTCGATTGAGAGAGCATCCGCAGTCGTTGCGACAGTTTTGCCGAGAAAACCATGTCGACCTGCTGCACCCGCTGCTGGCATCGATGGGCGAATTGTCCCGGCAGCAGCAGATGCAGATGGTCGACCTCGACTCCGCACCGTGGCGAATCCGGGATCTGACGATCGATTCGCGGGTCGATACGGAATCGTTCGATCCGCAGTGCTCATCATTGCTTCGCGAATTACAGAACGACATTCACCTCGCGACAGAGCCTCGACAGCGACCGCTGCCTCGTGATAACAGCGTGCGGATTCACAGTTGTCACAGTGCAATCCGCGAAGTTGAAGTCCTGCACGACCGTATTCGCGAGGCTCTGGAAGAGGATGCGGAACTCGCTCCCGAAGATGTCGCGGTGTTCTGTTCGGACCTTGACAGCTACGCGCCGCTGATCCAGGCGGTGTTCGGTCTGACGCGTCCAGGGACGTCGGGACACCTTCCGTTTCAAATCGCCGGTCGTTCCGCTCGACGAGCCCGGCCGCTGATCGACGCCTGGTTGAAAGTGCTGGAAGTTTTCGAGAGTCGCGTTTCAGTCAGCGACATTCTTGATCTGCTCAACACAGAAGTTGTGCGGGAACGTATTGGTCTTGATTCGTCCGAGATCGAAAAGGTCGCGGAATGGCTCGACGATGCCGGCATCCGCTGGGGGCTGGATTCGGCTCATCGAGAATCTGAACGTCTCCCGAACACCGATCTCAATACGTGGGAGTTCGGCCTGGACCGACTGATTCTTGGTTATGCGATGCCGCCGGCGAGTGTTCAACTTGTCGGTCAGGTATCGACACTTGACCGTGTCGAAGGGCTTACAGGAGCGACACTGGGGCGATTGTGGAGTCTCATTACGCGACTCAGGCAATGGCGGGAACGAATTAAGCAGGACCGACCTCTGGCCGAGTGGCGCGAACCTCTCAGCAGAATCGCCAGAGACTTTCTCGCGACGGACCTCGACGAAACCGGTTATCAGATCACGTTAGACGCCGTCGGAAGCGTTGCGTCGCTGGCCGACGAAGGGGGCTTCAATGCTCCAGTGTCGTTCGCCGTGGCGGTGCGGGAGATGACTCGACAACTGGACTCGGCGACCGCGGCTGCCGCATTCCGGGCGGGTGGGATTGTGTTTTGTGATATGAGTGCGCTGCGAAGTCTGCCGCACAAAGTCATCGCGCTGCTCGGTTTGAACGACGGCCTGTTTCCACGCGGTGACCGCTCCGTCGGTTTCGATTTGATGCGACACGAGAGAGTCTTCGGCGACAACCGACCACGCGACGAGGATCGTCATCTGTTTCTCGAAGCCATCCTGTCAGCGAGCGATCGGCTGATCATCATGTGCCAGGGTCAGGACGTGCGCGACCAGCGACCACGACCTCCATCGGTACCGGTCCAGGAACTGCTGGACGTTCTGTCGCAGGCCGATGGCGTCGAAGATTTCGAACACGACGATGATGAATCGTTCGAAGCCGACGATCAGAATTATGATCTCAACACGGATCCCGATGCGGTCCTGGACACTCAGACGCGTGAAGGGGATATCCGGTCGACGCTGTTTATCCGACATCCGCTGCAGGCATTCGGTCCGCAATACTTTAACGGCGACAATCGAGTTCCGGCGAGTTTTGATTCAGCGGCGCTCAAGGCTGCGCGACGTCTGCTGGGTCAGCCCGAACGCAATCCCGTCTTTGCGCCCCACGCTCTTTCTGCACCACCAGTTTCCAACACAGCACCAGGTGACACGCTCGCCGAACCAGTGACCCTCAACGTCGGCGATCTGCGAGTGCTGCATGAAAAACCCTGTCAACTGTTTCTCAGAAGGATCGGAATCGGGGATCTGGCGGTTTCGGAAGATGCGCGCGAGCGTGAACCTCTTGTCCTGGACGGTTTGCAATACTGGCAGGCGGGTGACGACTGGCTGCAGAGGTTACTTGCTGGAGAGTCACACCAGGCCATCGCTCAGCAGCTGCTTCGAACGGGACACATCCCGGCGGGCACCCGCGGTGAATCTGTTGTGCGGGAAATAAGACGCGACACAACTCGCATCATCTCCAGCATGGAGCAGGGGAAACTCAGGACGGTCACTGAGTCGCTCCCCGTCGATCTGACAATGGACGGGGTCATCCTGACCGGAGAAATTATCGGTTGGACGGGAAACACGATCCATCGAGGAATGTTTTCAAAGGTCAGTGTGAAGTACGCGGCTCGGTTGTGGATCGACCACCTGATCGCCACAGCCACGTGCAATCGACTTCTTGAACAGGCAGTGCTAGTTGGCCGCGACGGTACGAAAGTCACTATCTCCCAGATCCAGCCGGACGAAGCGTTCGCTCATCTGGAGAAGCTGATCTCACTGTGGCAGATCGCTCGCTGTTTTCCGTTACCGTTTTTCATCAGCAAGGAAGTCGTCAAACCGGTCTGGGATCAACAGGTCGACTTTGCAGACCGGCAATCGACAACGAACTACATCGCCGCAGCACGCAACAAATTCGTCCAGGCACCGTTTGGCAAAGACAGTTCCGGTCGCACTCAACCGGCACTCGCTGACGACCCGAGCGTACAAACGGCGTTTGCCGGATTGCAGCCTTTTGATTTGCGATGCGATGTTGTGCAAGTCCTGTCGGACGAAGGCGACAGAAACCTGTTTGCGTACCTGTCTGAGCAGCTTTGCGGACCACTTGCCGCTCATCTGGAATCGTTCCCCGGTTGAGTAGCGGCGCCCGGTTGAGAGCGACGACTTACGGGTGGGCGAGTTACTGCAGTCCCGGCAAAAGGTAGTTGTAGGTCACCACGAAATGGCAGGCGCAGCCGGCGGTGACAAGCAGATGCCAGACGCAATGGAAATAAGGTACTCGATGGTCGTTGCACAGGAAGATGGTTCCAGTCAGCAGGCACGCTGCTCCAGCGGCGATCCAGGCGATGCCGGCGGGAGGAAACCATGCAATCATGGCGGGAGCCGCCAGCAACGGCATGCAGCCAATGGTCACGTAGTACCAGACAGGCACCATTTGAACGCCCGTCACAAACAACTTCAGGAAGATGCCCGTCAGGGAAAGAATCCACATCGAGATCGGAATCAGCAACCAGTATCCCGTGTTGCAGACGGTCAGGCCAACGGGCGTGAACGCTCCCGAAATCAGCAGGAAGATTGATACCTGGTCCAGCGTTCGAAAGCTGTGTTTCCACTTTCCGCTGAGAAAGCTGTGAGAGAGTGTCGACGTCAGATAAACCAGTGTGAGGGTGATCGCGTAAACGATGCACCCGGCAGTGACGACGGGGTCTCCCAGATTGCTGGCGGCTCGAATCAGAAACACGGATCCGGCGACAGATAACGCGGTCGCCGCTGCATGCGTAACCTGATTAGCTCGCTCCTCACTAACCAGGCGAGCTTTGCGCGTTTTGAGAGGAGCATGAGACCATAGAAGGCCACTCATAGACGACGTCCTTGTCGATACCGAACCGAGCGATTCAACCCAACCGTCACGGCAGGAAATGCATGATACCGCGATAATCTCAAGCAACCGGGACGCGATCCGTCGCCGATTGTTCCACGGCACCACCTCGTTTCGCTCGTCTCCGTTTCCGACATCGGACAGGGCCTTCTGTCGGAGAAAAGACTGATAACAGATCCGACGATCTGCCGGAACACGGGTATCGCGCATCCAGGCTCACGCCAGCATCCGAATCAACAGGAGCAACCCCCCCGCGGAAACTTGGTCGCTCGGATCGAACCCCTTTGGTCACGCAGCTTTGCGAAGCTGATCCAATGCATCGATGGCGGCACGTGCTTCTTCGAAACTGCCCATGCCTTCGACAAACGCCATCAGCGTTTCGAGAGCTTCGTCATCATATTGATCGAGCAGTTCAGCGAGCTGTTGTTCGTCCATCACAGAACTCCTTTCGCAGTGAGTCTCGGTTAGAACTCCGGCAGCCGGAAATCACTGCCGGACTGCGTTCAGTGTCCTCATCGGCATCCAGGCTGCTGCTGCTGCAGGTTTTGACGCGTGTACCGGCTGTGTCGACGGGCGACGCCGCGCTCCGTCCGAAAAGTCCACCATGCCAGGGGCATGAAGTCAGTCGGAAGCAAGCTTCGAGCGGCATCGAATCATGGAGTGAATTCGAAACCATGCTCACAATTCCCGAATCAGGCTTTGACTTCGCATCCGAAGTGCTGGCGGAGCTTCTGGATCGCCTTGTACTTCTCGTCGCTGATCCGGGCAGGACTCAGTTTCATCGATTCGGCGATGGCCGCGATCGACTCACCATCCGACCAGCGAGTGACAATTTCCCGCTGAGTCGGACTCAACCTGGCTTCATCACCAGCAACTGCGTTTTTGACCAGAGAGAGCGACTCGACCTTCGCAGGCCACGGGTCGCGGTCTTCCGACTGGCTTACGGCGTGCTCCAGCGATGAATACTTCTTTTCTCGTCGAGATCGTTGTGAAGTTGCCCAGATCGCTCGGTTTAGTTCGCGACGTTCGGGAGACTCAGCGTCCTCGATGGCCATCAGCAGGCGATCCCGGTCCACTCGTTCCAGAAGCCGGGCGAAGACCTGCTGCGTGCAGTCGGACCATTCCTGATGGCTGATTCCGGCGTTCTGCCAGCTCCTGGAGCAGTAGGCCCGAATCTTTTTCAGAATAACTGACTCCGAGACCGGACTGACTGCAGCCGTTGCCGCAGCAACAACGCCGGTCATCGCCTGAGCAGAAGGTTCGACTGCCGATGTGGCAACCGCGAGAGCACAGGCTGCCAGTGAAAGCCGAATGGCAGACCTGGTGTCCAGAGATTCTTTGCCCGGTTTCCGGGTGTCGGTTGATTCCGGCATGTGCGTTTACCTTTGTTTAAAAGCACGTTCACGTCTGGAGTTACAGCGATTCACCTAAGGCTCTCCTTCCACTGGGAGAGATCACTCTGCGTCAATATGGACGGCTCGAAGTGAGAATCTCGCAACACCTTCAGGAAAAAACGTGCCGACGGGCCGGGTTCTGGTAACTCAGGGCATCAGGCGGGCTCGACACTTTCACGACTATTGTCGCCATCAAGGATCCAGGACCACCCGACATTCTGTGGCAGAATCGGCGGCGTGATCGCGCTATCGCCGTCCCATCGAGATGCCCAGGTCTCCCACGCAAGTGGAGTCACGGCAAATATTAGATTCTCGGTCGCCAATGTCGGCAGCAAATAGTTCCGAGCAACCGAACGAGGATATGGCCGGATCACCTGATGATGCCAGAGGTTGTAAATCGCTTCCTCAACGTACTCGCCGTCCGGCCAGACAACGAGTCCTTCCTCCGTAACGTCGTACGGAATTCGGCGAGGAGCAAAGCTTGCCGCAATCTGCTCACGAACCATGTCAACTCCGGCCAGTTTGTAGAAACCAACGAGGGCTGCCAGGAGGGCCTCACGTTGCGGTCCGTCCAGCTTCTTCACCCAGCCGGTTTCAAAGGTGTTGGCGACCAGCCAGCCAGACTGTTCTTCGAACACGATCAGCAGTTTCTCATCCGAAAGACTCGGACAGGCCAGTTCGATCCGGATATTGTTGGATGCCAGACGGATTCTCGACACGCGCAGGTCATCCAGGTGCCAGTCCGAAACTTCTTTCAGCAGTTGCAGAAGCTCTCGATCGACAAAATGTTTGACGGCGATATGCACTTGATGCAGCCGGTCCAGATGTCTGCTCCGCGCGAGACTGTGTTCTGACGGAGTCCGGCGGCGATCGATTCGTCGAAGGCGAAGAAACAGCTTCGGCAGCGTGCCTGAATGGAAGCCCGGCTTCATCAGCCGCATGAACGTTTCGCCATGATCGCCGACCAGCACCGGTTTCAGGTTCCTGTCACGGTTGGCCCGGTAGAGCTGCCAGTTGGATTTCAGTTCCCATGCCATGAACCCGAAGATGCCCGGTGCCAGAAAGATCGTTGGTGTAACGATTGCCGTCGCGAGATCGACGCTGCCGACAAGTGGCCCCAGTTGTGAAATCAATGTTGGAGTCAGCGGAAGCAACAGCTTGTGCGAAACGGTGACGACCGGAAAATGCTTGATCGGATTAATCTGAGGCTCGATCAGCAGGTTGACACAGAAGCGAGCCACGAACGTAAACGCCGCCCAGAACACACCAAGGACCGCTTTGACTCCAAGCGACAGCGTTGTTTCGCCGCTTTTGAATCTCAGCCATTCATCGACGGCGTACAGGACTCGCTCGAACCACTCCAGCAGTCTTTTGAAAAAGTCCATCACGAGATCGAACAACGCGATAAAGATGTGTACGCGAATCCGATTCCAGGTCGAGTGCAACCATTCGGTACTCAACTCTTCGACATCGCGTCCAACGCGAGAATTGAAAATGACGCTCATCGCCGTCAGCACGATGGCCCAGTTGGTCCATGGTTGAATGGGAATCTGCAGATAGAGTCTTGGCAAAGCCCAGCAGATCAACGTCGTCGGGATCAATGGCCAGAGAAGCAATTTCCGGATTTGATAAACAAGGGCGCTTTTGAGGATTCGTCGAACAATGTTCGTCCGGAAAAACCGCAGGGGCCACTCGTAAAATACTCGGCGCATTCCGCTGAAGATTGACCTGCAGGTCTTCTTCAGAAATCGACGAAACCGAGCTGCATGGATAATCAACAGCAGCAGCGTTCCCAGGGCGAAGACGATGGCCGGCATGTCCTGCTTGACAGCCGCGATCACTGGCGAAGTTTCAGAAACGCCCGCTTGTGTTTCCGGTCGGGGGATCAGCAGTTCAACAACATGAACCGCTGCCTCGAACGTGATGTAAGCAGTCCCGTAGGGGATGAAGATAAATCGGGTTGAGAATCGTCCAACGGCCGTTCCGAAGCTGACGGCACTTAGACGCTGGAGCCAGCAAAGGTAAATGTCCCCTCGTTGATAAACGCCGTCGAGCACTCGACTGAGTTGCCGGTCCGCCTTCAACAGCTTGTCACCGATGAAGAATTCTGTCGGTCCCGACAGGTCACTGATCTTCAGGTTGCTGCGGGAAATCGCATCACGCAGATTGCCCATCGTCACGAAGCCTCGGCTGGCAACGACATCGAGCAATTCTTCCGTCAACTTTCCGAACGCAACTCGCTCGGGAAGATCCTGAGGCGTGAATCCGACCTCGGCGAGTGCCGATTCGGCCAGCGGTCGCAGTCGCGTCCGCATCTGATGTTCGGAAGATTGAGCGGCCTCGTGCAGCAACCGTGAAAGGCGGCGACGTTCTTTTCCCGTCAATCGCGAAGCCACCAGACGACGCGTCGCACTGCGCAGATGTTTGGACATCAGCACTTCGCGCTGGTTCGGCAGTTCTCGCTTGATCGGTCGACGACCGAACGAAGCTGCACAGCCGAGAAGGTCGACCGTGTAGGTGTCCTTTTCGTGATCGACGCAAACCTTCTGCAGGTCGTAGAGCAGTCGCTTATCGGCGTTCCAGAAACCTTGTCCTGCCTGCAACAGCAAACCAACCAGTGCCTCGTACCAGCTTCGAGCCGCCGCCTGGTCGAAGTTCAACGCTCCCTGCAACCGTCTAACAAGTCGCTGGAGATCCGTCAGCGCCCCGCTTACCGCTTCACTGACAAGTTCAGGTGTCGCGCACCTGGCAGCCTGCATCTGGTGCAGAGACGCTCCCACAGCGTTACCGCGAGCGAACGCCTTGTCCGCTCGACGAATCAACCGCCCGAACGTTCGCAGACTTGGCGTACGTGTCGACTCGATCTTCAGCATCACGTCGTTGACCAGCGATGGAAACTTTGCTTCGTCCGATTCCACCACCGGCTGATGACGGATGCTCTCTGCCGAGCCGGTGTGACCGGTAAGCGATTCCAGCTCTTCGTCCGTTTCGTCCTGATCAATGTCGCTGTTCTGGGTATCAGGCTCGGGACTTCCATCAAGCCTCGTGGAACGAAAGATCTGCTGAACGTCGATGTCCTCGTGCAGAAGCCTGTCCACCGACCGGTAATCCGAAAACGATGGAAAGTAAGAACCCAGGCAGTGCGGAGCGAAACACTTCAATTCGCAATAGACCGCGACGAATTCAACAAACACATGAGCCAGTGAAGAGTCTGGCGGGATAAAGTTTTCCCGCTTAAGCACTGCTTGAATCTCGTCGAATTCCACTTGCCCAAGCCGGTCGATCCGTCTTCGGAAATCGGCAGTGGTCAGCGTTCCATCAGACTGCAACTGGTCGAAGGCTTCGTGAATTTTCGCGTGAAACAGAATCCTCCAGATTCGCAGTTTCAGCTGACTGAGGCTCATCGACTCCAGATGTTTCTCATCGGGCCGTGCGATCAGAATGGCACGATCCGGGAGTTCGGCGTTGGGCTCCAGCCCGAGTTCGTCCCAGTTGATGTGCCGAATCACCGTATTCCGGGAAATGATTCGGCTCTTGCGATGAGGCACCTGCACCGTCAGCGCCGGAAGTTCCCACTCGTGTTTGATGACTCGTCGCAGAACTCGAGGCTGAACGAGAAACGCGGCTGGCTCAACGTCGCGCAGTGCACGAGCCGCCTGCTCCACCATCGCGGCGACAGGGCTGCCTGCGTCGAAATAGTCGTCCCGGTCATCCGGTTCATGCAGGGAGTCAGTCATGCGCCGTTCAGTTCTGCCTTCACAATTCACCGGTTGATTGGAGAGTTCGAAGTGGAACAGAATCGCTGGAGAATTCGCATGCCCAGTCACGATTGTTAGGGCCGAAGCTGTTACTTCTGCGGCTTCCAGTTAATTCGGACGCCAGCTTTCTGCAGTGCAGCGAGCTGCTTGTCGCGTTGCTCAGCGTCGATTGGATTCCCATCGAGGTACAGCTTCCAGTACGGAGCAAATCGACGGTCACCGACTGCATCTTTCTTCGCCATTGCGACCAGTACTGCAAAATCTTTGATCTGGTTATTCTGCAGAAACGTGAATCGCAGGTCGGAAAGGTCGGCCAGCGGCGCGACATCGGCGATCTGATTGTCCCGCAGGTCAAGATTCGCGAGCCACTTCAGCCCGGACAGTGGCTGCACGTCGCTGACCTTGTTCCCGCCAAGATACAGCGACGACAGCTTCGTCAGATCCTTCAGCGGTTCAACCGCCACAATTGCGTTTCGTGACAGGTACAACGCTGAGAGTTTTTTCAGTCCGGCGATCGGTTTGAGATCGGAGACATGGTTGTCTTCCAGCTGGACGTACTGCAGCTTCGCAAGTTTTTCCAGCGGCTTGAGGTCGCTGATTTTGTTCTGCGAAACGTCCAGCGACTGAATACTGGTCAGGTCGGCGATCGGCGAAAGGTCTTCGATTTCGTTGCCCGAGAAATCGATCAGTACCATGTTCGGACACTTTTCGAGACCTTTAAGGCTCTTAATGCCCTTGCCACGCGCGGTGACCTGAAAAACGTTCTTCAGATCCTCTTCCTTGATCTCTTCCTTGCCCTGCCGGCGCAGCACTTCCTTGATCGCCGCTTCGAGCTTCTCGTCAGGAATGATGTCGCCCGCAATGGCAGAACTTTCCGGCAGCAGGAGCCCTGTCAGAAGCATGGCGACGGTGATCGAGTATCGGATCAGGCAATTGGTCATTGGCGATCTCCTCGTACTTCAGTTCTGGTATTCATGATTCAATGTGATGTCGAAACCACTTCATCGACGACGGGATTGGTCAACGCGCCGATCTGATCGATTTCGATCGTGACAATGTCGCCGTCTTTCAGCAGAACGGGTGGTTTTCGAGCCGCCCCGACACCGTGTGGCGTCCCTGTGAAAATCGCCGTCCCTGCGGCAAGCTTAGTGCTGCCGCTGAGAAATTCGATCAGAGTCGGAACATCGAAGATCATGTCGTCGGTGTTCCAGTCCTGCATCATCTCGCCGTTGAGGATCGTACGAATGCCCAGCGAGTTCGGGTTCGGAATCTCGTCAGCAGTCACCAGACAAGGTCCCATCGGAGCAAACGTGGCAAAGGTCTTGCCTCGGCACCACTGACTGCCGCCCATCTTGAGCTGCCAGTCGCGAGCGCTCACGTCGTTGCCGCACGTGTAGCCGAGCACGTAGTCCAGCGCGTTCTCTTTCGAGACGTTGTGACATTCTTTGCCGATGATAACGACCAGTTCACATTCATAGTCGACGGCGTCACTGCGCAGTTGCCTCGGCAGAATGACTGGATCGCCAGGGTTCTGAACCGCAGTGCTGGTCTTCATGAAGAGGACGGGATATTCGGGAATGTCGTTCTTTCCCTCAGCAGCATGTCGGCGATAGTTCAGCCCGATGCAAAGGATGTCGGCGGGAGTCGTCGGCGCGAGCAGCTTGACGACCGTAGCGACCGTTCCGGTGTCACTGAATTCGCCAAAGATGTCGCCTTCGACCAGAGTGGTCGAACCGTCCGTGTGCTGACTGCCGAATCGGACATTGCCGGATTCGTCAAGAAATCTGACGAGCTTCATGATCCCTGCCTTCTGAGAGGATGTTGTTTTCTCAGCGAGGCAGGACTTTACAGGAATCCGAGCCTGGTTCCCACGATCAGAGCCATCTGACTACCACGAGAAGTCTGTCGCCCTCGCAGGCGGCAGTACCGGGTGTCGATCCAGTCGGACCGCAGGGAACGTGTTCGTAAACTCAACCGACGCTGGGAGACGGCAAAGCTGAACTCAGCACGGTTTCCCGCAGGGCGGCGAAGTATTCTGTCGGCCGGGCAAAGAAGCTTTCCGGGAGCACGTCGTAGGTTCGCAGAGCCTGTTCGACGTTGCTCCAACCGAGCTCCGCTGCGGTGTCGAAGGCAAACAGTCCTTTCTCGATTCGCTCGTTCTGGTTGGCGAAATTTTGAAACACAAAGGCACGCCGGAAATAAGCGAACCGAATGACCGGACGCAGCGCCACGGTTCGCAGTAACGGCCAGTCGAATTCAGCGACGGCCTTTTCGATGGTCGGACCGACGATGTGCTTCTGCTCGGACAGAAAGTGAGCCGTGAAGACTTCCCGCTTTTCGTCATCGGAGAGTTCCGTGCCCGATCGATTGGCAGCGTGAACCAGGTTCAGTGCCTGCAACAAGTCAGCCGGGACCACCTTCGCCGCGTCGGGATGCTCGCCGTACTGTCGCGTGAAATGAAAGTTGCAATACACGTCGACGCAGACCTGGCGGTTGATGTTTCGAAACGTGTTGGCAAAATCTTCCAGCTTCGCCAGCTGACGTCGACGCGTCTCACCGTTGAAGGCGTATTGCCATGAAAGAACTCGTCCCAGTTTCAATCCGAAGTTGAACCACTGGCGGGCCCACAACGCGCCGTGTGCAGCGATCAGCGGGAAAGTGTGATTGCCGCCGGACTCGCGGAAGATGTGGTGGTAAACCGTCGCCCGTTGAGACAGGTCGTTCAGCCCGCCCGCGAGGCGCAGGCCGTCGCTCTTGAGGGCCTCAAAAGTCGCCCGCAATTCGTTTTCATGCGTTGTGTCTGAAACCATTTCCGGAGTCCTCCGCTGGAACACTGAAGTTGTCGCGTTGGACGCATGACCGGACTCGAACAGTCGACTTAACAGGCAATCGTTGAAACAGTGATAGTTGCGGCGAAATCAATAGACATGGCGTGTTGACTGTGGACCGATTCAGGCAATTCGGCGTCGATGACAGTTTCAGCCGCCAGCTTGATCACCCACAGGCACTGGCTGTTTCACGGGGCATCATTTCAGAAACCTTCAGGCAGGATCCTTTCAGGATCCTTTTTCGTCCGCATAATCTGTGGTTCCGACAACTTCGTCAGGCAGAGCCTGACCTACGGAAAAGCGAGCCCGCAGAACTCTAACCGTTCCCGGAATTTGAATTATGCCACTTGATCCACAGGCGCAGGCTTTTCTTGAGCAGTGCGCGGCCACGCCGTTTCCTCCGAGGGAAGAGAAATACATTGATGAGCTGCGCTCTCTCACCGTGCGGCTGGAAGGCGATGCGGAACCGGTTGCGAAGGTCGAGGATCGACTGATCTCCGGGTCCGCAGCGGGAGTCGAGATTCCTCTCCGAATCTACTGGCCTGCCGAGTGTGACGTATCTGGCGTGCCGAAGGCCGCGCTGGTTTTCTTCCACGGCGGCGGATGGGTGCTGGGAAACCTCGACGCTTACGACCATCTGTGCCATGCGCTCGCAAATGCGGGTGATTGTGTGGTCGTGTCGGTCGATTACCGATTGGCTCCTGAGCATCGATTTCCGGCTGCGGCCGAAGATTCGTACTCGGCGACCGTATGGACGGCTCAGCATGCGGACGAACTGGGTATCGATCCAAAGCGGATTGCTGTTGGAGGCGACAGTGCCGGAGGAAACCTCGCGGCCGTCGTCAGCCTGATGGATCGAGACCGCGGGTCAGCAGCGGTCGCGTTTCAAGTGCTGATTTACCCGATTACCGATCGCGACCTCGAATCACCTTCGTACCGTGAAAACGGCGACGGGTATTTCCTGACGAGAGACCGCATGGCCTGGTTCTGGGAGTTGTACCTGAACGAAGATTCGGAGGCCTCGAATCCTTACGCCGCGCCGATGCAGGCGGAATCGCTGGCCGGGCTCCCTCCAGCGTACGTGATGACCGCCGAGTTTGATCCACTGCTCTCTGAAGGCGCCGCCTATGCTGATCGGCTGGAAGCGTCCGGAGTCTCCGTCGTGCGGGAATTCTACGACGGGCAGATTCACGGTTTTGTGCGTCGTATCGATCTGTTCGACCGCGCAACTGTCGCCATTAGCCGGATCGGCCAGCTGATCCGTGGACTCGACGGCAAACGCAACATGTGAGCACAAGCAGCCTCACGACGTGCCGATAATCATATTGCTCCAACCCGGTAGCTGGTTTAAAGTTGCAGCTTGTTTCAGGCGACACGACGATGCTGGCAAGGAAGCCTTATCTGTCCGTGTGTTGCCGATTATGGGTGCATCTGTCGTGGCCCTTACCGAAATCGATCGCAGTCTGCTGAAGCGTTGTCTGGCTCAGGAGCCAGGTGCGTGGAAGGACTTTGTTGATCGATTCATCGGATTGTTCATCCACGTCATCAATCACACCTCGCAGGCTCGCAGTACTCGTCTGAACGCTGCCGACATCGATGACCTGTGTGCCGAGGTCTTTGTCACCCTCCTCAGCGACGACATGGCGATCTTGAAACGGTTTCGAGGCAAGTCGTCCCTGGCGACCTATCTGACTGTTATTTCGCGACGAATCGTGGTCCGACAAATCGCTCAGCGGCGGCTCGCTGAAGAATTCGGACACGTTTCCGCCCATCAGTCCTCGATCGACCAGGCGAAGGCCGCTGCCAACTGGGACGTCAAGCGGATCGACGACAGCGATCAGGTCGAACGAATGCTGCAGGATCTGCCCGAAAACGACGCATCGATCGTACGGCAGTTCCATCTCGAAGGCCGAACCTACCGCGAGATCAGCTCGCGACTGGGCGTGCCTGAGAATTCGATCGGTCCGACTCTCAGCCGTGCTCGCGAACGATTGCGCAACGAAACACCGACCGGCTGAGTCGCCTGAGTCGATGAGTTGCCTGCGTCACTGCACGAAGGCGACGAAGTAGAACCACAGTCCGGTGATTGACGTCAGAGTCAGATCGATCGTCGATGCCCACCCGAGCTTCTTGTGAAGCGAGCTGTGTTCACACGGAGCCGGCGGCTTTGGCATGCGTCGTAGAGCGAGCACGATGGTCACCGCCCAGAGAATCGGGCTGCTCACCGCAAAAGCCAGATGAATCCATAGGACTTGTCGCACCGATTGAAGCTGCTCAGGAGTGAGCTGGATCTCCCGCTTGGCAACGACATTCTGCCAACCGCCCTGGACAAGCTGCATGTCGACTTCGAACGCTCCGACCGCAATCAACAGGACGACCGCCAGTCCCAGCTGAATGTTTCGATGGGCAACATACTTGCTTTTGAATTTGACCAGGTAAATGCTGAACACGAGAGTCGGCACGACCGCCGCCAGCGCACAGACGACGAAGTCCAGCATGAAGGACGTTCGAAAACCCAGAAACCCGTCAGCCATCAGAAAACGCTCCAGAAGTAATCACCAGCTGCACTGCGAGATTCCGCCAGCACTCGCGGGTTGTAGAACGGACGGAGTATCATTGCCAGATGGAAGTCGGATGCTGCTAAAGACTCTCTCGTTCGATCACCACATTCTGCTTGTAAGATGCCCGTGAAACACGCTCACAACCAATGCGCCGCACAGTCACAAAGCCGGTCGGTCACACCCGCCGAATGGCTGATCGTTGCGCTGGGAGCCGCTCTCCTGTTTGCGGCCATTCTGAACGCGCAACAGTTGCAGAGTGCCAATGATCGGTCACGGTGGTGTACGGTCTGGGCGCTCGTCGAACGTGGCACGTACCGGATTGACGAGATCGACAAACAGCATGGTTGGACGACGATCGACAAGGTGCTGCACGAAGGGCATCTCTACTCGTCGAAACCGCCGCTGCAGTCGACGGCTGTAGCCGGTATTTACTGGATTGTGAAGAACGTCTTCGGCCTCGATCTACTCAAGCAGACTGCGGACACGACTCGGGTGATCCTTCTGATCGTGAACTGGCTGCCGATGGTGTTGTCGTTCATTGTGCTGGCAAGGCTGCTGGCCCGGTCTTCTGAAAACCAGATAACCCGGCTGGTTGCGCTGGCGACGTTCTGTTGCGGATCGCTGGTGACCGGTTACGCGACGACACTCAACAACCACTCGGTAGCGGCGATGTGTCTGGTGTTTACGCTGGCACCGCTGCTGCGAATCGTGAGCGACGACAGCCGAACTGGCTCCGACTTCGCACTGGTCGGATTCTGGGCGGCGCTGGTGTGCTGTCATGAACTGCCCGCCGCGCTGCTGGGCATCGCTGTGTTCGTGATGCTGTCTCGCAAGTCGGTACCGCAAACGGTGAAATGGTTCGTCCCGGCGGCGCTGATTCCGTTGACTGCCTACTTCGTGACCAATTGGATGGCGACTGGTGGCTGGAAGCCGTTCTACATGTTCTATGGAACGGAAAAATACCTCTACGAAATCAACGGAGTCCGCAGCTACTGGCACACGCCGCACGGCATGGATCAAAGTCTGGACTCACCGCTGACCTACTTCTTTCACTGTGTGATCGGGCATCACGGGATCTTCAGCCTGTCGCCGATCTTCCTGTTTGTCGTCGTGTCGTCGTTTCAAAAGGACTGGCTGAGCGGTTCCCGATTGCGGCCAGCGATCGTGCTGGGTGGAGCGTTGAGCGTGGCCGTGCTCGGCTTCTACCTCACGCGAACCGACAACTACAACTACGGAGGCAACACTTTCGGCCTGCGCTGGATGATCTGGCTGACTCCCTTCTGGGTGCTGGCGATGGTGCCGACTCTGGAACGCTTCACCACGCGCCGAGCCGGACTTGCGCTTACGCTGGCGCTGCTGGGAGTATCGGTCTACTCGTCGGCATCGTCAGCACGGAATCCCTGGGGCGAGTCCTGGCTGTTTCAGCAGATGGAACAGGCCGGCTGGATCGACTACTCAGACCCGCCACCGAAGTTTCCCTTTGAACGGAATCTGCATTCCTGGTTTGCGACACTGCCCAACGAAAACGCCGATAGCGCATGGATTGAGTTCACTGTCGCGGGCAGCAGTGTCAGTGTTGCCGGGATACGATCAGATACTCTCAGGCTTTACAGTCAGGGGCGAAAGATGATCGAGGACGACCTCGTGCAAACGCTTAGAGTGGTCTGGAATGAAAACTGTTCTGACGAAAAATCCGCCACGTTTGATCTGAATGTCCTGGCATTCGAAGACGGAAGAACGATGGCTGAACAGATTCCGATATCCAACGTCAAAGCGTCGGACTTCTCGCGGTTCGAATTGTTGACGCTGCTGCGTGGCATGCCCACGGATCGAGAGTTTCGACCGGCAACAACTCGTCACATCGGAACGACCGTTCGAAAGAACGCTTTCCGCTGTCAACTCGCCGCAACGCAGGACTACCTGACCAGCAGATCGAGCGGACGCCGGTTCCGCTATCGTTGTGAATCGTGGCTGACCGACGAACTGCCGTTCGGAGTCGCGCAGTTCGTGATGTCCGAGTACGACGCACAGTCGGGCGAACTATTCAAGCGTCGCCGCTTCCGCGTCACCGCATTCGGTAGATGATCGGCGACAGGCCCGCTACGCTGGCTGAACGTTCTGGTTATTCTGTCACCCGGAACGTCGATCGACGAACTGGTAACCAATAGCCTCTCGTTGGAGACAACCCATGAGCACGTTCACGAATCCCGTTTCACGTAGACAGTTCCTCGCCACATCTGCAGCGGGTGCTGCAACGCTGGCGGGTATTTCGACCGCTTCCGCCGCAGACCCATATGGCGGATTCAAGATGGGCATGCAGAGTTACTCGCTCCGAGGCTTTGACGCGGTCACCGCTCTGAAGCACACGCAGACGCTGGGGCTGAAATACTGGGAGGCGTACCCGAAGCACGTCCCTATGGGCACACTGCCGGAGCATGTCGCGACGCAGAAGAAAATGCTCGACGACGCTGGCGTCAAACTGATCGCTTACGGCGTGCTCGGTTTCGACGGTAACGAAACCAGCGCGCGACAGGCGTTCGACTTTGCCAAGGCGATGGGTATTGCCTCACTGAGTGCTAACCCGAAGAAGGACAACAAGACCTTTGACCTGCTCGACAAACTCTGTGAGGAATACGAAGTTGCGATCGCCATTCACAACCATGGTCCGAACGCGCTGTACGACAAGATCAGCGACACGGTCGACATCGTCAAAGACCGACACCCACTGATCGGCGGCTGCGTTGACACCGGACATTATCTCCGCAGTGACGAAGAGCCGGTTGAGGCCATTGAACGCCTCGGAAAACGAACGTTCGGTGTTCACTTCAAAGACGTTCAAACGATCACCGAAAACGGAAAAAGCAAAAAGCACTTCCGCATTCTTGGGGAAGGCGATCTCAACGTACTCGGGTGTCTGAAAGCTCTGAAGAAGCTCGACTATCAGTATTCGCTGTCGCTCGAATACGAAGAAAACCCCAGCAACCCGCTGTCGGATATCGAAGTCTGCCTGAAAACCGTCCGCGACGCGGTCGCGAAGCTGTAACCACGTTTGGTTCGACTGAGATGTTGTTTCGTACCACAATTCCTGACTAAACGTCCCATTGATGCCGTTCTGGATTCAATCATGCTGAAAATCAAAGAGAAACTTGCCAGTAACGAAGTCGTTCGCATGATCGGCGTCGGGCGACTGATGCATCACAACTTTCTGCAGATTCTCGGCGTCCAGGGCGGGTTTGATGGTGTCTGGTTCGATCATGAACATTGCGGGTTCACGATGGAACAACTGGAGATTTCCTCGCTGGCAACCGGCAGCGCGGGCCTCGAAAACTTCGTCCGCATTGCACCAACGGACTACGCAATGGTGACTCGCTGCATCGAGTCCGGTGGCGGGGGTGTTATGGCCGCTCAAATTTTCTCGGCGGACCAGGCGGAGCAGTTCGTGAAATGGGCGAAGTTCGCTCCACGTGGAAATCGTGGATTGAATGTCGGCGGACGTGATGGCCGGTTCGCCTCAACACCGGCGGTCGAGTTTTGCGAAAGATCAAACCGCGACACGTTCGTTGCCATCCAGATCGAAACCCGACAGTCGGTAGACGAGGTCGACGCCATCGCCGCCATCGACGGGGTGGACCTGCTGTTTGTCGGGCCAGCGGATCTCAGTCAAAGCCTGGGAGTGACCGGCGAGTTCTTCCATCCGGACTGCATCGCTGCCGTCGATCGAGTTTCCGCCGCCTGTAAAAAGCACGGCAAGTCCTGGGGAGCAGTCACCGTCAGCTCGGAACACACGGAGCTGTATTACGACAAAGGCTGTCGGCTGATCTCACCGACGAGCGATTCCAAGATCGTCAATGCTGGTATCGCTGCACTGAAGAAACAGTACGAGCAGCTATTCGCAATGTAGAGTCGGTCGACGAACGGTCGTGGCAAGGCGTTCTCACCGGAAACGCCCATCGCCCGCACGGCCCCGGTTCTTCGACCTGTATTCGACTCATTCCTTACGACAATGGCCAGGTGACCAGCGGCAGCACTTTCCACAGGAGCACCGCCACTGGTCCGGCATAGAGGACGCTGTCGAGCAGGTCCAGAAGTCCTCCGAAGCCAGGCAGAAGAACCGCTGAGTCTTTCCTGCCAACGTCGCGCTTGATCAACGATTCGGCCAGGTCACCGACGAGCCCGACAATGCCGATCACCGCTCCGTAAATCAGTGACCAGATGATCGGACACGGTTTTCCGTTCGTGAAAAAGTATCCCGGCGCGAAGTGCAGCCATACAGTGACGGCCAGACTGGATCCCAGAACCGCTCCGTAAGCACCCATCCAGGTCTTGCCTGGACTCAGCGTTGGTACGAGCTTCTTCTTTCCGAACAATCGGCCCAGAGTATATCCGCCGATGTCTCCGCACTTTGCTCCGATGACCAGCGAAGCGAGAACGAGATATCCCGCCTGCACGCCAGCGACCCATCGAAGCTGAGCGGTCACACTGAGCAGCACACCAAGATACGCGATCCCGAGCACGTCGGCACCGAGCGTTTCCATCGTGCTGCCGGGTTCCCGATAGCGGATCGCTCCTCGCAGAAACGCCGCCAGCACGGACAGCGCGAACGCGACAATGGTCAGGTCGGAACCTGTCAGTGTGCTTTGCACTGCACTCCCGCCTGACGTCGGGACGAAGTGTGTTCCCCACGATGCCGCGACCACCAGCGTCGAACAACTGCCGATCAACAGGAACGACGGAGTGAACGATCGAGTCTTCAACAGGTCCGCAAACTCGTACGCACCTCGCCAGATAAGAAACAGAGACAAACTGAAGAGATAGGGAGCGGACTCTCCAGCGCGGTGATCGAGCACGAAAATCCCGATCAGAGCCGGGATCAGAATCGCCGAAATGAAAAGTCGCCAGCCGAGCATGTTCGATCAGCCTTTCAAACCGCCGTAACGTCGGTCGCGCGAAGCGAACGCGTGGAAGGCTTCGATCAGATCCGGACGACGGAATTCCGGCCAGAACTTTTCCGTGACCCACAGTTCTGCATAACTGATCTGCCAGAGCAGATAATTACTGAGCCGCAATTCGCCAGCAGTTCGAATGAGCAGGTCCGGATCAGGCATGCCGGCAGTGTAGAGGCTGTCCGCGACCGTACTTTCGTCGATGTCATCGACGTTCAACTCGCCCGCCTGCACCTTGCGAGCGATCTCTCGAGCGGCGTCGGCAATCTCACTGCGAGCTCCATAGTTCAGTGCCAGACACAGTCGCATGCCCGTGTTTCCGCTGCTGACCTGGACGGTTCTGTCGATTTCCCGAAGGACGCCGTCGCTGAGTCCTGCTCGACGGCCAATCGTCGCGAAGCGAAGTCCCTGTCGCATGATCGTCGAGCGTTCTTCTATCAGAAACTGCTCCAGCAGATTCATCAGACGCCGGAGTTCAGACTCGGGGCGCTTCCAGTTCTCACTGCTCAGGCAGTACAGAGTGAGCTGTTGCAGTCCAAAATCGGCACCCGCTTCAACTATTTCGCGAACGCTTTTGACTCCACGCCGATGTCCTTCGATGCGCGGCAGTCCTCGACGCTGCGCCCATCGTCCATTGCCGTCCATAATGATGGCGACATGGCGCGGGAGGACGTCAGGAAGTTGCTCAGACTGACTCATTCAGGACTGTCGCCAACGACCGCAGAACGGGCGCACTGGAGGAATGCAGGGTGTCTGCAATGCTCGTTGCGCAGAACGCAAGTGTCAACGGTGCCGACACCGGCTTGACCGATCGAGTCCCTGCATCCAGCGTGACCGCTCAGGCGAACTCTGGCATCAGATGAATCACTTCCTCGCGATAGGGTGGCTCTTCGTGAGGCGTTTCAATCGCCAGTCGAACGAAGTCATCTTCGAATTCAAGAACCGTTACGATAATTCGATTATCGATGACGATACTTTCGTTTTCGCGACGGGAAATGATTTGCATCGCTGAGCCTCGTGTTGGGAAGAAGACCCACTCAGAAAGAATGCCCGAGTATAAATCAGCAGTTCGCTGCGAATTGAATCGACGTCGCAAACGTCTGAAATGCTTGCCTGATTGCCAACTGTCCGGCCCTTATCAAGCAGAGATGGTCGGTCATTGTAGAGCTGACCTTCATGACTGCAAGCAGCAAAAAAAACTTCTTTTTGATGCCCTCTACACTCACATGGTTTTGTTGACATTCACGACACAGGAGTTCCCGACGATGTCTGTTGTCAGCTCGGAATGAGGCAGAAACTTTGAAAGCGATGACCTCAATCCTGAAGTTCAGGCGGTGATAACCAGCTCAATGGCGACGTCACCACAGCGACTTCAGTAGCCCGGTCAAACAAGGGAACGCACCTCGATGAAGACGAGTCGCGACGGTCGGTTTCAACTGTAATCGAGTTCGATCGCAGCAAGTTGTCTACCACCAGATCTGGATTCGGACAATTGAGTCGCAGGGCACCTTCCACAACAGTTGCGGATCGCCACGACGCTCGCCATTCTTGAGTCGAGTCCGATCCGCACATCAGGCGATGAGAAGCTCGATGACTACGACTGCTTCAGAGTTGATGCGTGCCACTGGCTGCGTCAGAGGCATAGTTGACCAACGGCCTGCTAAATACAGGTTCCGCGAACAAAGGATTGGTACTCGTCAGAAATCATGATCTGACGCAAATATCGCCAATACTCGGAGTTTCGCAGGGAGCTGTTCATGGACTCGCCACCTCACTGACAACTACAGCGACATTCACTGAATTTCCCGATGGCTGTCTTTCCTTTGCGTCTTTGCGTCAGCCTTTCGAGTACCAGTCCTTTGTTCGCGGAACCTGTACTTAGCCGACCATCGAATCATTCTGACAGTTAAATCTGTCGGCATTTTGGAGTTTCTCTTATGAACCATCGCTTCCGAATGACACAGCGATTCAAATTCAGCGGCGTCTTGCTGGTGTTCCAGCTGGCTGTTCTCTCCGCGACACACAGTCATGCGGCCGAGCCGAAACTGCAGCTCAGTAAGGGCGACCATGTCTCTTTTATCGGAAACACACTGGCCGATCGGATGCAGCATCACGGCTGGCTGGAGACGTACATCCATGCGTTGTTCCCCGAGCATGACCTCACGTTTCGCAACCTTGCTTTTCCGGGCGACGAACTGAAGCTGCGGCCTCGCGAGGACAACTTCGGAGATGCCAATCAGTGGTTGACGAAGAACAGATCCAACGTAGTGCTCTGCTTTTTCGGTTACAACGAAGCACTTAAGGGTGAAGCTGCACTTGAAACATTCAAGAAGGATCTCGCCGAGACGATCGATGGCATGCTCGGCCAGAAGTACTCTGGTGATACGGCTCCCAGGCTAGTGTTCTTCTCGCCGATTGCACACGAGAACATTCACAGCCCGCACCTGCCGGACGGATCGGCAAATAATGCAAAGCTGGAAATCTACACGCAGGCCATGCAGGACGTTTGCCGCTCGAAAAACGTAGCGTTCGTCGACCTGTTCGGGCCGACAAAGAAGCTCTACGCAGCTGCCAGTAAGCCCCTGACCGTCAACGGCATTCATCTGCTCGATCATGGCGACAGGGCTGTCGCGGGTGTAGCGATCCAGGAACTCTTCGGAATCGACTCGATTGAGAAGAGTCAGAAGGAAATCGCCAGACTGCGAGAAGCGGTTCTCGATAAGAACTATGAATGGTTCAGCCGGTATCGGGTCGTCGATGGCTACAACGTCTTCGGTGGACGATCGAAACTGGCATGGTTCGGGCAATCGAACGCCGACGTCATGATGCGGGAGATGGAGATCTTCGACGTCAAAACGACCAACCGTGACAAACGCATCTGGGCGATTGCTCGTGGCGGGGACCTGGAAGTCACCGACGACAACCTGCCTCAGGAACTTGAGGTCAAGACCAACAAGCCAGGTGGCCTCGACGGCGGAAGATATTCCTATCTGTCTGGCGAAGAAGGCATCACGAAAATGAAAATGGCCGAAGGCATGCAGGCCAATCTGTTTGCCTCGGAAGAGATGTTTCCCGAACTGATCAATCCCGTGCAGATGGCTGTCGACACTGACGGTCGACTGTTCGCGTCGGTCTGGCCGAGTTATCCGCACTGGAACCCGATCGAGCCTCGACGGGACCGCATCATCTGCCTGCCTGATGACGACGGAGATGGCGTCGCCGACAAGTGCATCGTCTTCGCCGACGGATTAAACAGTGTGACCGGTTTCGAATTCTGGGGCGGCGGAATGCTGGTCGCGGCTCTGCCGGAACTGTGGTTCCTTAAAGATACCGATGGCGACTACAAGGCCGATGTAAAGATTCGCATGCTGCAGGGGATGTCGAGTGCCGACTCGCACCACTCCGCGAACGCGATGGTGTTCGGTCCGGACGGTTGGATGTACTGGTCGCGAGGCATCTTCAACGTCGCGACGATGGAAACACCGACTCAGACGTACCGGTCCACGCAGTCTGGAGTTCATCGCTTCAACCCACGTACGTTTGAAATGGAGTTTCGTTTCCCCATCGGACCGAATCCGCACGGCGACGTGTTCGATCAGTGGGGCTTTCAGTTTGCGAACGACGGAACTGGCGGCACGGGTTCGTACGTCAACATCGGTAAGGGGTATGGCAATAAACAGTGGTTTGCCAAACGCGTACGACCTGTCGCCGCGACGGGTATCCTCTCGGGTGGCCACTTTCCCGAAGAGAATCAGGGCAACTTCCTGATCTGTAATTGCATCGGTGTGCTGGGTGTGCTGCAGCACAAGGTCACGTTTGACGGTGCCGACATCACCTGCAAGGAAATCGAGCCGATCCTGTTGTCGGATGATCCAAACTTCCGCCCGACGGACGTCGAGATCGGTGGCGACGGCGCGCTGTACGTTTCCGACTGGGCGAACGCACTGATCGGCCACATGCAGCACAACATGCGAGACCCGAACCGAGACCGCCAGCACGGTCGCATTTACCGCGTCACTTACAAAGGCCGTCCACTGGTGAAGCCGCACCGCTTCAAGAGCCAGTCGATCGAAAAAGTCTGCGACGGTTTCTATGCGAAAGAGAATGCGACGCGATATCGCGCACGCCTGGAACTGACAGGCCGCGATTCAAAGGAAGTCATTGCCAAGGTGACCGCATGGGCTGCCGAGCGTGACGTTTCGAAACCGGACGACGCTCAAGCACTACTGGAATGCCTGTGGGTAATTGAAGAGCAACGTGCTCCAAACATGGACCTGCTGGCGACAGTTTTCAAAGCGGATGAACCCCGTGTTCGAGCAGCGGCGATCCGAACGCTCGGTCACTGGGCGTCCCGAGTCGATGCGTGGGAAGCTCCATTGCTGGCCGCCGCGAGGGATTCGTCTGCTCTCGTACGAGCCGAAGCGGCTAAGGCTGCTGTCGAGTTCGAAGGTCTGGCGGCGGCTGAAGTTGTCTTTGAAGTTGCAACGCGACCGGTTGATCCGGAACTGGATACGGTGCTGAAATATGCCAAAGGTCAAATCGCTGTTGATCAAATGGTTCAGGACGCGATTGCATCAGGCAAGCAGTTGTCAAAAGCCGCGATGGCCTATTCGTTGCTGAATGCCAGTGTTTCCGATCTGCTCAAGCTGGAAAGATCAGAAGCGGTCTACGAAGCAATTCTCAGCCGGCAGAACGCTCCCGCCACGGCGATGCGGGAATCACTGGAAGGTCTGGCGAAACTTAAAACAGTGACGCCGCTGTCTCTCCTGCTTAAGTTGATCGAAGACAGAGACGCCGCAGGCCAGATCGGCAGTCTCAGCAGTCTCGGGCAGCTCCTTAACGAACAGCCCGTCGCGGATCTGAAGAAATCGCGAGACCGTATCGAAAACCTCGCACTCAACGGCAAAGAAGAGACGACCAGGCGACTCGGATTTGCCGCTCTGATTCAGACGGACGGGGCCGGCAACGGCGCTTTGTTTGCCGCTTCGAAGAGCAAGGCCAGTCTGCGAGACCTGCTGGCCGCTGTGCCGTCGATTTCGAACGCCGAACTACGGGGAAGTCTCTATGAAGACGTGCGATCGCTGATGTTCGAACTGCCTCCGAATCTTGAAGCGGAAGCAGGTGGAGCGAGTCTGCAGCAGAGTGGGATCAAGGTTGATTACTTTTATCCCAGTGCGTCGAACGTGGCGATCGAGACTCTGGCAAAGATGACACCACAGGACAGTGGTGTGGTGCCGGAAATCGTGATGAATGTCCCGCAAAGAAAGCAGGCCGACAAGTTTGCTCTAAGGTTTACGGGATCAATCTCGATTCCGAAGTCCGGCAAGTACACGTTCCATACAAGCTCGGATGATGGTTCGCGGCTTTACATTGATGAGAAGCTGATCGTGAACAACGACGGACTGCATGGCATGTCCGAAAAGGGCGGTGCCATCGATCTGGCTGCGGGATCGCACGGCATCATTGTGACTTACTTCGACAACGGAGGTGGTGATGGCCTGTCGGTCACATGGTCGGGGCCAGGAATCAAGAAGCAGAAGATTGCGGCTGATCGCCTGTCAGTAAATGGCGGCGAAGAAACAGTTCACGATGTCGCCATTCGATCTCTGGCTTCCATTCCGGGCCACGAGGCAGAGAAGTTCTCCGACCTGGCTCGTCTCGTCCGAAGCGGCCGCAACCGGACATCAGCGATCAGCGTGCTGAGAACGATCCCTGAACAGCACTGGCCGGAGAAGGGTCTGCAAGAGTTGACTGACAATCTTGTTGGTTATCTCAGCTCCATGCCGGCTCGCCTGCGAACAGGTGGTGCGGCGCTGGATGCCATTGCCTTGACGAGGTCACTTTCGAAGAAGCTGCTCAAGGCGGACGCGCAGTCGATCGAAGAACGACTGCAGAACCTGGACGTCCGAGTCATTGCCATCGGCACCGTGCCGGAACGGATGATCTACGACAAGGAAACCATCGTGGTGCAGGCCGGCAAGCCGGTCGAGTTCCGGTTTTCCAATTCAGATCACATGCCGCACAACTTTGCGATTGTGCAGCCCGGCTCGCTCGAAGAAATCGGGGAACTCGCCGAAGCGACAGGTCGGGATCCTGACGCGGCGGCACGACACTACATTCCAGAATCGAACCAAGTCATGCTTGCCAGCAGGATCCTCGAGCCAGGGAAGAGTCAGGCATTGGCGTTTGAAGCGCCCTCAACGCCGGGCGTCTATCCGTACGTCTGTACTTACCCTGGTCACTGGCGACGAATGTTCGGAGCGTTGTACGTCGTCGCAGATCTTGAGGCGTATCAGGCCAACCCTGATGCGTATCTGGCTGCCAGTCCGCTGCCCCTGAAAGATGAGTTGCTTAAGTACACGTCGCGAAACACTGAATGGAAATTCGAGGACCTCAACACGCCCGTCGCGAAGTTGCAGCATGGTCGATCATTTGACACGGCGAAGAACTTGTTCAAAGTGGCTAACTGTGTCGCCTGCCACAAGATGAACGATGAAGGCAAAGAACTCGGGCCGGACCTCACAAAGATTGACCCGAAGAAACACACGCTGGAACACATCCTAAGCTCACTCATTGACCCTTCAAAGGAAGTCGCCGAGAAGTTTCAATCGAACACTTTCGTCCTCGACTCCGGCAAAGTGATCACCGGCATGGTTGTGGAAGAGACTGCAGCCCAGGTGAAGGTGCTGATCGATCCGCTGGCGAAAGCGTCGCCGGTCGTTATCGACAAGGAGTCGATTGAAGGTCGCGTGAAGTCGCCGTTGTCGATCATGCCCAAGGGACTGCTCAGCAAGCTTACGGAAGAAGAGATTCTTGACCTTGTCGCCTATGTTTTCGCGAAGGGCGATAAGAAACACATGCTGTTCCACATGCATCACAATCACTGATCGAACGTTGTCATCGTAGGGTGCGTTCTGACGCACCTTTCCAACTGGAACTGAAATTGATGGTGCGTTGAGACGCACCCTACGGAGTACCACCATGAGAAAGCTGTTTGGATTCTGCGTGATGGCCCTCGGCCTGGCCGCCGTTGAAAACGTCACCTGTGCTGAAAGCCTGGTCTTCGAAGGCAAAGACGGTCCCGGCAACGGGAAGAAGGTCGTCCTGATCAGCGGCGACGAGGAATACC
>JAQBWV010000069.1 GCA_027624335.1 Planctomycetota bacterium
AGCGTGGTCCCGCAATCCGCTCATCTCGACGGAGCGAGATGGCTACTTTGCAATGGATTCGCCGCAGAGCGGTTCGTTTTCAGACTTATGTATCAAAGACAGATTTCCGCCTTCGCGGGAATGACACACGCAAATGACACACGCCATCGGGAAGTTAATTCGAACGCATTCCTGAGTAGTCCGCTCCAACGAGTCATATTTTGAAAACGCAGGAACAGGATAAGGTCATGAATTCAGCGTCCTCTCGAACGATTTGTACGTTGAGCTTGCTTGCTGCCTTGGTCTGCGCTGTGCTTCCGCTTCAGGCCGCTCCGAAATCGTCAAAACCAAACGTCATCTACATCATGCTCGACGATGCCGGGTATGGTGACCTCAGCTGCTACGGTCAGAAGCATTTCATTACGCCGAACATTGACCGCATGGCAGCAGAAGGTCTGAAGTTCCTGGATCACTATTCGGGCAGCACGGTGTGTGCGCCGACACGTTGCTGCCTGATGACCGGACTGCATACCGGGCACGCCGTTGTGCGAGGTAATCGTGAAGTGCAACCGGAAGGCCAGGCTCCCATGCCAGCTGACGTGGTGACGGTACCACGGTTGCTGCGGAAAGCCGGTTATCAAACGGGCATGTTCGGGAAGTGGGGGCTTGGAGCACCAGGATCGTCCAGCGACCCAACGGAGCACTTCAACGAGTTCTTCGGCTACAACTGCCAGCGAGAGGCTCACACTTACTATCCCGACTACCTGTGGCATAACCGGGAAAAGGTTCAGCTTGGCGGAAAGGTTTACTCAGCCTTTCCGATTCAAACAGCGACGCTCGACTTCATCCGAGCCAACAAAGACAGACCGTTTTTCTGCTATGCACCAATGACGATTCCTCACGCGGCGATGCACGTTCCGGAAGAAGATGCCGCCCCGTTCCGGCCGAAGTTTCCACAATTCGAAGACACGATCGGCAAGTACAAGGGGCCAACCGCCAGGAATCCAGCGGCGTGTTTCGCCGGGATGATGACGCTGATGGATCGGCAGGTGGGAGAAATCCTCACACTGCTGAAGGAACTGAAAATTGATGACAACACTCTTGTCATGCTGACTTCAGACAACGGACCGCATCAGGAAGGCGGTCACATGCCGGACTTCTTCGACAGCAACGGACCGCTGCGAGGTCACAAGCGCGACCTCACTGAAGGCGGGATTCGGGCTCCGCTGATCGCTCGCTGGCCAGGCAGAATTACTGCGGGCAACGTGACTGACTTCGTCACCGCGCACTGGGATGTCCTGCCGACCGTGTGTGAACTTGCCGGCGCCGAAACGCCCACAGGTCTCGATGGAATTTCGATCGTGCCGACCTTGCTGGGTAAGTATTCCGAGCAGAAGTCTCATCGGTATCTGTACTGGGAGTTTCTTGAACGAGGCGGCAAGCAGGCAGTGCGAATGGGTAAGTGGAAAGGCGTGAGAGCTGATCTGTTCAAGAATCCGCAGGCATCGCTGCAGCTTTACGATCTGAACACGGACATTGGTGAAGAACACGACATCGCTGGTGAGCATCCCGAGATCGTGAGGCAGCTTGAAATCCTGCTGACGGAAGCGCACGTTGAATCCGACGTCTTTCGACTCTTCTCGGCATCCAGGAAAAACAGGTAATTCGAAAGCAGTACGTGTGATGAGTACTCCTCGACAGTGGATTATCACGGGAGCGATTCTGGCAGCTCTCGCCGTCGTGTTCGGAGCGTTCGGCGCTCATGGACTGGAACCTCGTTTGAAGTCGGTATACGGCGATGAAGTAAAGACCATCGCCGGGCTTACGGTCCCGGCGACGTTCAAGTACCTGCGAGACTTCAAGACTGCCGCCGACTATCACATGTACCATGCACTGGGGTTAGTGGCGTTAGGAATCGCGGCTTCGTTGCAGACCGAGGTTCGGAAAAGTCACCGTCTCGCTGCCTGGTGTTTTGTGCTGGGCATCGCCTTGTTCTCGGGCAGCCTGTACGTGCTTGTTGTCTCAGGTTTGCGCTGGTTGGGAGCGATCACACCGATTGGCGGATCGCTGATGATCGTCGGATGGGTCGCCTTTGCCGTCGGTATGCGAAGCCCCTCTGCAGGGTCCTCAACCAACAATGCGTGAGGCCGGTTTCACTCGCCAGCCGAAGTGTTTCAAACGGCACGGGAACGCGTTGTGCTCTACGATCAGGAGCTGCGACGGTTTTCTTCGTCTGGCCCGTTTGCTTATCATCGCGCCAGCGACCCGCGAAAGTGGAGTCAACCATCCGTCAGTATCACCAGGTCGATTAACGATCGAGACCCTGAGTCCAATGATGCCGCGAGTGTCTCAACAATTGCGAATCGCCGCTTTCCTGCTGCTTTTGACATTTGTTCCAGTGGGGGCGAGTCTGGAAGCCGCGGCTAGCGGCCCGATCCTTGCTCAGACGGTCACTCCCGTTCCGAACGTTTCATCCGGTCGCAGTTACAACGTCGACATTGGCATCGTCGTGGTCCTGTTCGGCGGAGCGTTGTTTGCCGTTTGCCGATCCAGCAACCGGTCATAAGTCACCAGCACCGCAGCAATCAGACTGGTGACTCCCGATGTTGCGACGGCGTCGCGTGCTCATTACCGGAATCGGGATTATCAGCCCGCTGGGCAACCGTGAAGAATTCTGGCAACGGTTGATTGCCGGAGAAACTGCTACGCGGCGACTGGAATGTACTGAGACTGAACGACGATTCTGGCCTGCTGACGCCGCCGGCGCGCCGGCCGTCGCATCGAAAACGCTGCTCTCGACTTTGCAGGAATCATCGCGAGATGACCTGATTCCATTGCTGGCGGAACCAGTGATTGCTCACGCACTGGCGGCGGCTTTGGAAGCTGTCTCCGATGCTCAGCTCTGCGTCGATGGAGAACGCGTCGGATGCGTTATTGGAACCAGCAAAGGTGGCGTCCACACGCTGCAACAATTGAAGCTGAAAGGGCGGCAGGATCCGAACGACTTAGATTCCGGCAGCACGGTGCCACCTGACTTGTGGTGGCCGATGATCGCCCCCGGCGGAGCGGCGACTGCGGTGTCCTCCCTGCTGGAAGCCCGAGGGCCACTTCTGACTCCTGTCGCCGCCTGTGCGACGGGCCTTGCCAGTCTGGTCCGGGCTGCTGAACTTATTGAAACGGGGCAGTGTGATGTTGTGATCGCCGGAAGTTCTGATGCGTCACTCTCCCCAGCAATCGTGGCGTCGTTCCGGAAGCTCGGAGTTCACTCGCGGCAGCTTGACGATCCGGCCTCAGCGATTCGGCCATTCGACCGCGATCGAGACGGCTTCCTTGTCGGTGAAGGAGCGGGTGTTTTCGTCCTCGAATCAGGAGAACATGCCCGCCGGCGCGGAGCACGCCCGTATGCGGAATGGTTGGCTGGCGGTTCGGTCGCGGACACGTATGCCATGACGAAACTGGCCGACAATCCTGAGGCTCTGTGCTGGCTGATTTCTGACGTGCTGCGTCGAGGCAACCTGCAGCCGGGCGACATCGACTATGTCAGTCTTCACGGAACGGCCACGCGAATAAACGACGTCTGTGAAATGCGAGCAGTTAATCGCGCGTTCGGTCCGGCTCGAAAAACACTGTCTGGATCAAGCATCAAAGGATCTATCGGGCACCTGCTTGGAGCCGCTGGCAGCGTTGAGTTTGCATCCATGTTGCTGGCCATGCGGGATAGCATCCTGCCGCCAACGAACAACCTGCAAAGTCCGGAGGACGAATTCGAAATCGACCTTGTGCCACGACAGGCTCGGCGACGACCAGCACAACATGCAATGAAACTATCGTTAGGATTCGGTGGGCATCTGGTCGCCGCCGCTGTACGAAATTGCCGCTAAACGACTCAACGTTGTCTGCGAGCAGCATCGATTCTCAGTGGAGACGCAGGGTGTGTGACCAGTCGTCGGGTGCTTAATGCGGCCGGGGAACGAGCGACTACCAGAGCTTCCAGCGACTTTTCTTTTGCTGCGATTCTCCGACGACTTCAACAGCCGGATTGCCGCTGGAGCTGATCACTTCCCGTTCCGGTAACAGTACGCAGCTGAGGTCGCCGCCTTCCCCGCCGGTCGTATCGATCAGAATTCGCTTCGGTTCCAGCCGTACGGCAGGAACTCGAACGTGTCCGCTGACAACAGTGACCGGACAATCTGGCGGCACGGGAGCTTCGACCAAAAATTTCGAACACAGCCACTGTGGACGGTTCAATGAGTAGTCTTTTTGTCGCAGTATTCGGATCTGCATTTCGAACGGAGTGTTGGGATCGAGACCGGCGTGGACGAAGTAAAATTCTGGATGCTCGATTCCCCATGGCAGATCGGTCAGCAAGTCGACATGCCTCTCGGGCAGGGCGGTTCTCAGGGCTTCAAGGTCACCGTGTTCGACGCCGTACGATTCGAAAGTGGACTCGGAGAGATAATCGTTAATCCAGCGCGCACCCCACTCCGCATATTCCGGCACGGGGATCAGATTCAGTGCGCCAGCCATAGCGAGCTCGTGGTTACCGCTGACAATGCTTGTCCGTGGATGCTCAAGCATCAGATCGCAGACAACGTCCAGCGCCCCCTGCGTGTCTGGACCGCGATCGACGAGGTCACCGATAAACACAATCCAGCGTTCGTTGAAGTCTGGACGGGATCGCAACTGGTCAAGCACTGCAACGAGCTGGTCGACTTGTCCGTGGACGTCGCCAATGACAGACACCGGGCCCCGAATGCGCGTCGCAAGCTGAGCCATGATCAAACTTTCTGATATGTCGAAGAGCCGACGGTATCACTGGGCCGTCGTTCAAGGTGAAGAGTTGACCGGATACGGAAATCAGCAGCCGGGAGTGAGTGCAGACAGCGTGTGACACTGCACAGGATGCTCAGGCGGTGGAATGGTATCGACGATGCGCCGGATGCCTCAAGATCGCATCCTGCAGGACCGTATTGCGGTTGAGCAGCGAATTTGGTTCTGGAGTCTCCTGGGGTGACTGATCGACAAATTGCAGCGTTCACCTCCGGGAAGTTGCACGTAGTCAGACCTCATGTTCACTGCTTCGATGTGTGGCGAGTAACCGACAGACGGAGGGGAAGCCTCCATGACGTGGCGTAAATGCGCAATGCTCTATCTCTGAAACTGAGGTAAAACCTTCGAAATAGTGCCGTTGATTCGATGCTGACATCAGTGAAATACTGCAGATTCCCGCAAACGCAAAAAATGAGGGAATTGCTTCTAATAATTGGCTCGGTGTACTTCCGATACCTTCTTCAGGCAGCAAGACACTTCACATTTGAGGCGACTCCCTTAGAGACGTAGAAACCGAAGACGAAACAGGACTGCTCTTCAAGTCGCTCACACGACACTCTCGATCCCGAAACCGAATCACAGCTGAGGACCAGACATGATGCTTGTCGAAACGCAACGCAAGACAATTACTGTCGGAATTGTGGAGCCGCAGGAGGCGACTCAGTACGCCATTTCGATGCTTCTGAACGGCCAGCCGGATTCCGAGGTGGTTGGCATCGAGAGCGACGGCGAAGTCGGAATGCGAATGCTGACCGAGAAACGTCCACGCATCGCGATCGTGGAAATCGATCTGGAAGGACGCAGTGGGTTCGAACTTGCTGGTGATCTGGCGATGCGGCAACGGGAAACGAAGGTCATCTTCTACAGCGGCTCGATGCCCGACATCTATATCGAGCAGGCAATTCGATCAAAGGCAGCTGGTTATGTCCTGAAGACGGACTCGCTGGCGAATCTGCTGGCTGCGGTTCAGACGGTGTCGAAAGGCGGCACTTTCTATTCCCAGGAGATTCGCGAACGGATCTCCATCGATCCAGTCACCGGGAACACGCAGGTGCAGTTCGAAAGCCGACTAACCCAGCTCAGTGATCGGCAGCTGGAGGTGCTTCGCAATCTGGCTTATGGCATGAGTGTCAAAGATGTCTCTCGCCGGATGCACATTTCAGTCAAGTCAGTCGACAGCCACAAGTACCGCATCATGCAGTCGCTGGGGATTCACGATCGCGTGGATCTCGCTCGTTATGCGATTCGCGAGGGACTCGTCTGTCCGTAACTCTTTTTCGCCCGTGGCCGCGCGGTCCCGCCGTGCGGATTCGATCCATTTCTGCCACCGCCTTTCGACGGCGGTGACTCCAAAGTGCTCCCGAAAAACTCGCCTTCCACCACTCAATGGTGGCGATTCAAATCAGGCGAAAGGTCAGAACCATGAGACAACGGCACGACTTTTACACGCTTTGTCCAGGCTGTGAGACAAAGGTTGAATTAACACTGGCTGCGAAACTCCAGGCCGCCCGAGCGGGTTGCAGTTGCGTTTGTCATGCCTGTCAACATGAGTGGGTCTCTATCCAGGAATGGATTTACCGGCGCGAGTCTGTTGATCTTTCGCAACCGATCATGACCCCGGAACAGCCTGCGGCGTTGCCACACGAATACAGAAGTCATATGCAGACGCCGTCAGCGCCTGCCGTCACTGCGATGCAGCCACCGCGCCCGCACTTGCCGACGTTTCAGCCACCCCAGCCGATTTCGCAGCCGCCACAGCAACAGGTAGCCGCGTCGGAGAACAGCAATCTGCTGTCGTCAGATCAGCCAGTCGTGAATCCAGTTCCTGCGCCGCACGCCTGGAGCTGGGAACGCAAGACACAGCAGCAACCGGTCCAGAATCGGGACTTGCAGAACGGTTACGATCACTGATCGAAAGCGGATACTTAGGAACGTATTGAGAAGAAGTTCCTCATCTACTCCTGACCGAGTTCCCGTTTGAGTGCCGCCAGCTCGTCATCAATCTCTGACGATGTGACCGAATTCGGTTCAGCACCGCCAGCGTCGCTGGCAGATTCGTCGCCATCCTGTCCGCGTTGTTGTCGGCGGCGTGCTTCGGCAAGTCGAGCTTCAAGTGCTCGGAAAGTCGTTGCCAGGTGCTCGCGAGTCTGGACAGCCGCCTGAAGTTGCTGCTCCAGGCCGGCGATGAGATGTTCAACTTCGCGCTTTCGGACCAGCGCCAGCCGCGCCTGATCGTCGCTGCCAGCCACCAGTTGTTCTTTCGCTCGATTAGCCCAGTGTGCAACCTGTCCGGAGTGCTCCTTGACTTCGTCGCGAATTCGGCCTTCATTGGCTTGAGCGGTCTGCGTGCTGCGTCGAGCGCCCGCCATTCCGGCTTCCATCTCGGCGATGATTTCCTGAAGAGCTGCTGCTGGATCGTCGGCTTCATCGAGCAACTTCGTCAGATTACAGGTGACGATGTCAGTCAGCCGGCTGAAGTAGGTCATGTCTGGTCTCCGGTACTCAGCGGTGGTCGCCGCTAACGGTGAAGTCTGGATTCGGATCGAGAGCTTCTGAAAGTTTCTGGCAAGTCAATTCTGCATGTGATCTGTCAGTCGTCCGGTTGGTGAGGATCGATGATGCCGCGTTCAAGCAGCCAGCTGCTTAACTTTTCTCTGGCGAGCCTGAGCCGACTTTTTGTCGTCGGAACCGAAGTGTCAAGCGCCTCGGCAACTTCCGGCAGCGACAGACCCGCAAAATGATGCAGCGTAAACGTCAGCCGCTGCTCTTCGGGAAGATCGTCGAGCAGTCTGTCGACGAGACTCTTCAGCTCACCGTGGTCGGCTTCCTGCTGAGGTGACAGCATCTCACCGGCGACCGTCGAAATGATGTCCGTCTCGTCTTCGTATTTGCCTTTGACGGCTTTGACCAGGCAGTCGTGAGAAGCCTTGCGAACGTTGTCAATCAGCAGGTTGCGAGCAATGCGGTACATCCAGCCCTTGAACCGCCCGACTGGAATGTAGTTCCAGAATTGTCGGTAAAGTCGGAGCAGTGTCTCCTGCGTGAGGTCTTCCGCCAGCTGCGGGTTCCGTGAATTCTTCAGGAAGAAGCCGTAAAGAGGCCCGCTGTGCCGTTCAACAATCTCGTCAAACGCACGTGAATCGCCCTCCTGGAGCCGGACCATCAGCTGATCGTCTTCGTCCAAAAGTTGCGACAAGGTAGAAGCCCAGTTCGATCTCGACAGCGGGGTGACATCTGGCAGCTACGGGATTGTACTTGCTGACGTCCTCAGAATCTGCCAACCCGCACTGGCACTCTGGCCTGTCCAGTCTGGGCGGATCACGCAGCTACAGGACGATTCATCATGCGGGTTCGAGCAGAACTCAAGTCGTTCTGTGAACATCGTCAGCTGACAATGTTCATCCCGTGCCAGTGGCACTCAGTCGCAAGCCATCCTGCTGGAGAATACTCAGGCGATAGATTGCCCGGTGCCTGGTTCGTGGACGTCTACATTTATGTCATTCACAGAATTCGGGAATCCGATTTCAATCCGTTACCTTAGAACATTCATGCTGTGCCACTAAGATGCGTCGTTCTCGTTTTCAAACCGGTAAACGTGCAACTGAGATCGCTCCTTCCCATCTGATTCTGTGGAACCTGCTTCGTGGCCATTCAACAGTCAATTCCAGTTCATCTTCGCTACGGTTCGTCTGGCGAGTTCACTGCCGAAGTCGACGCCGCTCGCGTTGCCGTTTTTCGTCCAGGTCCGGGACCTCGCAAGGACGTTGCTGAGGCAGTCAGTCACGCGCTGGCATCGCCGCTTGATCTGCCGACACTCGATCTGGCTCTGGTTCCTGAGGATAAAGTGGTCATCGCGCTGGATCGTGACACTCCGTGCGCTGCCGAAGTCGTCGCGGGGATCTGGTCGTATCTTGAACGGAAAGATATTGATCCGGCGAAAGTTACGATCCTTCAACCAGTGGCGCTCGGCCAGAAGTCGCCGTCCGATCCGCGGAGGCTGTTGCCGATTTCTGTGCAGCAGTTGATCAACTGGCGGATTCACGATCCCCTGGTCGAAAACAGCTGCAGTTACCTGGCGACAACCACTAACGGCGATCCCGTCTATCTGGCGAAGGAACTGGTTGAAGCGGATTTTGTCCTGCCCGTGGGAGCGACATCTTACGACGAACTGCTTGGCTATCGCGGAACTAATAGCGTGCTCTATCCTGGGCTGTCGAATGTTGAGGCCCTGCGAAAAACGGTAGGACAGGGGCACCAGGAGCTTTCGCCTGGAGACGAGCGACCGCTGCGACAGCTCGTTGACGAGATCGCATGGCTGGCGGGAATTCAGTTCTGTGTGCAGGTTGTCGCATCGGACTGCGGCGGAGTGCTTGAGGTTCTGGCCGGCAGCACCGACGCCGTCTTTAAACGCTCGCGGGCAAAACTCGACGACAACTGGCTGGTCTCAATGCCTGGACGAGTCGAAACCGTCGTCGTCGCCGTTTCCGAAGATGTGTCAGGTCACGGTTGGAACCAGATCGGTCGAGCTGTCGCAACCGCTCGTCAGCTGGTCAAACGCGGTGGTCGAATCGTCGTTCTGTCCCAGCTGAGCGAGGAGCCAGGAGAAGGTCTCCGCTTACTTCGCGGCGAAGAGTACCCCGAAAACTGCCTGCAACCAATTCGCGATGCGACCCCGGTCGACCTGATTCCAGCAACGCAGATTGTGAACGCCGCAGGCTGGGCTCGCATCCTTCTACTGAGCAAGCTCGCCCCCGAGCTTGTTGAAGAACTCTTCCTCTACCCGCTCGAAGAAAGCAGCGAAGTGATGCGCATTCTGGAGACGTCCGAGTCGAGCGTAATTCTCGGCGCCGCTCAGCACACCTTCGGGATCGTCGAATAGCTCGAACTCTGCCGCTTCGCGAATCGCCACCCTGCCACGTTCGGGACGTTATTTTGACAGTTCCTGGCTTGAGTAGAACGCGTTCGCCGCAGAGACTCCGGTACCTGACTGAGTCGCTGCATTCTGATCCGCCAGGCACTTACCCAACGCGGCAAGGAATAGCAGTACGTTGCGAGCCGAACTGGAATCGCCCATCAGGCCGATTCGCCAGGTCTTGCCTTTCATCGGTCCCAGACCGGCTCCAATTTCGATGCTGAACTCGTTCAGCAGTTGCGACCGCACGACGGCATCGTCGATGCCGTCAGGAATCTTCACTGCATTCAGCATCGGCAGGCGATACGTCTCTTCGACTGCGTATTCGATACCGAGCGCTTCCAGACCCGCTCGCAAAGCCAGATGGTTACGACGATGCCGGGCAAAGCGGTGTTCGAGCCCCTCTTCCAACGCCAGTCGCAGGGCCTCGTGCAGACCGTAATTCATGTTGATCGGAGCGGTGTGGTGGTAGGCTCGCGATGAATCCTTCCAGTAATTTCGGACCATACTCATGTCGAGATACCAGCTGGCGACTTTCGTCGTGCGAGCGTCCATCGCCGCGACCGCTCGCGGGCTGAACGTCACCGGCGACAGTCCTGGCGGGCAACTGAGACACTTCTGAGTCCCGCTGTAAACCGCGTCGAGTCCCCACTCGTCGACCTTCACCGGAAGCCCGCCGAGCGACGTCACGCAGTCAGCCAGTAAGAGCCCGCCTGCGTCATGGACGATCGCCGAGATTTCATCCAGCGGCTGCAGCGCGCCGGTGGAAGTTTCGGCATGCACCAGCCCGACGACTTTCGGTGAGTGTTTTCGCACGGCAGCAGCGACCTCTTCCGCAGAGAAGACTTCGCCAAACGGTCGCTCAATGGTGAGCACGTCGGCACCGGCACGCTCGAAGACGTCTTTCATGCGTCCGCCGAAGACTCCGTTCACACCGACGACGGCTTTGTCGCCCGGTTCAATGAGATTGACGACGCAGGCCTCCATCCCAGCCGAACCCGTTCCGCTGACAGCCAGTGTCAGCTCATTCCGGGTCTGAAACAGCTGCCGCAGCATCGACTGAACTTCGTTCATCGTCTTCAGAAAGAACGGATCAAGGTGTCCCACCGTCGGAGCTCCCAGCGCTGAGAGAACTCGCGGATGAGTATCACTCGGCCCAGGCCCCATGAGAATTCGAGACGGCGGAGCCAGCGGCTGCGGAAGAGTGTCTGACATGATGTTTTCCTGAGTGACCAAAAGGACGCGGAGCAACACGCTCGACGCGAAAACTGAACGGTTGAGCGACGCAGGTTAGCGACCGGGACAGGACTCTGGCGAGTGAACCCGTTTCCGTCACGACATCGTTTCTCACCCGTTATTGCGTAGATCACAGTCCCACATATGGGCAGGTACTTCTGTGGCAAACATGACTCAATTGCGAAGGGCATTCTGACGCTGTGTCGGCCGGGAACTGCTGACCACTATGTTGCCGTACCGCAACCACGTTGTGCAGTTACTGCGGTCGTGTTGCGAAGTATGAACGGCAGAATCGGAACAACCTCAGTTCCGGCCATTGGTGACAACGCTGCTCAATTGGCACAGGCGGCACCGGCGTTTTTGGAATCCAGTCAGCCTGCACTCGTGTTGAGTCGCAAACAGCGCAGGATTGTCTAAAAGCGTTGAATTCTGCGAACTGGTCCCGGACGACTCCATGACTCGAAACTGCAACTTCTGGAACTGCGGTCGCGCTGCATCTGCATTCGCAGCGCTGGCTATCGGTCTGTCGTTGTGTTGTTGCGTGGCTGGATGTCTGCCTGCGGTCGGACAGTCGTCAGACGAAGTCACAACGACGACGGACGACACTGCTATGTCGACCGATATTAAGTCAGAAGATGTTGAGTATTCAGCGTCGTTCGATCCCGATGGAGCGGTTGACGGTGATTCATCGCCGACCGGCATCGACTCCGTGAGTCGAACACCGGAAGAGCTGCTGGAAGTCATTCGCGAATCGCTGGCACAGACACGAGGCCGAAAGCCAGCTAAAGGTACGATGGTTCGTGAGGCATGGCAGTCCGATCAGGAGATGCACGTCGCCGCTGGTGTTCTCGCTTGTGACGAACTGCTGGAGCGAGACGACGCCACTCCGAATCAATATCGCGAAGCCTGGAAGTCGAAAGCGGTCCTGCTGTACCGAGCCGCTGAATTTGGCTGGTCGGGTTTCGACGAACGACTCAGCCAGACGGTTATTCAACTGAAACAGACAACTTTCAACGAGGAAGCAGAGTATGCCGATGGGCTGTTGCTGGTTCATCGGTGTTTCGAACGGAAGATGCCGGTTTACGAAGTCGTTGAGAATCTGACTCGACACGCTCGCGAGTTTCCAGGCGGCGACACCTGCGCGAAATTATTCCTCGCGTATGCAAATAAACTGGAAGAACGCGGCCTGAAGAACTCAGCGAAACAGTGCTGCCAGGCGGCACTCTGGGTGCTGCATGATCATCCGGAACTCGCTGCGATCCGGCATCAGCGTTCGGTGCTCGATGCGAAAGAGGAAATCGCGCGACACTGGGCGATCGCTTCCGGCTCTATTCAGCTGCAGCCACACGATGCGATTCAGGCAGAACTTGAACAGCAGGTCTCGGCTGTTCGAGACCTGCTGCCGATCAGAGTCGATTCAGCCACCACGCTGACGAAAGTTTCGGCGGGAGTCCGCAGTATCAATTACCAGTACACCGTCACAATCTCAGCAGCGCAGATGGACCGTCAGCGAGACAGCATTCAGGAGAAAGTCACTCGAGTGGCACGCAGTGTCGACGCGACACGGGTCATTCTCGCCAAGGGAGTCGCACTGAATTACGCCTATCACGACCCGACCGGAAATCAACTGCTGTACTTCTCTGTGACGAAATAGTCTGTGACGAAGCGGTACAGACACGGTTCGCCGGTATCGACGCGGTCTCTGAACTGGAAACGCCGCTTCAACTGCTTCTATACTTGTTGCGATTCGTCGGCCTCAGGAAATCGTACTGAAGCCATTTTCAAGCTTGCTGTTCGCCGCTTTCGAGGCGGTTTCCGGAAACGCATACATGACGCCTGGCATCAAACGAATGCTTTTTGGATCAATGGGCGTGGCCATTGTCGTCGGCATCCTGTCGATCGTGGACGTAGCTACTGGCTTTCCGTTTGGCGGTCAGACCGTGCTTGACATCATGTTCCTGCTGAGTGCCGGCCTTGTCGGTTACATGGGGTTCGACACGTACAAGGAACTGATCTGATCTCAAGTTGCTGCAGGCTGTTCTCCGACCGCGACCAATGACAGTCAGGCTTTCCGCAGGATGAATCACAAGCGGGAAATTGAAATCTGCAGCGTCTCTTCGAGTGTGGCCTGCGGGTCGAGTTTGGCCTGCGGGTCGAGTTTTCGAACGACACAGCCACGGATATCAAACAGCCACAACAGGGTCTGCACCGAGCGAAACGATTTCGCAGTTCAGAACTTCCAGCCCGCGACAGAAAAGCGGAAGGGATCCGACTTTGACTCAGGCCTCGTCCGGTAAATTGCGACCCATCCTCAGTGTTATCAAGTGGGTGATCGCGCTGGGTATCGTCGGCTGGCTCGTTTATCAGAACCGGGACCAGTTTGCGCGGCTTTACACGCAGCCGATCCATTGGGAGTTTCTGGTCGCCGCATTCGTGCTCTGCGCCAGTTCGATCATCCTGACATTCTTTCGGTGGTATCTGCTGGTCATCGCTCTGAATTTCCAATTCCGCTTTGGCGATGCGTTAAGGCTTGGATTCCTGGGATGTCTTTTCAACTACGTTTCTCCTGGAGCGGTGGGAGGTGACGTTGTAAAAGCCGTCCTGATGGCACGTGAGCAGAAGGGCCGCCGATCCGTTGCCATTGCCACCATACTTCTGGATCGGATACTTGGACTGATTGGCCTGCTGATCGTCGGTGCCGGAGCGACGCTTCTTGTTGCTGACCACATTGAACACCGTGAAAAAATCGTGGCAGTGCTATGGGGTGGCAGCATCGCGGGTCTAGCTGGGGTGGTCGTGCTGCTACACCCGGCAACGCCAGAATCATGGTGGATGAAGCTGCTCATTCGGATCCCCAAAGCTGGCGGGATCATTGCCGACATCGCTGACGGGATTTCTCTTTATCATCAAAGACGGATGGTGGTCGCTCTGACTGTCGCACTGAGCGTGGTTGGACATTTTGGGCTCATATCGTCGTTCTACTGCTGCGCTCGAATTGTCGCGACAGCATCTGAAACACCAAGTTACGTGACGCAGTTGTTGCTGTTCCCTCTGGCAGAGATTGTCGGCGTCATTGTGCCGTTGCCCGGGGGCGTCGGCGCGCTTGAAGCAGCTGTTCAAGAGTCTTACAAGCTGGCAGGGGCTAATCCCGGGATAGGTCTTCTGGCCGTGGGTGCCTATCGAATTACTCAGATCGTCGTCGCAGCCATTGGCTCAGTTTACTATCTGGCCTCTCGCCGCCAGATTCAGGAATTGCTCGCCGCTGAGCAGGCCGGATCAGACGCAACGACGACACATGTTGCTCCGGATCAAGATCAGTTATCAGGTACGGCCACGACACCCTCGCTGGCTTCAGAATCGGACGGGTGAAGCAACACAGACGGTCGCCTCGCCAGTTTTGTCCGCCATAAGAGCCCCTTCCACACGGCACAGGAGATGGCAGCATGAGCAGCGACGCACGGCCTTTTGCAGCACCGGTCGAAGCAGGAATTTCAGAAGATCGCTGGTCGGCGGCGAGTGGTCTGCTGGCCGGTTTCTGCAGCGATGGTACGATCTCATCGGCGACGATGATTGCTGGTCGAGGTGAGGCTCTGGTTCAGCCTCAGTTTTTCGGCAGGCAGACGTTGAATGGCGAAGAACCGCTCCGCGATGACGCCCTGTTTCTGGTTGCGTCGATCACGAAGCCGATCGTCGCTTCGGCGGCGTTGCTGCTTGTCGAACGCGGGCAGTTGACGTTGCCGGACAAGGTGACGGATTATATTCCCGAGTTCAGTCGGAACGGAAAAAGCGGCGTTCGTCTGCGGCACCTGCTGACGCACACATCCGGGTTGCCGGACATGCTGCCGAACAATGTCGAGTTGCGAAAACAGCACTCGCCGCTATCAGCGTTTGTGGACGAGACGTGCGAAGTCGAACTGGAATTCCCGGTGGGCCGAGCCGTCCGGTATCAAAGCATGGGGCTGGCGATTCTGGGTGAGATTATTCAGCGAGTCAGCGGCGTCTCGTGCGCCGAGTTCGTTCGTCGTGAGATCTTCGAGCCTCTGGGCATGGTCGATTCCTGGTTGGGGCTCCCGGAAAGTGCATTTGCGGGCGATGCTCCGATTGTCAATCGCGTCACTGAAGTGCTGGTTCCCGACGAAATGATCGGGGAGGACTGGAACTGGAACAGTCGTTACTGGCGCATGCTGGGTGCTCCGTGGGGCGGCCTGATCACCACGCCCGTGGACCTGGCTCGCTTCTGCCAGATGATGCTCGGACATCCAGCGACGGGCCTGCAGATTCTGTCACCGGCGACGATTGCCGCAGCCACACGGAACCAGCTGGAGGTGATGGCAGATGTTCCGGAAGTTGATCGAAGGACTCGACCGTGGGGACTCGGATGGAGGCTCAACTGGCCGGCACACAGTGCGAATTTCGGCGACTTCCTGGGAAGTCGGACTTACGGACATTGGGGAGCGACGGGTACAGTCCTGTGGATCGACCCTGAGCAGGAATCCTTCGCTGTCATCCTGACAACGAAACCGCAGGAACCGCACGGCACCTGGCTCGCAAAGGTATCGAATGCCATCACGGCTTCATTTGTTTGACTGATATCTGCAGCGCCTTTGCTGCTACATGACCGACGACTCAGGCTGGTTAGCCTGAAGGTGAAGTTGCCGGTAAAAAGACAACGAAACGGAGTTCGAAATGTCCATGGATTTTGGAGCAGGTGAATTTACAGATGCCGCAACCATGCGTGGTCGAGACTGGCCAGCGCTCACGCAGTTCTGCGTCATCATCGAGAATCGCGTCGGCAGCCTGAATCAGCTGATGCAACATCTCGAACGCCAGGACGTTCGAATCATCGCTCTGAGTATCGTCGACACGATTGATGTCGCGATTGCTCGTGTCATGCTCGATCGGGTTGAGCGAGGCCGCGAACTGTTTGAATTGTCTGGCTTTACTTTTTTCGAGATCGAAGTCCTGGGCGTCCAGCTGCCCGAGCAGCCGCAGCCCTTCGTCGCGGTGTGTTCCGCTTTGCTGCAGGCTGAGGTCAATGTCAACTACATGTACCCGCTGCTGTACCGTCACGGGGGACACAGCGCGATCGCTGTTCATGTCGAGGATATGGATACGGCAACGCGTGTGCTTCGCGACAAGGGCTTTCAATTGCTGGGCGAAGACGATCTGCTCAACGACGACGAACATTTCGGCTGAGTGATCGGTGCTGAACTCCGGTTTCAGCCGGCAGCTTCAGCCGAGTGCGGAGTCCGACGGACCTGGATCAGACTCGTGCTGCGCCGTTGAGTTCGCATCACGCCGTCACGGCTTCGTTTGTCCGTTGTGAATGTGCCTCTTCAGAATCGGAATACTCCGCCTTCGCAGCGAAGAGAAGTCCTGCAAGTTTCAGGAATTCGCCGGCGTCTTCTCTGTCGGAACTGGCCAGTGTGCCAAGCAGACTTGAGTCCACAAACAAGAGTGCGGGTGTCTTGAGGTTCAGTGCCGCAGCACCTTCCCGCAAGATCTGCTGCTGCTTTGCGGACAGTCCTTGAGCGTCGCATATCTCCTCGAACACGCTGCCGAGTTGCTTTGCCAGGATTGGTTTCAGTTGTACCTTGTGTGGGCGTTGTCTGAGATCTGCCAATGCCGCTATGCCCCAGATAACTCCCGCGACGATAAGCAGCCCGACCATCCAGGCCATCATTCTTGTCGCTGGTGATTGAAACGCATCGAGTCCCGTAGCCAGCAGAGAATGTGAAGTCAGTGTCGTCATGTTGCCATTTTCCATTAGTGCTGCGTCAAGCGTGTTTCAATGCGTGCGACTGGCTCCGTCAGTATTTTCTTACGTCGTGTCCGCAACGGGAGACTCTCGTAGAGCCGGTGGCCCACAACCTTTCAAATCGTCGCCGACCTATTCTGATTCAGATCCCATGCTCCTTTGATCTGTGCGATGGTGTTTCCGCTGAGCATGTTCCGCCACATGGCCTGAGGCGACGGACAGTTGTTGCCGCAGATGTGACAGCGTTCTGCGGGCCGAGTCCCGAACGCTTCGATGATCATCCTCAACGGCGTTCATAATCGCATCGAGAGCTTTGGATGACGGATTTCGACCGATCGTTTCAATCGCCGTGCGTCGAACACTCGCTTCCGGATCAGAGAGCGCGTTTACGATGCTGCCGTAAAGCTGTTCAACCAGTCCCAGCGACTCAGTGGCTTGAATGGCTCTCATCCGTCGCTGTCGAAAAGCGTGCGACATTTCCTGATTGAGTTCGTTCGTGGCATCGGGATTGATCTTGAGTAACGTTGTTCCACACTGCCTGCATTGAGCGGGAGAAAGCTGAGGAAACAGTTCCAGAAGCCGTTTCACGTCGAAGCTGAATAATTCATCGCGAGCGGCATCTCTGATGATTTCCAGATTCCCGTCGAGACGTTTCAGTAACTCGGGAAAGGTGTTCGCGAGTTTCTGAGACCGCAGCAGGCGCGTCGCCCAGGCTTCGACGTCCGGGTCATCACTCTCGAGCGCACCATGAAGAATTTTCTCGACCGCTGCTTTGGGGAGTGTGTTCAGGACATCGCTTGCGGCTGCACGGCCAGTTGCTCCTGACTGACGCACAACCCACGTTTTCAATTCTGTCCTGGACGCTTTCTCGATCCCTGCCAGATTGATCACGGCTACCAGCCGATCATGGAGTGTTGCAGGAATCTGTTGAAACGTCGGATGTGATTGTCGCAACCAGGAAATCTCGGTCAGTCTGGCGAGATTGGACTTCAGGTACGCGGCTGGATTTACGGGCAACCAGCTCAGAAAATGTACGACAAACTCAAGATCCTGCCGAGCGTGAAAGGCGTCGATGATTGCGGTGGGCGGAGAATGACGATTCAGAGATTCGCAGATCAACTGAAAGAACGCGGCATTCGACTCTTCGGACAACAGCCTGGTCGCTGTCTCGCGGTGCTCCGATCCTCGTCGATAAAGCACATTCAGAATGGCCTTATCGTCCGCACGACCGAGCGTCAGGAGTAATCGGTAAAGGGGCAGTGGGTTGCGTCGTGAGGCCACGTGAAGGATGAGGAAATCCAGACGTTCTACGATCGTCATTCGGAAGTCCGACAGTGTTTGCTCTTCAAAGCAAGGCAGGGCAGAAACATCACGCGTTCTGAACCGAACCATCATTCGTTCTGCAAGATTGCTGGCAGCCTGCACGGCGGCTGCGCCAAGCGATTCATCGTCCGCTTCGAGCAATTCGAGCAGAGTATCAAACTCGTCGAAGTTGGCTGTGCGACGAACAAACTCGATCGCGGCCAGTTGAGTTGCCTGATCTGAATGCGAGAAGCATTGCTTCAGAGCTGGTGTGAACCGCTCTGGCGACTGGCTGAACTCAACGCAGGTTTCGTCGTTCAGCGTGTCGACACGCTGAATAATTTGCAGGATATTCAGGTGTCCCTGACGTTTAAGAATTGTCCCCATCGCCAGACGCCGGGAATCTTCGTCACCACTTTCGATTGCGTGCATCAACACATCCGCCGCCTCGTCAGACTTGTGCCTGGCGAGGATTTCGAATGTGATGGAGCGTGGGTCGACGGGGCTGTTCACTGATGCGTTACACAGATTGAAGAGTGGCGCAGGGAGGGACAGTGACAGATATCGAATGTTCGCGGAGTCAGCTGCACGATTGCATGTCGTAGATGCAGGTTCCGTACGACACGTGCGATCGGCAGTGACTTCCCTCAGGTTTGTACCTCATAACTTCGGTAAGAGACCTCGCCGCAGCTTTTTGAAGTTGCACAGTTTTCAGCTGCGGAGCGGCGACAGGATGTAGGCTCAAGCGTCAGCCCGAAGAAATGCCACGCATTCCACAGGGCCGTGTGAATTCCATTAGCGGAAGGTGCTTTTAGCAGAAGGTGCTTTTCTGCCGCCCTTCCTGGGCTGAATCTCAATCGTGTCCTCGAAATCTCTGGTACCGCGTCAACGACACGACTCCTCCGGAATCACGAAATGTCGGTCGGCGCTGTGCCCTGGTGTTTGCTCTCTCTCTGTTAAACATTCGGTCCGCGCGTCGATAGACTCTCGCGCGTCGAATGATCGTATTTTGTTAAAGGTTGGAAGCCGTCATGCTGACTGTTACTCAGGCGCTGGATCAAATAGTTCGTGAGGTGGGCTCGTTTGCACCGGAGCGGGTTGCGCTGGACGAAGCTCTGGGACTGGTTACCGCTGAGAATGTCATCAGTCAGGAAGACTCGCCGCCGTTCGATAAAGCGTTGATGGACGGGTACGCTGTGGTGGCTTCGGACATTGCTGCGGGGCTGCGGGAACTGATTGTCGTCGACGAAGTGACTGCCGGAAGGACACCCTCGCGTGACGTTGCTTCCGGACAGGCGACTCGAATTATGACCGGCGCTCCGACTCCCGTCGGAGTCGACGCTGTCGTGCCGGTCGAGCGGACGGAACTGGTCGATGAAGATCCCAACCGGGTTCGCATTCTGCTGGATTCGATCGAGCGGGAAAAGAACATCATCCGACGCGGAACGAACAAGCGGGTTGGCGAACAGATTGTTTCGACAGGTCGGCTACTGAGGGCTCAGGAACTGGCCGCTCTGGCGGAGATGGGGTTCGCGATGGTCTCGGTTCGCAGGCAGCCATGCGTTGCCGTGCTGGCCACCGGCGATGAACTCGTCTCCGTTGATCAGACTCCCGGCCCCGGACAGATTCGCAACTCCAACGAAACCATGCTGTGCGCTCAGCTTCGCAACGCTGGCGGCGTGCCGGTTCCGCTCGGCATCGCCCGTGACAATCGCGAAGATCTGAGGCGCCACATTGATGAAGGTCTGAACGCTGACATTCTGCTGCTGTCCGGTGGCGTTTCGGCGGGAAAACTTGACCTCGTCCCCAGTGAACTGGAGCTTGCAGGAGTCGAACAGGTATTCCACAAGGTCCGCGTTAAACCGGGGAAACCGGTCTGGTTCGGAGTATCGCGGCGTGGCAGTAACTCTTGTCTGGTATTCGGGTTGCCGGGAAATCCGGTCAGCAGTATGGTCTGTTTCGAACTGTTCGTCCGAACGGCGATTCGTCGCTTGACGGGGCAGTTTCCGGCGATTCCGCGAACGCTGACCGCTCGACTGACGCATTCGCACTCCCACACGGATGATCGTGAGACGTACTTTCCGGCAGCGGTCGAGTGGACGGCAGATGGGCCAATGGTGCGACTGATGAAGTGGCATGGCTCATCCGATCTGCAGTCAACGGTCGATGCGAACTCAATGGTGATCTTTCCACCAGAACCGAAAGAGTACGCTGTCAACGATCGAGTCGAAGTTGTGTTGTGGAATAGTTGATTTCTGAAAGCTGCTCGCTTCCCACGCTCCATGGATGGATGCAATGGCCACGCAAATCCTGCCTCAGACCTCGCCGACGGGACAGTCCTCAAAGATGAACCCCGCGTCTGCTAAACGGCATGAACTGACAGTTCGTGAGATCATCGAAGCTGCTCGATCGGCCCCGGCACCCGTCAGAGGCGCGGTTGCCTGCTCACTGACAACCGCCGTTCTGTTGTGGAGCAGTTTCACGCCGCTGGACTGGGGATGGCTGGGCTGGATCGCTCTTTCTCCGCTGATCCTGCTCGTCAGGCTCGAACGCCCCACTCGTTTCATGTACCCGGTTGTCTACGCTTCCGGACTGGTCTGGTCGCTGGCAACGTTGCAGTGGATGCGGCTGGGCGACCCGTCGATGTACATCGCCTGGGCCGTGTTGTCGATTTATGTCGCGTTGTATTTTCCGGTGTGTCTGGCTATTTCCCGCGGTGCCGTTCATCGATTCGGACTGCCGCTGCTGCTGACGGTGCCTGTCGTCTGGACAGGTCTGGAATATCTTCGAGCGACTTTAATGACGGGCTTTGCGTGGTACTTTCTGGGCCACACTCAGTACGCATGGCCGGAGATGATTCAGGTCAGCGATCTGGTCGGCGCTTACGGCGTGAGTTTTGTCGTCGCTCTGGCCGCGACGTGCGTGGCGGGACTGGTGCCGCTGGCCTGGCTCGAACGCCTGAAACTGTTCCCGCCAGTGTTAGTGCCTTCGGACTTTGCTCATTTGCCCACCGACGAAATTGTGACGGAGAACTCCAGTCTCGCTGAATTTCGTCGACCGTGGTTGAATCTCGGTATCACGTTGGCCGTCGTCGCCGCTGCCTTCATTTATGGAGCGGTGCGGCGATCGCAGGCGGACTTCCAGCCGGGGCCTCGCGTTGCCTTGATTCAGGGAAACTTCCCAACGTCACTGAAACATTCGCCGGACGAATACACCGCCATCTTCCGGTACCACGACGCGCTGACCGGCATGGCCGTGCAACATCAGCCCGACCTGATCGTCTGGCCGGAGACAATGTTCCGCTGGCCGCTGCAGATCGTCGAGTCGGGAGTCGAGGAAGCTCAGCTGCTGGCGATGGCTCCTCCGTTCGACAGAACGGACCAGGTCCGCTGGATGGATTCCTGGACGGAGCCGACAGTTCGGCGGACGCTGCATGAAATGAGCGAGCGAGCCAGCGCGGCCATGATCATCGGCATCGACACGTGGGTCGCAGGTCACGATGACATCCGAGCGTACAACTCGTCGGTGCTGGTGACTCCGCAGACAGGAATCAGCAGTCGATATGACAAGATTCATCGCGTCATCTTTGGTGAGTACACGCCGCTGAAGGACGAATTACCATTCCTGGCAGCGATGAGCCCGCTGGCGTCCAGCGGTGGATTATCCAAAGGAGAGGCGGCAAAAGTCTTCCGCTACGGAGGCTGGAATCTTGCTCCGATCATCTGTTTTGAAGACACCGTGCCGCATCTCGTGCGAGAAATCGCCCACGGAGCAGAAGCGTCGAACCAGTCGATCGACGTCTTCGTCAATCAGACCAACGATGGCTGGTTCAAGGGCTCGAGCGAATTGAATCAGCACCTCATCACAGCATCCTTCCGTGCCGTCGAAACGCGGACGCCGCTGGTACGAGCGGTCAATACAGGCATCTCGGCGGTGATCGACGGCGACGGCGTGTTGATCGAACCCAACGTGTTTATCAATGGCGACGCCGAGACTCGCGAAGAATCCGTTTCGACAATGCGCGACCCTGCAACAGGCGAGCTTCGTAAATCGCTCAACGCCGCAGTGATTGCCGACGTGCCTCTGGATTCGCGAAGCAGCTTCTACGTCGAGCACGGCGACTGGTTCGCGCAAGGCTGCTGCGTTGGCGCGATCTTCTGCGCCTTCGTCTGTCCGTTCCGACGTCGTCAGCGGATCTGACCGAGTCGAGCTGCCAGGTCACCGAGCAGCTCTCGGCAGAAATTCACGTCGAGATTCGCGACCGTGCCTCGCTGAGAATCCGCGCAGACGGAACTCTCTGGTTCACCTCTTTGGCGAAAACTCGCGAGAAGCCAGGAACGCAACCAACTGAGGTCGATCTGTAAGGCACATACCTCCCGTATGGTTTGAGGGGAATGCCGCATCGATATTCCCTACGTTCGGTATCGGGCCGGAATGTTCTTCGACTTCAGATTATCTGTCGACGTCCGAGTTGTCCGTTTGCACCTATGATTGACTAACACTGGCTTGCTGCATTACGAGGGGATGAATTGAAATGGTTGCACTGGTACATCAACTGAAACAGAAGAAAGACCACGGGATTCTGGATGAGATCCAGAGCGTGCATTGCTTCTCGGTGTTCATTGAACATCGTGGCCGCTGGTTCGAAGGATGCCGATCGGCCTCACTTCGCGAGGCTCGCGAAACTGCCATGGATGCGTTCCAGCGCAGCCGCCTTCCGACCGAAGTTCGACGGGAAGATGGAACGGTGATTTTCGGAGTACGCGCCGGTTATCCGGATTTCGTCGCGGACGAGTCGTAAACCAGCTCGTCGGTATCGACAATGGAAACACGGGAAAAGCCCCGCACACGGTGACATCTCGTCCCGTGCCGGGGCTTTGTTTTATGGACCGTGGTGGGGAAGGAGCCTGATGGTCTGGAAGATCGCTGTGTCGGATCACTCAGCGGTCTGTTCGGGGTCGTCGAGGTGGCTGATCATGTCTACGACCGCCCGACATTGAGTGCAGACTTCGAGATGCTCTGCGATTTCAACTTCCTGTTCGAGCGATACAGTACCCCGCTTGATTGCGTGCAGCAGTGGGCTGTCCTGACAGGGCATAGGAATGCTCATGACTTAATGCTCCACCGCTCTGAACTGGCCTCAGACTCGGAAGGTGGCCTGCGAACCACAACACTATCGAACAGGGTTCGCAGGTCTGTCAATCAGTTGACGACCGGATCGACACGGACTGATTATCCGAGTCGACACCGCTTCTGAGAAGACTTTTGTACTTCCGACGGGAGTGTCGGCGAAACTGCGTCGCTACCTGGCAGGTATTCACCTCATTGAGCCAACTCGGCACGCGCCGTGGATGGATTGTTCACGCTGCTGCGATCGCATTTCCGTACAGTTGCCTTACATTCCGTGTTTTCCAGGACAGATTGCCTTTTTGAGTTTCGTCATGACCGTCAGCAACTCAACAGATCTCGAAACTGATGCTGACAATTCAGAGTCTGCCAGCGCGACCGCATTAACCAGCGAATGCGAGGTTTCGGATATCCCGACACGCCGACAGAAACGGACGGCAGCGGCTATCAGTGTCTTCGGCTTTGTTGTGTTTTATTTGCTTTCGGCAGGACCCATGGCTGGTATCCACAACGTTTTCAAGGTACGCGGCTTTCAGAAGACGGTCGAGGTTATCTATGCTCCCGTCGTGTTTCTTGTGAAAAGCAACATCGAGCCGTTTTCCAGCATCATGAAATGGTACGTCGATCTGTTTCGCTAGGAGCTTGTAAAAAGAGTCAGCGAAACAGGGACAATGGAGTGACAATCATGTCGGAAGGTTTTCCAAAACCGACAGAAGTGGATCTGGTTTTCGAATCGTCACCGGAATTTTTCGGGAAGCCCTCGGCATCAACGATTGAACGGCACTTCAACTGGGCGTGGGGGCTGGGCATTCTCGTGGTTGGCATTGCCGCAGAACTGTTTGTCTGGAATGTTGTCGGGAAAGACCGCACGTATCAGGTGATTTTTTCGCTGCCGATTGTTTCGGGGACGCCGTTCTTTCTGATGTTGTGGTGGGTGTTTTTCAGTGGCATCGACTGGAGTACTCGGGCGCTTGGTGTCGGAGCGGTCGCCTCGGTGTGTGGACTGTTCTATTCACAGTACCGGTTCGATGGCTACGAGGGTGACATGATTCCTCGCTTCACTCATCGGTCCGAACCCACTGCGGAAGCGAAACTCGTAAAGTTTCTGAAGACGCAGCCTGATCGCCAGAAAGCGAAGGCTTCTACCGCTGTGGCTTCGCCGATCGACGCTTCGAATGACGTTGCGAATGCGGCTGAACCAACAGCCCTGGCCGATCTCAACAGCAAACCGGTCTCCGTCGAGTGGTCCATCAACACCGAACACCAGTGGTACCAGTATCGAGGTCCGGCACGTGACGGAGTCGTTCGGGAAATCCCGATCAACATCAATTGGGGGACCTCTCCTGAAGAGGTCTGGCGACATCCTGTGGGCGCTGGCTGGTCTTCATTCTCGATTGTCCAGGTGATGCCACCGGGACTCACATCCGACGCTCATCCACGGCCTCAGGGTTATGCCTTTACTCAGGAGCAGCGTGGCGAGCAGGAATGCGTTGTTGCGTACGAAGCAGAAACGGGAAATCAGATCTGGGCTCACGGAGATGACATCCGCTTTGAAGAAACACTCGGCGGCCCCGGTCCGCGAGCGACTCCGACGGTGGCCGGCACGCTGGTTTACTCGCTGGGAGCGACAGGCCAGCTCAACTGTCTGAACGCGTTGACGGGAGAGAAAGTCTGGGCAACCAACATTCTCACAGACGCCGGAGCAAAGAATCTTAACTGGGCGATGGCCGGGTCTCCGCTGGTTGTCGGCAACATGGTCATCGTGAATCCCGGCGGAGAGAAAGGCAGCGGAGTCATCGCGTACGAGAAACTTTCCGGTAAACAACTCTGGGCGGTCGGTAACGATCCGGCCTCTTACACCGCTCCCGTTCTGGCGACTCTGCTTGGCAGAGAGCAGGTCATCATCTTCGGAGGCAAAGGGCCTGTTGGTCACGATCCAGAGTCGGGAAAAGAACTGTGGCGATTCGCCTGGGAGAATGAGCCGAAGGTCAACGCCGCGATTCCGATCCTCGTCGATGACTCGTCCATCATGATTGGCTGTGGATACAGCGTCGGCAGTGTGTTGCTGCGTTTTTCGCAAGCAGGTGACAACTGGAACGTGACGTCCGAATGGGCGTCGAAAAAGTTGAAGATGAAGTTCAACGCGCCGGTTCGAAAAGGTAATTTCGCCTACGGCCTCGACGAAGGCATTCTGACCTGCGTTGATCTGAGATCTGGCAATTCTGAATGGAAGCGAGGGCGCTACGGTTACGGCCAGTTGCTGCTTTGCGGAGACGTGCTGATCGTTCAGGCTGAAAGCGGTGAAGTCGCATTTGTGTCCGCGACGCCAGAGAAGTTCGTGGAACTGCACCGCTTTCCGGCTCTGAATGGCAAATCCTGGAACCATCCAGTTGTGTGGAACGGGCACCTGTTCGTTCGCAATGGAGAAGAAGCCGCCTGCTTTGATCTGCGGACTCAGTGAACGAAAGCGTTGAACTATTCTTACTGGATGTCGAACTTGAGAAAGCAGAGTCAGGACTCAAATCCTGATTCCGTCTGCCTGTGTTACAAATCGACCCGCCACCGCGCAGACTTCGTCAGCCTCTTGCGGGACTGTTTTCAACGGCAACTTTTCCGACGTTACTCGTGCCTACGGCGTTTCGTGCCGGAACTCGAGTGGCTGTTGCCTGTGCAGCATGTTGACGAGCTGAGTCCTGACCTGACTCCACCACAAAAGCGGAACTGGCAATTGTTGGAGAGTTGCGATCACGTGAACGCTGGCTGGTGCGTTTGTCGTCGGCTTCAGGCTTTGTTGCTCCGTTTCCGTCGTCGGAATTCGGAACATCATTCAGGGGTCGGATGTTTGCTGGTGGAGGCGGATTGTTCCGCTGCTCTCGAAGTTCCTTGAGGAGTTGTTCCAGAGAACTCGAGACATCCTTGATCTGCTGCGGTACGGAAACCAGTGGTCCGCTGAGTGCTTCCAGCAGAACTCTTGTCAGGACACTCACACCGTCAGCATCTTCGGGAGTATCGCCGAAGACCAGTTTCAGCTTGTCGAGATCGTCGTCGTCCAGCGAAGTTTCAATGGCGTCAAGCAGGCGCTTACGTGCCAGACCGAGGCGTTCGAGAAGCTCTTGAAGAGAACGTATCGAGTCTTCTGCTGGACTGTTGATGGTGGCATCGAGTTGATCCAGCTGGATACTCGCCAGTGCCTCAGTGACTCCCGCAGCCAGTGTTCGCGAGTTGGCAGCGGCCGAAGGAAGTTGAGCGACAGCGTTGGCAATCTCAGAAAAGTCGATACCTGCCAGGTCCGTTCGCGCCGGAATATTCAGAGTGCCTTCCTGATAGGACAGAGCAAGTTGAACGCCCGCGACCTGAGCCAGGCTGCCCTGGAAGGTGACTTGCTGAGTTCCGCTGGGAGTGATCAGGCTGGCCCCACCTCGGAAGACTCCACCAACTCCAACAAGCTGCAGTCCGTACTGGCCGGCGTCTGCGTTTCGGATCGTGAGCAGCTCCACGACACCGTCGCCGGAGAATGTTGCGTTCGCCCCAATTTGATTGACGGTACCGGTCGCCTGCGTAAAGCCGACCGTCCGCCCCTGCGGATCAGTCAACAGAAAGTCGACGGGGTGCAGGGCCAGGACGAAGATATTTTCATTCAATCCACGGTTCTGTTCCAGGCGTTGGATGATGTCATTGATCGCCTGAATAACCACTCGCAGGGCCGGGTCAGTCTGGTCGAAGTCGACGTCGCCATCAACACGCTCTGCCTGAGCACCATTCTCAGCCTGTACCGCCAGCGGAAGTTCGTTGCCAGTGGCGTCCGGATCCGGATCATTCAGTTCGTCCGGAAACGCGTTGAAGAACTCTTCGACGGCGATGTTGAGCGCAGGCTCGATCGAAGTCGAGTTGCCGCCTGGAGCCGCCACGATCTCAACACGGTAATCCTCAACTTCGCCATCACTGGCCTGACCTGTCGGCGAGAGCCCACCAGTGCTGCTGAGTCGGAACCTCGCAAACGTCGCTCCGGACATCGCATTGTTCGGAATGTTAAAGCTGACCGTGCTGAATCCAGGCGGAACTGAAATTCCCGTTCCGGCTGTAAAGCCGCCGCTATTTGAAGCGCTACCGCCTACGGTGAGTACTGCTCCAGCGCTGAGGTTTTCGGATGCGTCAAACATTCTGTTTCCATTGAAGTCGATCCAGGCGTCGAGGACACCGGCTGCAGAAGCGGAGACTCGAATCTGCCTTGTGGTACCAACGCTTAACGCGGACAGGAACGTAATGCCGTCTTCGTCGTCGACCTCGGCGCTGTTTGAATCGTCCCCGAACGCCTGAGGATCGGCAAAGGCGTCAGTTTCTGAATCGATCGCGTCTCCGAGGAACAACGTGCCAACAACGTGACGCGGGCCATCGTTTTCCAGCGTCGTCCCAAAGCTGTCCGGAGCATCACCGAAGTCCAGTGGGATGGTCCTCACTGTAATCGCGACTGCCTCGAACCCGCTGTAGCTGACCGTCTGAAATCCGCCGGTGAATGTTACTGCTGTACCGCTGTTGGATGGCTCAGCCGCCAGAACGTCGATGTTAAGAGTGTCACCAGCGGCTGGTGGTGCGCCTCCGTTGACCGACAGGTGAGGTCCGGTCGTCGAGGCCGTGACATTTACGGTGTCGTCACCCGAATCAGTTAACACGTTGAGAAATTCGCTATCGGTGAGCGTCAGCGTCGTGCCGCCGAACGTAAGCGTTCCACCGTTCACATTGATCGTGTCGTTGTTCAGCGTACCCATAATCGTGACGACGTCGTCGACAGATCCGCCTGAGTCGATCGACGCCGTCGTCGGCAGCCCTTCAATTCCGACTTCAATCAAATCATCCGCATCGGAAGTAGTGATCGACAGCGATGCAAGGCCGCCGAAGGAAACATTCAGATGTCTGGGAGTGTTGAACCTTACGACCGAGTTATCCTCGGCTCCTGTTGCGTAGACGTTCAGTCCATCGGTACTGGCCGTGACGCTGGACACAAGGTTCAGCCCGGAAACCGATTTGCCTTCACCGTCAGGATCAGGACCAGGCGATTCGACAAATGTTAAACTGCCGTCTTCGGAATTTCTGTCAAAGACGACAATTGCGTCAATCCCTGATGCGGCCACGTAAACCTGCTGTCCATCTGGATTGACGACAACAGAGGTAGGGCCACTCAGGCTGGTGACGACGATCAGACTTTCAACAAATGTGAGCGTCCCCAATTCGGGATCCCGGTCGAACATCGCCACCGAATCGCTTAATTCTCCTGTGACGTAGACGTTTCGACCGTCCGGACTGATTGCGATCGAGGATGCACCCGAAATTCCAGCAACGCTATTCATGCCATCGGTCAAACTCTGAACAATCGTGGGCAGCACCAATCCCGGTTCGCGATCGCTGTGGTTTGGACCACTGAAAACCGAGATGGAATTGTCGATCGCCGCAGTGACGTAGACGAACCGACCATCTGGGGCTACCGCGATGCTGGATGCGCCGGCGAGGAAAAAGAAACCGTTAAGGGCGTCTCCATCCA
>JAQBWV010000380.1 GCA_027624335.1 Planctomycetota bacterium
ATTCGGAAGGTCTGGTAGTCGTTCCAGTCGTCGCTCAGGCTGGTGGTTCGGTTGGCGAGCATGGCCAGGACTGCAGTCAACAAGCAGAAGGTACTGGAATTGGCCCGCTGCGAATGGATTGCTGATTCAGCCGCAGAATCGACAGCGTGATTCGCTGTCGCACAACGGCCGGTGCGACACTGCTGTAGCGGTCGACGAGACAGCGGAGTTGGCTAATCCTCGCTGGCTTCTCCGGCCTTCTCACTCGACAATCGATTGAAGAAGTCACCTTGACGATCTTTCAAGGCGTCAGTGGCAAGCAATCGAATCAAAGCGGCGGCCAAGCCTGTCAGCTCAGACAGGCCTGGCTGGCTCAATAATCGGCCCGCTTCTTCCATACATTGGAGCGTCTCACGAGAAGTGTCGCGCGACGTCAACAACGTAAGCCAGCTCTGATTCCTGAGGCTGGCCGAACTGGCAGGCTCCACTCCACACAGGCGAAAAATCGAGAATGGGCCATCGTCTGGACACGGCGTCTTCAGGTCTTCGATCACCTGAGCCAGGAGCTGTGGGTCTGCCGCCATGATGTCTTCTGCCGACGGGGCATCGGACTCGGCTTGATGACTCCGATGACTGGAGAGACCAACAGATAGTAATGACCGCACCTGGCCGCTGCTGAGGTCTCGGACGCTGGAAGAATCTGGATTAGCCATATTTCGTGTACTCCCCGTTTCTTCAAACCAATCAACCCAGAAGTGACGCGATCTCGGCGTCAATCTCATTCTCATCCTCGACATACGAGCCCACTTCAGCCCTGATGGCCCGAGCCAGTTGCTCACGTACCCAGTGTGCTTTTCTGGCGGCCTGCTGCCAGTCACTGAAACCGTACTGATCCGCCAGTTCTTCCCAGGTGGGCGACGTATCAGTAGCGGGAAGATAGTAGGTCAGAAAGATCTGCAGATCGTCTTCCCGTTGTTTCTCACGGCAGGCCGTCTGCAGCCGCTGCATGGCGCGATCGAGTATTTCACGCCGCCAGATTTCGTCGAAGGCATCTGCCGAATGCGAGTCCGGCGGCTCGAATGGATCGCCGTCTTCGGCCTGAAGTGCAGCAAAAGAGATCAGTCCTTCCTTCGGGGTCCGCCGCTTTGCGTTTTTATGACGTTCCTCGTCAATCAGAAAGTTGCGGGCACAGACCCGGATCAGACTGCGAAAGCGCTGCCCGGGTTTAGCAGACATCAGCACGGAGTCGCTGATCGCAAACCTGTTCAGAAAACCCTGCACCAGATCCTCGGCATCCTCACGTGGCTTACCCTGTGCTCGAAAGTACGCATACACCGGTTTCCAGTAGGACGTGAGCACTTTCTGGATCAGTTCTGCACGTTTGGCGCCACCCGCCTTTTGAGCCTGACAGAGCAGGGACCAGGACGTCGTCGGGAATGCAACGCGTGAGTCCTGACCGGGAGATTGTGACATGGAGCTTCTCATTTAACTGTTTGGCGTGACGTCCTCGACTCTTCGCACTGGATCACTACTGCGGTCAGATTGTCTCGACCGCCAGCACTGTTTGCTGCTTCGACAAGGTCTTGAACGGCGATCTCTGGTGAGGAATCCTTGCCGAGGATGACCTCCAGCTCTCGCCCTGACAGCATCCCGGAAATTCCATCGCTGCACAGCATGAGCCGATCGTTGACCATGAGGTCTATCCAGCGAACCTCAGGCGATGCCGGAGCAGGCATTCCGACGAACCGAGTGAGCTGTCCGCGTGCCGCGTGCTTGTCCACCTCGTCAGGAAGAAGCTCCCCCGCTTCCATCAGCAATTGCACCAGGGAATGGTCGACCGTCAGCAGTTCCAGTTCATCGTTTCGCCATCGGTAAGCCCGGCTGTCTCCGAGATGGGCAACGAGGCAAGAGCTGCCAGCCACAAGGACGGCCACGACAGTCGAGCCCATCCCTTCCAGTTCGATGGCCTCAGAACTCTCACAATAAATCTGATCGCTCAGTTGGACGAGTGCGTCACACAGTTGTTTCTTCAGTTCTTCCGGTTCACAGGTCGCTGCGGCCTCAAGTACTTGTTTTAGAAGCAGCGGTAACGAACGGACAACAGCCTCGGCAGCCACTTCTCCGTGGGGGCCACCTCCCATACCGTCAGCGACGATGAACAGCCCCAGCGAGGAATCCGCGAACCAACGGTCTTCGTTGATACTTCGCACTTGCCCGCGATGACTGTGTCCTGCTGATTGAATCCGCATCATTTCATCGCCTGCTTCAGCCTCTGGCGAAGTTCCGCGGCTGTCTTGATTTGAATGTCTGGTTTGTCGATCAACGCCAGATCGATCACTTCAGCCAGCGGCTTCGGAATCGACGGATTCCGCTCACGAATGGGCACGGCCGCCGTTGTTAGAATCACCTGCCACGGATCGGAACCTTTGGGAAAGTCGCGTGGGTGGGTACCGGTCAGCATGTTGTACAGCGTCGCTGCCAGGCCCCAGATATCGACTTCCGGCGTCGAGAAGCGAAAGTCGATGACCTGCTGCCGCGGCATGAAACTGGGTTTTCCGGCCTGGGAGCCCGTGAAAGTCTGGCCGCTCAGTCCGGCGGTGTCGAAGGCTTTCGCCAGACCGAAGTCGCCCACTTTAGCAATCTGTTTGCCATTCTGTTTCGACAGTAACAGGTTGTGCGGACTCAAGTCCCGATGCACAACGCCATGAGCAATCTGCGAGCTGTTGTCAGCAAGTTCGACTTTCAACTCCGCCTGATGAGCATAGTTAAGTCCGGAAAGCGCCTGGCACGCGATCGACACAGCAATCCGAGGTGACAGCATCCCGTCCCGTTTCTTCATCAGCCGATCGACGCTGCTGCCTTCGCAGTATTCAAGTGTGAAGAAAAAAGTCCCGCTCGAACACCCGCAGTCTTTCAGGTCCACGATATTGCGGTGCGTCAGTGATCTTGTGACAGAAACCTCACGCAGAAACCGCTGGCGTGCGTCTTCGTCGGCGGCCACTTTCGGCAGCATCACCTTCAAGGCGACCTGTTCCTCAGGCTCGATGTGCTGAGCGAGATACACCGCCCCCATGCCGCCTCGGCCCAACTCTTTCAGTAGCTCGTATCCATTGATCGCTGTCAGTTCCGGCTCGCCACTCTTCGCCAGACGGAGCAAATGCCGGACGATGGCCTGAGGATCCTCCTGGCACTTCTGACACACGTACTCGCCGCGACGATTGGCAAGAACCTCTCCCGAGACATCACAACTGCAATTCGCACAACGGGGGATCGACCGGTCGCTGACCGACTCAACTTGAGTAGGAACCGCTCGTGTTCGGCAAGCGTCACAGATCAAATCCTTGCCCGCCTCTTCTTTCCCCGATTCGGCCTGCTGACTCTCCGGAAGCTCGACGTCGCAGAGTTCGCAATAAGCGGGCGAGACGATTTCGACGTGAAACACGGTATCGCCCAGTGTGATGGTGTCGCCGTGCTTCAGGTCATGTTCTGGATACTGTTCTCCACGACCATCGGCAGCCGACTGATCCTTCTTGCGGCTTCCGATTCGTTTTCCATTGACGTCCGTCCCGTTGAGGCTGCCAAAGTCACGAATGCGGACATCCGGCGGGTTGATATCCAGCAGACAGTGCATCCGGGAAATAATCTGGTGCTCCGCGTCCAGCGGCAACTGGATGGCGCATTCCTTCCCCCGCCCGAGCAACGCTGTGGTCCGTTCCAAAAACTCGTATGTGGAACCCGCCAGCTTCCCTTCATGGACTTTCAATGTCACTCGTCCAGGCATTTTGTTTCCCTGTCACAGTCTCTTGAGACCTGGTCACAATCATTCGACGTTCGACGTTATATAGATCTCATTACTCCTCTGACACCGAAATCAACGGTGTCACATTCCACGCAAACACGTCGTACAGGCCTGAGAATCTTCCTTTCTCCCTTCAACGGCCGATTAGTGACGCATCCCATATCTTCACGGTGTAATCCTCGCTTCCGGACGCCAATCGCTGGCCGTCTGGGCTAAAGGCCACACAGGTAACGTAGTCAGTATGTCCTTTTAACCTGAGTAACTCCATTCCTGAGAACGTGTCCCATACTGTCACGGTGTAATCCTCGCTTCCGGACGCCAATCGCTGGCCGTCTGGACTGAACGCGACTCCGTTGTGTCCTTTCAGCGTGAGCAGTTCCTGGCCGTTCTTCGAATCCAACACCTTAATCTCGCCAAGCGACTTACCGAAGACATCCATGCCCAGAGGTACATCTTGTCCGACGCTTGCGTATGCCAACCTCGTCCCGCCTGGACTGAAGGTCACGCAGTTGATCACGTCGCGTTCACGCCCCTCAACCTCGAACACTTCTTTACCCGTGATTACGTCCGTCACTGCTACTCTATTCCAGCGACCAATGAACGACCTTCCTCCAGTGGCCAGCATTTTTCCGTCAGGGCTGAACGCTACTGCTTTACTACCAGGGCTGAACGCTACTGCTTTACTACTTCTTCTCTCTGCCCGCTGGACCACTTGTTCTTTGCCCGTAATCAAGTTCCACATACCAAAATTTCGATCGGGACCAACCGTGACCAACCGTTTACAGTCAGGAGTGAATGCCGATGGATTGGGGAGGTCGCTGCGGCCTGCACTGCGCTCTCCACTACAGCCTCTC
>JAQBWV010000070.1 GCA_027624335.1 Planctomycetota bacterium
CGAGCCCATCTGCACTACGCGTTTGTGCTTCTTCAGAGCCGCCACCATGCGTTGGCCTTCGACGATGTTGTGCCCGTCAGGTTTCTCGACGTAGACATCAATGCCGGCCTGACAGGCCATGATCGTGGGGATCGCGTGCCAGTGATCCGGCGTGCCGACAACCAGCGCGTCAATGTTGTAATCATCGATGACTCGTCGAAAGTCTTTCTCACCGGCTGGTTGCTTACCCTGCCGTTTTGTGACTTCGGCCATGGCCTTGTCACGTTTCGCCGAATCGAGATCTGCGATGGCAACGATTTCAACATTAGGATTCGAAGCAAACGTGCAATTGAGCGAAAATGCTCGCCCGCCGCCGCCGACCATGCCGACTCGAAGTCGCTCGCTGGCTGCCGCCTTCGCCACCTGATGTCCCGCCAGCACAGTCGCAGCAGCGGCTGTGGACGTTGAAGTCTTGAGAAACTCACGACGATCCATGACGGCTCTCCGTTCGGGGTAATGAGAAAACCCTCTCCGCTCGCTCTGCATGAGCAGTGAGTATGTTTCCTCGGAGTCAGTGATTCGTCAAACGCGAAGGACAAAGTGCAGCACCGAGCCCCCAGACCATCCTGCTGGTTCCCGCGACCTGGCTCTGAGACGCAAGAGGAAATCGATCAGACGGAAGACTGCAACCGAGCGGAATGCCATTATTAACGCGGTCGCTGGTAAGGTACTCTTTCACGTGACAACCTCTGCCTCAAGTGCCTCTGCGCGAGATGCATTCACGTGACTCAGGCAATCGGAACTGTCGCTACGACTGGGCCAGTCGTGAGTTCTGGTACCTTCCCGCATTAACAGAACTTCTGGAACATTCGGTGATTCGACGCGCCTGCAGGAACAGTCGCGATCACGAAATTTTCGTCACAGCCGCGACCGGAATCGGATTCTATGGCTGATTCATGGCTCCGGGTTATTCCACACCGGCTCCCGTTCCGAGTTTGGAGATACAGTCTGGTGAACCTGCGCCGATGGTGTGCATTCAGAGAAGATGCCTCATCGATAAGACTGATCAGATAGATCGAACTCGACTGGCAATGTGTTTGCTGCTTGATCGATCGCGGGAATGAGTATTGCCGTTGCATTCGTCAATTCCGTTCGTCGCAAGCCTGGTCAGGATGACAGTGTTCAAGAAACCGTCTTTTCACCATTCCAACACTGCAGACGCTCTGCACTTTTCGCAGTTCGAGCCTGATCATGAAGTACATTCTGCAACGACTGTCCACTCCGATGAAGCTGGCCTTTTGCGTCGTCAGTTTGATCGGCAGTGAATTGCTTGTCGCTCGAACGCTGGGGCTGATCGAGAATCACGACAACATCGTAATGAGTGGTCGATCGGACCTTTGCGAGTCGATTGCAATCAATTTCTCACTGCTGGCAATGCGTGAAGATGTCAGCACGATGGAAAAATGCCTGCATGCAGTGGCTGTCCGAAACGACTCGATCCAGTCGATTGGCGTGCGACGTGCCAGCAGTAAGTTAATGGTTGCAGTCGGCGATCATGCTCAGCACTGGACACCGCCAGAGGATGGCAAGTCAACAGCGATGTCAATGATCGTTCCCATCTCCTCGCAAAGCGAGCGCTGGGGGGCGGTCGAAGTTCAGTTCAAGGATACGGCAGCATCGCAATGGGGGCCTCTGCTGGCGGATCCCTTTATCCGGCTGATGGTCTATATGACGTTTATCAGTGCCATCGTCTTCTACCTGTTCTTTGTGAAAGTGCTGCGACAGCTCAACCCAGCCAAAGTCATTCCCGGTCGTGTTCGATCGGCACTCGATACGCTGACGGAAGGGTTGCTGATTCTTGATTCGAAAGAAACGATCGTTCTCGCCAACGCGTCGTTCAGCCAGATGGTGGGGCGGTCTCCAGATGCGATGATTGGCCTGAAGGTTTCGGAACTTCCGTGGCGGCATCGTCGAACCGGCGAGAGCCGCGAAGACACGCCGATACCGTGGCAGCTTGCATTCACGAATCGCGAGTCGAGTACCGGTTCATTGTTCGATTTTCAGATCAACGACACCGAGCGTAGAACACTCGTGGTGAATGCATCGCCGATCTTCGGTCCCAAGGGGGGAGTTCAGGGAGTTCTGACCAGTGTTGAAGATGTCACCCCGCTGGAACGGAAGAAGCGTGAACTCAGCATGACTCTTGATCAGCTTAGAGGTAAGTCGGAAGAAATCCGGCAGCAGAACGAAGAACTGGAGAAACTGGCGACAACTGATCCACTGACAGAATGCCTGAATCGACGATCGTTCTTCGAGAGTTTCGAAGGGCATTGGGCCAGGGCGGTCGCCGACAATTTGCCGATTTCGTGCATCATGGTTGACATCGACTTCTTCAAATCGATCAATGACCAACATGGTCACGCCGTCGGCGACGACGTGCTGCGAGGCATTGCCACAACGCTCCGACATACAGTTCGACTCGGCGACATGGTCTGTCGGTATGGTGGTGAAGAGTTCAGCATCCTGCTTCCGCACACCGGTATCGAAATGGCGAACGAGATTGCGGAAAGGATCCGAGTTGCCGTCGCTGACTCTAAGTTTCCGCAATTGTCCGTCACAGCAAGTCTTGGCGTATCGGCAATCAAACTGGGGTCCAAAGAGCCCCAGGACATGCTCGAGCAGGCTGATAAGTGCCTGTACGTTGCGAAGCGAAACGGTCGCAACCTGGTGGTCAGTTGGAATGATCTGCCGGAAGAACTGGATTTTGACGAGCCTTCAGTAGCGCGCACGCGACCGGAAACTTCATCATCTGAATCGCCGACATCCCAGGTTCCGTATCGGGCCGTGGCAGCGCTTCTGTCAACGCTGGCTTACCGACACTCAGAGACGGCCGGACACAGTCGGCGCGTCGCGGACTTCTGCCTGATGGCAGCGGAAGGAATGCTAACTCCTCGAGACATGTACTCATTAGAGATTGCCGCATTGCTGCACGACATTGGCAAGATAGGCGTGCCCGATGCGATCCTGCTGAAGAGCGGACCTCTGACTCTCGACGAGTGGGAAATCATGCGGCAGCACGACCGTATTGGTGTGGAAATCGTCCGAGCGTCGTTTGACTGCGAACCTGTTACATCGATCGTTGAGTCTTACCGTGCCCATTTCGGCGGGACACGAAACCGACCTGGATTACCGTCAGGAGACAGTATTCCGGTCGGAGCGCGTGTGCTCGCCATCGCCGACGCTTACGACGCCATGACCAGCGATCGGCCTTATCGAAAAGCACTGTCGCAGCAAGAGGCGTTCGATGAGCTCAGACAGTGTGGCTGCACACAGTTCGACCCACATCTCGTCGAGCGATTTATCACAATGGTGCTGGCGAATTCCCGGCCAGAGCGTGATTCCAGACAGGACTCGGCTCTTTCGCGAGACACCGCACTGGGAATCGGACAACAGATCGAACGGTTGATTAACGCACTGGAGACGCAGGACTTTGATGGAATGAAGGCACTCGCGTCGCGGTTGCACTCGATCGCCGAACAGGATGGCCTGATTGAATTCGCCGATAAGGCGGAGCGACTCAGAGGCGTCATCGACGCCGATGGAGACCTGCTGGATATTCTGGACTCGGCCAACGACCTGATCGAACTCTGCCGGTCCACTCACTCAGCATGGCTGCGAACTGACGAGATGGCAGCAGTGTCGCGATAATGATCCGCTACCAAAGTGTGCCACTGGCTCTGTTCGTGCTGTCACTCGACGCTGCTTGAACTCTCAAGTTCGTTGGTTGCCGCAGCGATTCCGCTCGCAGATCCAGTCGCATACCTGGATGCGCATAACGCTCGTTCAGCAGCACTTGATCTTAGAAGTCGGCACTCTTCGGCACTCGCGGGAACGGGATGCAGTCACGGATGTTCTGCATGCCTGTCACGAGCTGTATCAGTCTCTCGAAGCCGAGTCCGAATCCTGAATGCGGGACAGTTCCGTACCGGCGAAGATCGGTGTACCACCAGTACTCCGCGGGATCAAGATCGCACTCTTTCATCCGAGCTTCCAGCACGTCCAGTCGTTCTTCACGCTGGCTGCCGCCGATGATCTCTCCCACTCGCGGTACTAGAACGTCCATCGCGCGGACCGTCTTGCCGTCGTCGTTACACCGCATGTAGAACGGTTTGATCGTACGCGGATAGTCGAACAGAATGACAGGCTGCTTGAAGTGCTGCTCGGTAAGAAACCGTTCATGTTCCGACTGCAGATCGTGTCCCCACTCGACGGGGTACTCAAACTTCTGCCCGCTTTTCTGAAGGATGTCGACCGCTTCAGTGTACGGCAGTCGGATGAATTCGTTGTCGGTGATGTTACGGAGCGTCTCCAGGACTGTCTTGTCAATTCGCTGATTGAAGAATTCCATGTCTTCAGCACAGCGATCAAGGACACGGCTGATGACATGTCGAATGAACTCTTCGGCGAGAGCCATGTTGTCCGGCAATTCGTAGAACGGCATCTCCGGTTCGATCATCCAGAACTCGGCCAGGTGGCTGGTCGTGTTAGAGTTCTCTGCCCGGAAGGTCGGTCCGAACGTGTAACACTCGCCAAGACCGCAGGCAAAGATTTCCGCTTCCAGCTGGCCACTGACAGTGAGAGCCGCTCGCTTGCCGAAGAAGTCCTGTGAGTAATCGAGTTTCGTCTGAACTTCTGCGATACGTTCGAGATTCAGCGTCGTGACCGAGAACATCTGCCCGGCGCCTTCGCAGTCGCTCGTCGTAATGATCGGCGTCTGAATGTAATGGAAGCCGCGATCCTGAAAGAAATTGTGTACTGCCGCTGCGGCCGCGTTCCGTACGCGCGTGATCGCACCGAAGGTGTTAGTTCTGGGACGAAGGTGAGCGATCTCGCGCAGAAATTCGAAGCTGTGCCGTTTTTTCTGCAGGGGATACGAGTCGCCGTCTGCCGTTCCGTGAAGGACCAGTTCCTGAGCGTGAAGCTCGATCCGCTGCCCCTGCCCTTGCGATTCCTTCACCTCGCCCACAACGGAAATGCAACTGCCGGTAGTCACGTCTTTGATCGTGTCGTATCCGGGCGTGTCCCCGTCGACCACGATCTGAATGCTGCTGAAACAGCTTCCGTCATTCAGCTCTACGAACGAAAAACTCTGTTTCGAGTCGCGGCGCGTACGAACCCAGCCTCCGACTTTCACGACATCGCCGGGCTGGGCAGTCTTCAGAATCTTCGCGACGTGTGTCCGTACCATGACTTCGCTCCGTCGATTGGTGATGCCTGGAAACCGGAAAGAAACAAGCTCCCGGATTTTCACAGGACCGGTTCCGACCGACCGCTGGAAACCAACCACACCGTCGGCGGATTTCGATGGCGTCGGCAAATAATTGCATCCCTGTTCCTTAGCCGCTGCTCTGGCTGGGATCTGATCCGCCGTCAGCCTTCAGGAATTCAGCGAGTTGATGGCTTCGTCTCGCGTCTTATACAGATCCCACAAGCGATTCACTTGTGTGACGTCCAGAACTTCAGCACAAAGATCAGTGGCTCCGCACATGGCTAACTTGCCTTTGCGAGCCGTGATTCGCCGCCAGACTCGAAACAAGGCTCCCAGAAACGCGGAGCCGAAAAATTTCGTCCGGGACATGTCCACGACAATCAACGCTGGTTCCGACTGCTGGACGATCTCCAGTAATTTATTTGTCACCGCTTCCAGCGCAGACTCATCCAGATTGTCGTACTGTGCCCCCAGGACAATCACCGTGACCCCGTCCTGCTTCAGCACTTCCAGTTCAGATTGAGACATAATTTTTCACCATCGACCCGGTTGCTGCCCACGACCGTACTGGCTATCTCAATACGAATTTCAACACGCGAAGTCAATGTATCGCTACTCATAAACTCACATATTTAAACGACAGCCGTCCGGTCCTGGCAGAATCAGAATGTCGCGGCCAGATTGAAAGCGTCTGTCAGTAGTTGTCCGAGACGGACGACGAAGCGAGCGGCGTCGGCTCCGTTGATGACACGATGATCGTAGGACATCGATAACGGAAGCATGAGACGCTCGACGATTTCACCATCGATGATCTGCAGTTCATTGCGGCTGCGGGACATGCCGAGAATCGCGACCTCTGGATAATTCACGATCGGTGTGAAAGCCGTACCGCCGATGCCGCCAAGATTGGTGATCGTGAAACAGGACCCCTGCATTTCGTCGAGCGTCACCTTACGTTCACGAGCTCGACCAGCGACCTCCGACAGCTCTGCGCCGATTTCGATGACGCTCTTCTGATCGCAATCCTTAATGACTGGCACGAGCAGCCCATTCGGTGTGTCAACGGCACAGCCGATGTGGAAGTACTTGCGGTAGACAAGTTCGTTCGTCTGTGGGTCGAGGCTTGAATTGAACTTCGGAAACTCTTTCAGGCAGACCACAGACGCTTTCATCGCGATGGCTGTCATCGTGACTTTTGGAGCACCTGTCTTCTTCGCCATATCTCCGTAGCGACGTCTAGCGGCTTCCAGTTCTGTGATGTCGATCAGGTCGTGCTGAGTCACGTGCGGAATCACGTTCCAGCACATGCTGAGATTGGCGGCTGCTGATCGCGAGATCTTGTTCATCGGCTCGCGCTCAACCGGTCCCCACTTCGTGAAGTCCGGAAGTGGCGGCGGTGCGTAACCACTTCCACCGGAGGTTGCTCCACCGCCTTCCATTGCCTGCTTGACATGTGCCTTCACATCTTCCTGAGTGATTCGACCCCCGGCAGCTGAACCAGTGACGAGATGCAGATCGACTCCCAGTTGACGAGCCAGACGGCGCGTTGCCGGACCAGCCGGCGCGGGTGGCCGCTCGTCGTTGGAATCGGTGCTGACTGAGGCGGTCTTTACAGGTACTGTCGGAGCGGGACTCGTCGCAGCCGATGCGGCTACTACTTTCGCTGCGGGCGTGACAGCAGCGGCTTCCACTGCGGGGGCCGCCGGAGCAACGTCGGCAGGAGCGGACTCGGTGCCAACTGTCGCTTCGATCGTCAACAGGACGGCTCCGATGGCCATCGTGTCGCCGGGGTTGGCGTGGATCTTGACGACCTTGCCACCAATTGGACAGTCGACGTCGGTGGCTGCCTTATCGGTTTCGACTTCGGCCACCACAGTGCCGGGTGCAATCACGTCCCCCACGGAAACCGTGAGCGCTGCAAGATCGACTTCTGAGATGCCTTCCCCGACGTCCGGGATTCTGAACTCGGCCATGGTTATCTCTTCTGGTCGTTGTTTGTGATCGATTTATTCTAAATCAAGAACCGCAGGGTCATCAGGCGTAAAGTGGATCGACTTTTTCCGGATCGATCTTCAGGTCGGCCAGCACTTGCGGTAGCTTTGTTTTGTCGAAGTTACCGTTTTTCGCCAGCGCCGAAAGTGTTGTGAAGGTGACGCACTCGGCATCGATTTCGAAGTGCCGACGCAACTGCGGTCGCGTGTCCGAACGTCCGAAGCCGTCGGTTCCCAGGATGACATAGTCGCCCGGTACCCATTCGCGAATCTGATCAGCAACCAGACGCACGTTGTCACTTGAGGAAATGAACGGCCCGTCAATACCCCGCAGCGTTGTTTCGAGATAGCTCGACCTGGGAGTTTCCGTCGGGTGCATGCGGTTCCAGCGTTGAGTCTGCATGGATTCGCGGCAAAGCTCGGAGTAGCTGGTGACGCTCCAGACGTCAGTCCCGATTCCGTACTGTGACGCCAGCATGTCCTGAGCACGCAGCACTTCATTAAGAATGGTGCCGCTGCCAAAAAGTTGCGGCCGCTGCTTTGCTTTCCGGTCAGATGACTCGGTACCACGCAGCTTGTACATGCCTTTGAGGATGCCGTCGCGACTGCCCGTCGGCATCGGAGCCATCTGGTAATCTTCGTTGTAAACACTGAGGTAGTAGATCAACGACTCCTCGTCCTGATACATCCTCCTCATGCCGTCATGAATGATTGAGATCAGCTCGTACCCATAAGCCGGGTCGTAGGCGACACAGTTCGGGACGGTTGTCGCGATCAGATGACTGTGGCCATCCTCGTGCTGCAGACCTTCTCCGTTGAGCGTTGTTCGTCCCGACGTTCCGCCCAGCAGGAAACCCTTGGCTCGCGAATCGGCGGCACACCAGATCAGATCGCCAACGCGCTGAAAGCCGAACATCGAGTAAAAGATATACATCGGAATCATGTTGATGCCGAGATTCGAGTACGCCGTGCCTGCCGCGATAAATGACGACAACGCGCCCGCTTCGTTGATGCCTTCTTCGAGGATCTGGCCGTCTTTGGCCTCGCGATAATACATCAGCTGGTGACGGTCGACCGGTTCGTAAAGCTGTCCCTTGCTGGCGTAAATGCCGCATTGCTTGAACAGGCCTTCCATACCGAACGTGCGGGCCTCGTCCGGGATGATCGGAACAAGACGCTTGCCTATCGACTTGTCCTTCAGCAGGAAGCTGAGGAACTGCCCGAACACACCGGTCGTCGATCCGGACTTATCAACCAGACGCTTATTGTGGAAGTCGATGCAGACTTCGAAGGACGGGATTTCCACTCGTTCTTCTGTTGGCCGTCGAGCCGGCAGGAAACCGCCAAGAGCAGTGCGTCGCTCGTGCAGGTACTTTGACTCGTTACTTTCCGGTGGTGGCTGGTAGAAATCGATGTCCTCGACATCTTCATCGCTGACGGGGATTCCGAACCGATTGCGGAACTCCATCAGTTCCTGCTCGTTCGCCTTCTTCACATTGTGAGCGACGTTGCGGCCCTCGCCGGCTTCACCGAGTCCATACCCCTTAATCGTTTTTGCGAGGATGACTGTCGGCGACCCTTTGTGGTCCATGGCGGCTTTGTAAGCGGCATAAACTTTTTCCGGGTCATGACCGCCGCGATTCAGCTTTTGCAGTTCCTGGTCGGACATGTGCTCGACCAGTTTCTTCAGCTCAGGCGTGTTGAAGAAATGCTCACGGATGTAGGAACCGGGCTCGACAGAGTACTTCTGGTACTGACCGTCGACGACTTCGCCCATACGCCGAACGAGTGCACCGCTTTCGTCAGCGGCCAGTAGTGGCTCCCAGTGGTTGCCCCAGACGACCTTGATGACGTTCCAGCCGGCACCTCGGAAAGCGGCTTCCAGTTCCTGGATGATCTTGCCGTTGCCTCGAACGGGACCATCGAGTCGTTGCAGATTGCAGTTCACCACGAATGTCAGATTGTCGAGATTCTCGCGAGATGCCAGCGTGATGGCACCCAGCGATTCCGGTTCGTCAATTTCGCCGTCACCGATGAACGCCCACACGTTGGACTTCGATGTATCCTGCAGCTCGCGATGTTCGAGATATCTCAGAAAGCGCGCGTGATAAATGGCCGTGATCGGTCCGAGCCCCATCGACACCGTGGGAAACTGCCAGAAGTCCGGCATCAGCCACGGATGCGGATAAGACGACAGTCCCACTCCGCGAGGAATCTCACGACGGAAGTGCAGCAGGTTGTCTTCGGTCAGACGACCTTCCATGAACGCTCGCGAGTACACTCCCGGCGACGAGTGACCCTGGAAATAAACCATGTCACCCGTGTGATCATCGGTTCGCGCGTGGAAGAAGTGGTTGAAGCCGACTTCGTACAGCGTGGCGCACGAGGCAAACGTCGAAATGTGCCCGCCAACTCCGGCGAAGTCACGGTTTCCTCGCACCACCATCGCCATAGCGTTCCAGCGGATGATGCTCTTGATGCGGCGTTCGATGTCCCGATTACCGGGGTACGGCGGTTCGTCCTGCGGAGGGATTGTATTGACGTAGGGCGTGTTCGCCGTAAACGGCAGATGCACTCCACGATGGTAGGCTCGCTCCTGCAGAAGTGTCAGCATCTGCTGCACTTTCTCGCGACCGTACCGGTGCAGCAGGTCGTCGAGCGAATCGAACCATTCGTCCAGCTCTGCGGGGTCGAAGCCTGCATCCGGATTGACGTTTTCAGTCATAGATAGCTCGAACAACTCTTTGAAGTAATCTGGGCACCGGAAACAGTACCGGCGAAACGGGGTCGACCGACCGCGTACGGCGACCGAAATTCGCTGAAACTTTGAGCGACTGAAACTTTGAGCGACTGAACTCCGCCGGGTTCGTAAATTTCGTTCGAAGCAACGTGCCACGCGAGGTGACAAATCAGCGGAAACTCCTGATGGGACCAGCATTATGGCAATCCGCCCAAACACCAGCAACCAAGGCAGAGCGACTGCGCAGTTCTGGAGTTCTGGCTGAATGCCATCAGTCGACACAATCGGCTGAACATGTCTCGATGCGGTTGTATGTGTCGTTTGATGCGGCGGGCGACCGTCGATAATTCAGGGAGTACTCGGTTGCAGTTCTCGCTGCGGAGAGATATTTTGACTAGTCAAACTTTTCCGACGATCGAGTAGCGTCAGTGAATTCGGTCGCGTACCTCGGTTCTCGCCAACGCGGATTTGCACTGATGAAGTGACGACAATCTGAAGAAACGGAGAACAGGATGCAGTGGAATATCCCCCGACCATTCACATCGACCTCTCGGGCCACTGGCCTGAGTGGAATCGCACTTGCGCTGGGACTCATCTGCGGATGCTCCGGCTCCAACGATGCAGGAGTGCCGAACGGCTCTTCCGAAGGAACCGGGATAGCCGGTTCAGCTTCTGAAGGCGGGGTTGGTGACCATTCCGACTCGGTCGGGAAGCTCAACATTGTCACGACGATTGCCATGGTCACCGACATCGTCAGAGTCGTTGCCGCTGACAGAGCCAACGTCGATGGACTGATCGGAGAAGGCATCGATCCGCACCTCTTTACTGCAGGTCGGAACGACGTTCAGAAGCTCCTGGCAGCAGACGTGGTGTTCTATTGTGGCCTCATGCTGGAAGGTCGCATGGCTGACGACTTCGCTCGTGTTGGCCGTAAAGGCAAACCCGTCTTCCCAGTCACTGAAGGAATTGACCGCGAGAAGTTGCGAGAGCCGCCGGAGTTCGAAGGCCACTGGGATCCGCATGTCTGGATGGACGTCGCCCTGTGGAGCGAGTGTGTCGACAGCGTCGCGAAAGAACTCAGCATCCAGGACGAATCATCGGCTGCAGACTTTCGTACCCGCGCGGACGACTACCGCAAGCAACTGTCAGAACTCGACACGTACATCCGCGAAGCGGTCAGTACCATTCCGCAGGAGCAACGATACCTGATCACCGCTCACGACGCGTTCGGGTATTTCGCGAGTGCTTACGGGATCGAAGTGAAAGCAATTCAGGGGATCTCGACCGATTCGCAGGCGGCAATTTCAGACATCAACTCGCTGGTGGACTTCATCGTCGAGAACAAGGTGCCAGCCATCTTTGTGGAGTCGAGCGTTTCGAAAAAGAACATCGAAGCAGTCATCGAAGGCTGCGGGCAGCGTGGCTGGGAACTCAGAATCGGTGCCGAACTCTTTTCCGACGCGATGGGACCTCCCGGCACCTACGAAGGAACTTACATCGGCATGATGGATCACAATTCGACGAAAATCACGAGAGCGCTTGGCGGCGAAGCCCCGGAGCACGGCTGGCAAGGGAAACTCGCCGTTTCAGTCAAACATTGAACCCGACAGATTCGAACATGGAACCTGAAACTCAGCGCCCGGAACCTGCAGGCAGCGATGATGTGCATCCCGCATGGTCGCCGCTTTCGATCCACGACATGACGGTCGCGTATCACCGACAGCCTGTCCTGTGGGATATTGATTACGACGCATCTCCCGGAAAACTGATTGCCATTGTTGGCCCTAACGGAGCTGGCAAAAGTACGCTGATCAAGGCGGCGTTGAATCTTGTTCCAACGATCTCCGGCAGCGTCGCGGTGTTTGGCGACTCATACCGCAAGCAGCGAGGCCGCGTGGGCTATGTTCCCCAGCGGAGTTCTGTCGACTGGGACTTTCCCGTCAACGCTCTGGAAGCGGTCACGATGGGGCTGTACCGCAAGATCGGCTGGTTCCGCCCGGTCCGGAAACAGCATCGTCAGCTCGCGATGAAGGCGCTTGTCCGAGTCGGCATGCAGGACTATGCGATGAGGCAGATCAGCCAGCTTTCCGGCGGTCAGCAGCAACGAGTGTTTCTGGCTCGAGCGCTCGCTCAGGATTCGGACCTGTACCTGATGGACGAACCCTTCGCTGGAGTCGACGCGGCGACCGAGCGGGCGATCGTTGATGTCCTGCGAGGCCTCCAGCAAGACGGCAAGACGGCCCTGGTCGTCCATCACGATCTTCAGACAGTGGCGGAATACTTTGACGAAGTCATCCTGCTCAACCTGCGACTGATCGCGAGCGGCCCGGTCAAAGAAGTCTTCACGACAGAAAATCTGCGAGCAACCTACGGCGGCAAACTGGCACTGCTCGATGAGGTAAGTCATCGCATGACGATGCGAGGCGAAAGTTGAACATCGAACATCGAACATTGAACTTCGAACTTCGAAGGTGCAAATTTTGCCGTTTGCCGGGATCGTTTCGTTCTATCTTCCGTGTTCGATGTTCGATGGTCATTGTTTTCGTCTTCTTCCTGTTCGTGTTTCCGACCACAACGTTCGCATCCGACTCCAACGCCATCCTGCGAGTGCTGACACTGCAGGATTACAACACGCGCGTCGTTCTGCTGGGGACGATGCTGCTCGGTGTGACGTCGGGAATCGTCGGCACGTTCATGCTGTTACGCCGGCAGGCGTTGATTGGCGACGTCGTCAGTCATGCAGCATTGCCGGGAGTAGCGATCGCGTTTCTGATTGGCGAAGCATTCTCGCCCGGTTCCGGGCGATCTCTGCACTGGCTGCTTGTTGGAGCAGCTTCGACGGGACTGCTCGCCGTTGTCTGCGTCGGAATCATTCGGCGGTTTTCGGTAGTGAAGCCTGACGCCGCACTGGCGACGGTGCTGGGTGTCTTTTTCGGATTCGGAGCCGTGCTCTTCAAGACGGTTCAGGAATTGCCATCGGGGAATCAGGCCGGGCTGCAGCAGTTTATTCTGGGTTCAGCCTCAACCATGATCGCGGCGGACGTTGTGATGATTGCCAAAGCCGCTGCCGTTGTGCTGGTCCTCAGTCTGCTGTTGTTGAAAGAGCTTTCGATTCTCAGCTTCGACGAAGACTTTGCCGCCGTGCAGGGCTGGCCGGTTGGATTGCTGGATCTCGGCCTGACGGGACTGGTGGTCGGCATCACGGTGATCGGCCTGGAAAGCGTCGGCATTCTGATGGTGGCACTTCTGATCACGCCTCCGACGGCTGCCCGGTTCTGGACAGATAACTTCGCGAAGATGACCCTTGTGGCGGCACTGATCGGTGGTGCCAGCGCGACGACCGGATCGCTGCTCAGTGCCATGGTTCCGAAACTCGCTGGCGGTCCGACGATCGTTCTGGCCGGAACGGCATTCTTCATCTTAAGCATGCTGTTCGGGACGCGGCGAGGAATCGTGCATCGCTGGCTGCAGCAGATCCGCAATCGCCGCCGCATCGGTCGCGACGATCTCGTCAGGGCGATGTATGAGATTATCGAGGCTCGGCTGTCGCCAGCGAGCGACTCATCCACCGGCGATTCACTGCCCGACTGCGAGATCGCCAGAGACGACATCGATCCCTTCTCGCGACAGGCAGTCGAACTGGCCGAGTTGTTTCGTCATCGTTCCTGGCCGCTGCGCCGAGTCAAACAGACCGTTGCTGTCGCCGAGCGGGAAGGCATCATCCGCATGGACTCAGAAACCGGCTGGAGACTGACGAAAGCCGGAGCGACAGCAGCACGACGCGCCGTCCGGAACCATCGCCTCTGGGAGATGTACCTGATCTCTCAGGCGGAAATTGCTCCGAGCCATGTTGACCGTGACGCCGACAACATCGAACACATCCTCGGTCCGGAAATCGTCGAACAGCTAGAGAGTCTCGTCGCGAGCCGAGTCCCCAGGACCAGCGTCCCGCCGAGCCCTCACCCGGTTTAGGTGATGGGTCTTACTTGCCCGGCTTTTCCTCAGTCTGGTGACCTTACCAATCAGCGAATTCAGGCAAGCGTCTGGCTTTAGCCCTGTGGTTTATACATAAGTAGCCATCTCGCTCCGCGAGATGAGCCGGCGTCATCAACAATCACGCAACTTCCGGGAATTGTTCCTCGCGGAGAAATAACTCCCACGACAAAACGTTTTGGACTCAGCAGCGTCGTCCCGCAATCCGCTCATCTCGACGGAGCGAGATGGCTACTGTTTAACGGATTCGCCGCAGTATGGTCCGCTGGCAGACTTATGTATAAACAACAGGGCTTTAGCCGACCGGTGATTCAACTGCGATCAGGCAGTGATCGGCGAGCTCGGGGAGGGTCTCTGTGTAGTCACTGCGGGCGTGAACGCCTCGACTTTCGCGACGTTCGAGCGCCGCTGAGGCCATCAGGCGTGCGACGAGCAATTGATTCTGAAGTTCCCAACCCTGAATCGATGAGAACTCCCGCTGCGAGACGTAACGCTCCCAGAACTCAAGCTGTGTGATGGCCTGCTGTAGTCCATCCTCGTTTCGGCTGATGCCGACGTTGCGCCACATCAGAGAGTTCAGCGAGTTCTCAATATCCGCGACGTTGAGTTCCTCGTCCTCAGGTTCCGGAAGCGGCCAGTCTGAATACAGCGGTAACGCTCGGAACGAATCGCCAATGCTCAACGCTTCCTGAGATGCCAGTTGCCCGGCCTTGCGACCGACGACCAGTCCTTCCAGCAGGCTGTTCGATCCCAGTCGGTTGGCACCGTGCAGGCCGGACGCTGACACTTCTCCAGCAGCCAGAAGTCCAGGCACCGTTGATACGCCGTTCAGGCCCGCGGCGACTCCGCCGATCATGTAATGAGCACCAGGACGAACCGGAATCCGATCGTGCGCGAGGTCCAGCCCGAAACGGACGCAGACTTTGCCGATGTGTGGAAAGCGGCTTCTGACAAGCTGCTCGTCCAGATGCGACAGGTCAAGATACACGCACGGATGCTGCGTCAGCGCCATCTGCTTAGTGATGGCCTGACTGACGACATCCCGCGGCGCAAGTTCCGCTGCGGGATCGTACGCCGACATGAAGCGATCACCGCGACAGTCGAGCAGGTGAGCGCCTTCCCCTCGCACAGCTTCCGAAATGAGATGCCGCGCGCTGCCGGCGATATACAGCACGGTCGGATGAAACTGCATGAACTCCATGTCGCGAAGTTCCGCTCCCGCGCGAGCGGCGATGGCGTGACCGTCCGCCGTCGCGATCGGCGGATTGGTTGTTTCTCGAAACAGCCGCCCTGCTCCGCCAGTTGCAAGAATCACCTGCTTAGCCCAGATGATTGTCTTACCGTGCTTTGCGTTCCAGACGATCGCTCCGACACAACGACCTTCATCGGTCAGCAGGTCGATGGTGAAGGTGCTTTCCCAGATGCTGCAACTTTGTCGTGAACGAACACTGTCGATCATCGCCCGCATGATTTCTTTGCCGGTGGCATCGCCGAGTGCGTGCGCGATTCGAGGATGGCTGTGGCCGCCTTCGCGCGTCAGAGCGATTTCGCCGTCATGAGTGTCGAACTGAGTGCCCATCGCGACCAGTTCGCGAATGCGATCGGCAGCTTCTCGCACGACAGTGTTGACAACGTCCGCATCGCACAGGCCTTTGCCGGCGGCGATTGTGTCGGCCGCGTGGCTGGCGACATCGTCCAGCGGATCCAGCACGCCCGCGATTCCGCCCTGAGCCCACGCGCTGTTCGACAGCCGAACTTCATCTTTCGTCACGATCACCGTCTGGAGCGACGAATCGATTTCCATCGCGGCCCGAAGTCCGGCGATCCCGCCTCCGATGACTAGCACATCCGCGAATACATGCGGAACGCGTTTCGGAGAGAACCGGACGAGATATCGTCGTCCGGCTTCGAGTGTCAGCTTTCGCACAGGAATCTCCGCCTGATTAAAGTTGTCTGCGAGCCGTGAGCCGCCAGGACGCAATCTGCAGACGGGACATTAACGAAGAATCGCCGATGGCAAAGGCTCTGCACGAGTATCACGAAGTTTCAGAGCCGAACGCTCTCGTCGTTACCCGCGTCGAGGCTTGCGCTGACAGACTCGACAGAAGAACGTCGACCGTTGTCCCTGCACGATGCGAATAATCCTGCCGCGTTCACAGGTCAAACATAACTCGCCCTCGCGATCATAAACGCGGTGAGCATTCTGGTAACCACCCGATTTATTGAGAGCGTTGCGGTAGGTACCGTCGCTCAGCGTCGAACCTTCGTAGCGGATCGCTGTATTGAGAATCTCGATCGTCGCTTTCGCCATACGGCGAATCTGGTCCGACTTCAGGTTGCACGCTCGGGCTTCAGGTGAGATTCCCGAACGGTGCAGGATTTCGCTGGCGTACAGATTTCCGATTCCCGAGATCCGCTTCTGGTCGAGCAGCGCGACCTTGATGGCACTTGTCGTGCGGCCACACAATTCCTGCCATTGTTCATCCGTTGTCTCCAGCGCATCCGGTCCGAGCCTGCCTGGTCCGAGAGCCTCTTCAAGCTGATCTGGATCCAGCAACCGGATCGTGCCCAGGCCTCGCCGATCCCAGAACCACAAATGCGTCACATTGTCCGGTCCCGGTTTGCCCCTGGTCCGCGACTGTAACCGCCACTCGACTCGCAGGTGCGCTTCGCTGGGCGGCTCGTTGAGCAGCATCAGCCCGGTCATGCGAGGTTCGATGACGAACGTGTCTCCCGAACCAAGTTCCAGCAAAACCCGCTTTGCCCGGCGGCGAACAGAAACGATGATTTCTCCTCGGACGCGTCGATCGATCATCTCAAGTGGCGGCTCGATCAGCATCGGTCGCCGCGCACAGGGACAAGCCTGCACCCAGACAATCCGGCGGCCCTCGACCGACGGACGAATGCCTCGAACCATCGTCTCGACTTCTGGAAGCTCAGGCATGGGACGTCCAAATTCGCTGACGATTCCAGCCACAACCGCCGGAAATCGTGCTCCGCTTCACGCACTCTGCAACTTCGCGACTTCTGATTTCCAGCGACTCTCAGAATCCGAGTCCGAGATCGTCCAGGCAACCGGTTCCAACAGTTCCGTCCGTGATGTTGAACATCGACGGAACAAGTCGCAGATACGGTCGATTCGGGCCAGGGCAGTACTGTCGCCCGTTGCCTTCGATCGCGGTCACGGTTGGAATGCGTGCAGCCAGACTGGCTGAGTGCAGGAACGATGATCCGGTACAGGTCAGATCCTGCACGCATAGAAACATGCCGAACTTCTGAGCGGCCGCACCCAGACAAAGTGCTTCCGAATGTCCCTTGCACGCTTTCAGTGCAACGCCGGTGTATCCCTGATCGCGAGCCAGCAGAAGTGCTTCGTAGCTGATCAGCGCTTCGTCCACGACAACCGGTTTCAGCCTGGCCGCTTCGTGCAGCTTGATTTCCGGATGCGCTTTCAGGTCTCGACTGGTGGGTTGCTCGATGTATTGAATCCGGTCGTACGCGGCCGGAGACTGCTCCTGCACCTTCTTGAGAAACGCCAGGACGTACTCGACGTTCTCGCATTTCTCGTTGAAGTCGAGCGAGTAGAACCACTCCGAGCAGCCACGAGCGGCTTGAACTTCGGCGGCGAGATTCTCGACAGACACGACTCGGTCGACATCCCAGTCAAAGTTGTCGCCCGACAGCTTGAGCTTCAGGTGCGTGAGTCCATCGGCGTTGATCCATTCGACCAGCGTCACTGGCAGACGGTCGTCAGGCCGGTCCGTGACGTCGGCATCGGTCAATGGATCGAGAGCGCCAACAAGGTGATAGAGCGGCAACCGATCTTTCGGCTTTCGCAGGGTGTACTGGTCGAGGTACTCACCCGCAAACTGCTCATCAAGGTAGTCCGACAGGTCGTCGTTCATGAACTCGGACGAAAGTGTGTCGTACGAATTGAGCTTGTGAACTCGACCGTAGGCGTCGTGGACAGCGGCGTCGAGCGGGCTGGCGGCAACCAGTTGGGCAAGCGCCGGAAACTCGTCGTTGAACTTGTGCGTAGCGACGATTGTTTTTGCGAGGTGAGGGTATTCGGCCGCCAGATCGAACATCAGTTCCAGCGGATGTCCGTAGTGCGGAATCTCTGACGCCAGGGCAGCAAGACGCTCGGAAAACTCCTTCATCGCCAGTTCGGTCTGGTCTCCGGTCAGCTGCGACGTCGGCCACGCCCAGATGTTTCCGACAGGCATGCTGCCGAATCCTGTCGCATGTTTGCCGCTGTGGGTTTCGACCGTTACCTCGACGTTGATCAAGATCGACTTGTCAACGATTCGCCCGCCAAACTTCAGAGGTGCTCTGAAAGCGACGGGTTCAAAGGAACAGACAGCGTCGAGGATTTTGACATCCGTTGCGTTTTGCATGACTCTCTACGACTAGTGAGAACTGGCGGATTGATTGTCTCAATTGCGAAGATAACCGGCTTTGCTGACATACGGGCCTCGATTATCAAAACCCCACCGGCAGGCTGCTTTTACTCCGCAGCTTGACACAACTGATGAACACATCAGCGTCGCGGGATGTTATTCGCCACGGGACAACCCTTCAATCGACGATGTCTGACTCGTCAGTCCAGAGAGAGCGGAACGACTGCACGGGGCTGATGTGAAATGCTCTGGGATGCAAAGACATTGCACGATGCCCACAATTCCTACGTCGAGAGAAGTGGCAGCATGAAAGCAATGGTCGTTTCGCTACTCAGTTCCGACTCGTTCGCCTACCGGATAAAGTCAGAAAACTGAAGCGACAGCGGCAGAGTAACCCTGTGCCATCGCCATGAGACCTGGCCGGCTCCTTTTCGTCGTGAGCGTGCAGGCGTTAAAACTCGTCTGCCGTACTTCTCGATATCAAGTCCGAATCACCCGATGACACCACAAGGCGACGCTGAGAAAATGAGAATCATGCTCCAATCAATGCTGAAGAAGCGGTCATCGCGATCGTTTCTCCTGTTTTGCCTTTTTCCCGCAATGCTGGCGTTCCAGACAGCAAACGCGGCCGAACCCTTCAGTTTCAAGCAGGACGACGTTGTCGCCATTTATGGCAATGGTCTAGCCGATCGGATGCAGCACGCTCCGTGGGTGGAAACCGTTCTGCAGAGCCAGTTGAAAGGAATGAATGTCAGATTCCGCAACATGAGCTTCTCCGGAGACATGGTCAATCGGCGACCTCGCAACCAGGGCTTCACCAACGATGTGGAGTACCTGCAGCACGTTGGGCCGGACGTTGTCTTCATCATGTACGGGTACAACGAATCGTTCGTCGGACCCGCTGGCGCTGATGCCTATCAGGGTGAGCTGGTGAAACTGGTTGAAAGCTACCGTGCACTGCGGAAAGACAAGGGAGTTGATGCACGCTTCGTTTTGTTCAGCCCGATCGCTTATGAAGAAACCGGCAATCCCAACCTGCCAGATGGAGCTCAACTGAATGCAAATCTCGCGGCCTATACCCAGGCGACTCGGCGAGCCGCTGAGGCATCGAGCTCAACGTTTGTTGATCTTTACTCGCCCACATTTCAGTTGTTTGCGGCCAATGACGAGCAATTCACCCAGAACGGAATCCACCTGAACGCGACTGGTTATCGTCGACTTTCCGGGATCGTTTTGCGGGCATTGTTTGGCAGGCAGACATCGCCAGGCAGCAACCTGGGTAGTCTTTACGCAGCCGTCGAAGACAAGAACTGGCATTGGCACAATCGCTATCGCGCGACAGATGGCAACGATATCTGGGGCGGACGATCGACGCTTACCTTTGTCGATGGACAGAGCAACGCCGACGTTCTCAAACACGAACTGGTGATGCTCGATGTCATGACTGCCAATCGCGACGCGGCGATCTGGGCGGCTGCCGAAGGCAGGAAGATTGAGATCGACGACAGCAACGTTCCACCGCCGGTCAAGGTGACGTCGAACGTGGGCGGCGGAAGCAAGAGTTCGAATGCTCAGAAGGAAGGCAACATTGAATACCTCAGCCCCGAAGAGAGCCTCGCGAAGATCAAGGTTCCCGAAGGTTATGAGGTCAACGTCTTCGCTTCAGAAGTTCAATTCCCGGATCTCGCTAACCCCGTCCAGATGCAGGTCGATGCCAAAGGTCGCCTGTGGGCAGCAAGCTGGAACACGTATCCCAAGTGGGAACCACTGAAGAAGATGAACGATGCCCTCATGATTTTTGAGGACACAAATAGCGATGGCGTAGCCGACGAACGCAAGATCTTTGCTTATGTCCACAATCCGCTCGGCTTCGAATTCTGGGGCGGCGGCGTGCTCGTCACGTCTGGCCCGGATCTGTTGTTTCTGAAAGACACGGACGGCGACGACAAGGCTGACGTGCGTTATCCCGTTCTTCAGGGGCTCGGAACGTCCGACACACACCACGCCGCCAACAATCTGATCTACGGACCCGATGGTGGGATCTACTGGCAGAGCGGTATTTTTCTCGTTCATAACCACGAGACTCCGTGGAAACAGAATCTGAACATCGGCGCTTCGGGAATGTACCGCTTTGATCCTCGGACTTTTGTCATCACTCCTCACGCGGGTAATTCACCCAACCCGCATGGCACCAGCTTCGACTACTGGGGTTACTGCTATGCCAATGACGGAACCGGCGGAAACTCGTTTCAAGTGAGGCCCGAAGCTAAGGGCTTCAAGATGCACAAGCTGCTTGAGAAAGAATTCAGACCCGTCGCTGCCGACGAGATTCTCTCTTCGGAACATTTTCCTGAGGAACTCCAGCAGGACTTCCTGATCTGCAACACGATCGGATTCCTGGGAGTCAAGCAGTACCACCTTGATCGTGATGGAGACGGCAAGAAGCGAAAGTTCGGCGAAGTCTGGGGAACGCCGGGCCTGGAACTGATCAACAGCGAAGATCGCAACTTCCGTCCCACAGATGCCGTCATCGGCGCGGACGGAGCGTTGTACGTGTCCGACTGGCAGAACGTCATCATCGGCCACATGCAGCACAATATTCGCGACCCCAATCGCGACCACTATCACGGTCGCATTGTCCGCTTGACCGTGAAGGGGCGCCCACTGCAGAAGCCCGTCAAGATCGACGGTGAGCCCATCGAAGCGCTGCTGGAGAACCTCAAGCACCCAATCAATGGCATTCGCCACCGGACCCGCGTGGAACTGAGTGCTCGGGACTCGAAGGCTGTGATCGCAGCGACTCAGAAGTGGATGAAAGACTTCGATCCGAACGACGAAGTAGAAGCTCACCATCTGCTGGAAGCATTGTGGATGCACCAGCAGCACAATGTGCAGAACGAGCCCCTGTTGAACACGCTGTTGAATTCGACGGTTAAACATGCGGTCGTTGCGGCCAGCACGGTCAAGCACTTCTGGTACAACGTCGATGCGAAGGGAGCGAGTGGATTCGCTGCACCCGCGGAAGTTGAATTCGTCAAATTCGATCCACCCAAACGTCTCACTCCGGCCGATCAGAAAGTCTACGAACTGGGGGCGACGATCTATCAGCGGCACTCGCATTGTGGCACCTGCCATCTCGCGCACGGTAAGGGGAACGGAATTGTTTACCCTTCCCTGGTCGGCAGCCCCTGGGTAAACGGCAGCGAAAACCGCCTGGTAAAGATGGCACTACACGGCATGTGGGGCAAAATCATTGTTCATGGCAAGACGTACGACCCGTCACGCGGAGTGCCACCGATGACTGCCTTCCGGACGCTCTTGAAAGACGACGAGCTTGCTGCGGTTCTGACGTTTGTGCGTAACACATGGGGCAACAGTGCTTCGACCATTTCGCCAGAAACAGTCGCCCGAATTCGTGCTGAAACGATCGAGCGCAGTACCTTCTGGAATCCGGATGATCTGCTCGCTGAACACCCGCTGGAAGCAGAGCTCGTCCTGAAAGACATCGGGATCGATCCGGAAGGGTTCTCGAACAAGGCACTGGAAGACGAACTGCTCGGGGCGCCGCCCACCGAACTTGCCGGGATCGCAATGGCAAAGGGTGATGCCGAGCGGGGCAAGACTCTCTTCTTCAAATCGACGGCAGCATGTTTCGCGTGTCACGCGCCGCCAGAGGGGGCGATTCGCCTTGGTCCCGATCTGACAAAAGTTAAGACCGCAATGAAGCCGGAAGACCTTGTGGACTCTGTTCTGCGACCTTCGAAGTTGATCGATAAAGCCTTTGCTCAGGTGATCGTGCTGACGCTGGATGGCAAGCAGCACACCGGCATTCGAGTTTCCGAAAACGAAGACGAAATCGTTTTGCGGAATCTGGCCCAGCCGATCCCGGTCACGATTGCAAAGAAGGACATCGACGAAGTGGTCGATTCCCGTACGTCGTTGATGCCTGCAAATCTCACGCAGCAGTTGAAGACTCGCGACGAGTTCAACGACCTGATGAAGTACGTTCTCGAAATCAGAAAGCGTTGACGATCGCGGAGTCTGAGATTCCGCCGCATATCAGGGATGGCGTCTATTAAGCTGACCATCGTGATGAACAAATACGAGACCGCCTCTTGCGGTCTCGTATTTGCGTTGGTGGGCGACCTGTTCGGCGTTCACCTGGTGAAACAGGTATTGGAACTTCCGTGATGATTAAACCTCCGTGCTTTTGTCTCTTCGCGGTTCTTGCCTTGTTTCCCACAATCGCGAGCGGGCAGAGCTTTGACACAGACATCCGCCCGTTTCTCACCAGGTATTGTGTGAGTTGTCACGGCCCCGCCAAACAGAAAGCGGACCTGCGTCTCGACAAGCTCGATCCTGACATGATCAAGGGGAGCGACACAGACATGTGGCAGGAAGTGCTCGACCGGATCAACGTCAGTGAAATGCCACCGAAGGATGCCAGTCCCCAACCGAAACGTTCGGAACGACAGGTCATCGTCGACGCGCTCACGGCTTCACTTCGACAGGCGATGGAAGCAAAACGCTCGACCGGAGGTAGAAATGTCCTGCGCCGCCTGACCGCCTACGAATACAACAACACCCTTCGAGATCTACTTGGTCTCGACCTGCAATACGCGACCGACCTGCCACCTGAAGGTACTGCCCAGGAAGGGTTCAAGAATAACAGCAGCGTGCTTGGCACTTCGGCTCTTCACCTTGAATACTTCGAACGAATCGCGCGAGCTGCTTTGGAGAAGATCCTCCTGACTCCAGAGGAGCAACCAGTCCCTTACTTCGTTCGTGTCGAGCCAGAACTCGCCTTTGGAGTTGAACCCGAGTCGCCCACGAATACCAGGCCGAGCAAGAAACGTAACCCTAAGAAAAACTCTCCAACAACCGGATACGGCATCAAAGGCGAGCATTACCGTCCTGGCAGCAACGCCCGGGCACCGCTCTTCCAACTGGTAAACGGAGAACTCTCCGGCGACGCAATCCTGCTTGCCGGTAACCGACCTGAGGACAAGATTGGCGACCCATTCGCCGAGGACAGAAAGATTGGTGGCGCCGGGGGAGACGGTCGATCCGGGTACCAGCCCGAATTCCGTGTTGAGATGTACGAAGTCCCTCACGACGTGCCCGTTCTCGTTCGAATCCAGGTCTCTGCAATTCCGGGAAAAGGTGATACGTGGCCGAGGCTCTCATTCGAACTGGGCTCGTTCCGCGGCGCGGGTGTGTCTGATCAGAAAGAGGCCGCGAACATCGAAATCAGTTCAACCGAGTCTGAGGTCTACGAGTTCGTTGCCCACGGAGCCAACTTTCCCTTCCAGTCGAACAAGCCCAGCAGGCCATCCTATTTCAGAATCTTCAATGACTTCCGACGAGGCACCAGCCAGCTTTCCTATGACGAACTCCCCAAACTTAAAATCGATTGGGTCGAGATTACCAGTAACCACTATGAGACCTGGCCCACTCCTCAGCGACGGGCGATCCTGTTTGATTCAATCAGTCGAGATGATGAATCGATTTACGCTGGAGAGGTACTTGCCAGCTTCATGATGCGAGCCTATCGCCGTCCGGTTACTCCCGACGAAGTTGATCGAAAGGTCGCACTCTTTCAAAAGCTGCGCGGTCAGGAAACGACGTTTGAGGCGACCATGATCTCGACTCTGACTGCAGTGCTCTGTTCGTCACACTTTCTACTGTTGTCGGAACCAGCGGACAAAGCGGTTGATGCGGAGTCTGCAATTGAACGGCGACGACTAAACGACTACGAACTGGCCTCACGACTCTCGTACTTCCTGTGGAGTTCCATGCCGGACTCGACTCTCTTCGAACTGGCATCGGCGGGGAAACTGCACCAACCATCGGTTCTGCTTGCTCAGGTAGAGCGGATGATTTCCGATCCACAATCGAAGGGATTCTCTCGCAACTTCGCCTCGCAGTGGCTGGACCTGGCTGGGATCCGGCGTCTCGCAGTGAACCCTGAATACTTCGACTTCAAGGAAACGACGAAAGACCAGTTCGAAGAGGAATCAATCCAGTTCGTTCATCACGTCATGACAGAAAACCTGAGCATCACGACTTTTGTCGATTCAGATTTCGCAGTGGTGAACCCTGACCTTGCCAGGCACTATCGCATTCCGGACATCAGTGGTGGTTTTCAGATTCACTCTCTGAACAAAGAACACCATCGCGGCGGCCTGATGACCCAGGCAAGTATGTTGTTTGGAAATTCCACCGGTGCGGAGAGCCATCCCATCAAGCGGGGAGTCTGGGTTCTGGAGCGTCTGTTGGACGACCCGCCACCGCCACCACCGCCAAATGTTCCCGATCTGCCCGAACCGGAAGAGAAAGACGAGGCCACCTTGTCCTTGAAAGAGCGATTGGTGGAACACGCTCGGGTAGAGAGTTGTCGCGACTGCCATAGCAAGATCGATCCCTGGGGCGTGCCTTTCGAGAATTACAATGCTCTGGGCCAGTGGCGTGAGGGAACCAGCGATCCACTTGTTAAGACAGCACATCAGAGGGTCACCGTCGATCCCTCGACTCAGCTCAGGAATGGGAAGATCATCCTGAATCTGGACGACCTCAAGCACTACATCCTGACCGATAAGAAGCCGCAGTTCAGACGAGCGATTGTTAGAAAAGTCATGGCATACAGCCTGGGTCGCTATCTCGAATTCTCGGACCGCACAGCTGTCGAATCGATCTGCGAAATCCTCGAAAATGACGGCGATTCCTTCCAGACTTTGTTAAAACAGATCGTTCTCTCAGAGCCCTTTCTCTCGAAATAAGCAGAGTGTCTTTCATGCACAACAAATCATGGCACCTCGATCGAAGAACCGTGTTGAAGTCCACAGGTGTCTGCCTCGCGCTGCCCTGGCTGGAGTGCATGGCCACTGACAAACAGGCCGCGCCGAAGCAGCGATTCTTTGCGGGATACTTCGCTTATGGCGTTCCAATGCCCGCTGACGACGCTCCAGACCGAATGGATCACGGCTGGTTTCCGCTCGGAGAAGGCAGGGATTACCAGGCACCGGCGATGCATCAAAACATCATGCCGTTGCGGGAACAAATCACCTTTCTGTCAGGACTCTCTCATCCCTCCATGAGAGGCACATCTGCCCATAAAGGGGCCGACTATTTCCTCACAGGCGCGAACATCCTCAAAACCTACGACAAGCAATCTATCTCCATCGACCAGCACCTGGCTCAGTCGCTGGGAAAGGACACGCGGTTCCAGTCGCTGGTGATGTCGTCATTTGGAGGTGTCAATCGTCCTTACCGTTCCTCGACGCTCTCGTTTGATCGCAGCGGTCGCCCCATTCCCGCTCAGAATAAACCTGCTGAGATTTTCCGTCGGATGTTCGGTGCAGTCACCGAGTCCGAGAAGAATGCTCTCGCCAGTCGCCGGAGTATTCTCGATGACGTGCTCAGCGAAGCCAACGATCTGAATCGTCGACTCGGCAGTAGTGACAGGAAGAAAATGGACGAATACCTAACGTCGGTTCGCGAAGTTGAGCGGATGACCGCACGGTCCGTGCAATGGCAGAACACACCAAAACCCAACGTCGATCCCGCTGGTCTGGAACTCGCGTCAAATCCGACAACGCCACGCGAGTATCTGACGGTCATGTATGACCTTCTTGCCCTGGCCCTGCAGACTGACACCACTCGAGTGGCTACCTTCCAGACCGCGTGCGAGGAAGCCGGATTGACGGACCAGTTTCCTTCCGCGATCGGTCTCAGGAATTCGTCTCACAATCTGTCCCACGAGAAGAAGAACTACGCCGACGTCGCCAGTTACATCACATTCCTGAATGAGATGTACGCAGACTTTCTCAAGAAGCTCGACTCGGTTCAGGACGGCGACGGCACATTGTTAGATAACACTCTTTGTTTCTACGGTTGCGCGACCAGTAAAACTCATCTGGCGGTCAACTACCCGATCATCCTGAGTGGTGGCAGGAATATGGGATTCAAACATGGATCTCACCTTCGCTACAGCAACGACGTTCCACTCTCGAACCTCTTCCACACCTTCGCAAACCAGCTCGCAGGCCCAACTGAAAAGTTCAGTGACAGCACAAGTGACATTACGGAAGTTGTTGGGTCTTAAGACGGCTATTTGTTGTCGAGGCTGAAGGCACCGTCCCAGTTGGCCGGTGGTTCGTTATTAAATTTCGCCATATGCTGAATGAGGAATTCCCTGGCACCGTCGTCAGGAAGAGCGTTGAGCTGCTCGATAGCTGAGGCCCATTGACCCGAAACTACCGCTTCGACTGCGGCTTCGAAGCCATTGATGTGCTCGTCCGTCGGAGTGCCCGGCGTTCCCAGTGGCTGCACAAGTTCGGTGACGACCACTGTTGAGTCCATCCCTTTCGGGCGGACGTGAGCCAGTTTGCGAAGTCGACCTTCTTCCGGCTTTAGAAACTTTCGACAGAAACTGGCTGACTGCTCGTCGATGCAAATGCTGACGCCGTACTGCTTGGTCATTGACTCCAGACGAGCTCCCTGATTGACAACCGGGCCAAACACTCCCACCTTGGCCTGCTTCTGTGTTCCGATATGCCCGGCGATGGCGTTTCCGTGAGCGACGCCGAGCCCGACAGAGAAACCGTCGAGCAGTCCGCCGCGATCATCATCACTGATGAAGACTCGCTGAATTTCCAACGCGGCTCGACAGGCAGGAACTGGACCTTCTTCCAACGCAACTGGCCAGCCCCAGAATCCGAGTGCCGCGTCGCCCTGGAAGTCGGCGATCGTTCCATCGGAGTCAAGAATTCCATTCGCCATAACGGACAAAGCTTCCCTCACGCATGCCAGCAGCATGTGAAGATCGTCTTTGAACTGCTCGGATTTCTTTGAGAAACCTCGTACATCGCAGAACAGAACCGAGATGTCGCGTTCCTGAGGAACCAGAGCCAGGTGAGCATTCTCGCCAGTCAAACTCTCAATCACTTTCGGCGAGAAGAATGAACTGAGCTGCGTCTGCGTCTCCTGAAGCGTCCTCACACTTCGGACAGACGCGATGAACTGTGCCATCAGCTCCGCAAATCGAAGGTCGCCGCCAAGGTCGCCTTCTTCGATATCGCCCTCCGTTATTCCAGAAACGTACAGAACCCAGCCGCGAGTTGAATCCGAAAGGATTGGCGTACAGAACGCCCAGTCGAGATCGTCGCTGACGGTAAACTGAGGTCCGTCATCCCCTTCTTCTTCCGATTCTTCATTCCAGAGATGGACGATACTTTCCTGCCGGGTCAGTGCTGACAGGACAAGACGCCGACTCGGTCGGAACCGGCCTTCGTACTCATCGCGCGTCGCGACTCGCATCATTGACGGCTTTTCAGGTAGAACGGAAAAGCCAGCGACAGTGGCTGCCCCATCGTCATCGTCAGGGAGCTCGGGCATGTCGTACTGCACAACGGCCACGGCGTCCGACGCAGGAATTCCCTGCATTAAGAGTTCCACGAGTCGGGCAGCGAAGTCAGCATCGGTTCGTGACTCGTCGAGAATTGCCGGCAACTCTGAGAGCAGTTCCATCTGCTGCCCGGCATCCCGGAACTGGAAATTCTTGAGTTCCTCGCGGTTGAACGCGTGCTCGTCGACGTCTCCGGAAGCCTGCGGAGCATCGGGCTCTGCCACTATGTCGATCGGATCCCCGACAAGTGTGAATTCAGTCTGCCCGATGACAAACGTCGTTCCGGACGCGATTACAGCCGACCGCACCGGCTCATTCCCGATGAAAATTGAGTTCCGAGCGGCTTCCAGGCAGGTGACCTTCAGAGCAGTTCCATCCCATTCAACGTCCGCGTGCTCTCGTGAAATCTGCTTATCCCAGCTGACCGCCCAGCCGTTTTCCGGCTTTCGCCCAATTCGGACAACCTGCCCCCGACTAAGATTCTGTTCAAATTTACCTTCTTGCGTTAGACTCTTCACGATAAGCTGAGGCATTCAATACCCTCCCTGCCAGTGACCGACCATCAGCCAGCCATTCCATTGTTCAGCAACTCCGATGATCAAACACGTTGACATATTTTTCCCCAGCATGATTAACCAGAACCTCTAGTCCTGGTAAACTAACCGGCATAAGTGCGGCGGTGAGACCCCCCGTCACGAAACGAAGATTT
>JAQBWV010000071.1 GCA_027624335.1 Planctomycetota bacterium
AGGAACACGGCGTTGTACATCGCCGCCAGCACCGTTGCCGGCGAGGGTGCGGCCGTTGTCTGTGGTCGCGGAATTTCGACCCCGGCAAAGTGAGTCGAGAGGACCAGCAGCCGATCGGCACCCAGCTGAACGGCCGGTGCCAGGGGAGCCACGAGCCGCACGCCGCCGTCTCCGTACCACTGCCCTTCGATCTGTACCGGCGAGAAGAACAGCGGCAATGCCGAGGATGCCATGATGTGGTCAACCGACAGTGAAGTTTCGACGCTGTGCCGATGTGGTCGTTCCCATTCGACGATCGCCCGGCCCATGAAGAACGTGACGGTGTCGCCGGTCGAGTACGCGTTGGTCGTTACGGCAACGCCGCGGAGCGTGCCGTCGTCGAGGTTGCGACGAACTCCGTGCAGGATGCCGTCCGTCGTCGACAGCGCTGCGCTCAGATAGTCATGCAGCGGTCGAGTATCCACCATGCCATTCACGGGTTCGAAGAAATCCGGCAGGCCGACGGTCAGTCTCATGCCGACCTTGACCGCTCTCCAGACAAGCGACGCACCGCCGGTCTGAAAAACATTTTCCAGCCGCAGTTGCTGCCACAGTTCAGTCAGCTCGTCGACACGATGCCGGAACGAACCCGTCGAATTTGACAGCCCGCCAATGTTGATGGCTCCGGCCGAGACTCCTGTCAGCAGAGGAATCTTCAGATCCGGATGCCGACTTGCAATGCCTCGCAGCACACCGACCTGATAAGCCGCGCGAGCCCCGCCGCCACCCAGCGTAAGGGCCAGTTGCGAATTTCCAGTGGAGTCTTCGAACTCAGCGTCATTCATGGCAGCCATATGGTTACACGACGACATTACGGCTTGTCCAGCAATTCAGTCGATGGCACACCAGGCAGCCAACAAGGATCGCCGGCATTGCCTTGATTAATGAATTCCTGTGTAGGACTGGACCAGCTAAGTTCCATCATCAATGACGTGCCCGGCATTCTGCTGATCGTTGAAAAGCAGCCGTGGGCCAACACTCTGGATGTCACACACGGTGTTGATGAGGCAATGGCGCAACTCGCGCCGGCTCTGCCCGATGTTGATGTCGACACGAAGATCTTCCGACCGGCCACGTTCATCGAACGAGCACTCGACAACCTGACGCACTCACTGGTCATCGGCTGTGTGCTGGTGATCGTCGTGCTGGCACTGTTTCTGTTCGACTGGCGAGCGGCTGTGATCAGCTCGCTGGCGATTCCACTGTCACTCGTCGCGGCGGTGCTGGTTCTCTACTACTCCTTAAACAAGCGTTCGTTGTGCTGTGAATGTGGCGAAGTGATCCGCGTGGCGGCTGGTCGCGACACTTGTGTGCCGGTTGCAGAGTGAAGCTGTGTCGGGCATCGCAGACTCCACGCCCCACCGCAAAGGGGACATTTCTTTTCTGTGAGAGAAGGGGGCATTTCTATCTGTGGACAACACCACGCGGTCCCTCATCGACTTGACGGCAAGGCTGCAAACACTAGAGTCAAAGTATGCCGTCCTCGCTCTTCAATCTGTTGTCCCTTTTCGCACTGTTCGCAGCATCGTTCTCGATGCTGGTCGAACCCGTGATCAAAGTGTTGGTGGACTCCCCCGTCCACCAGTGTGCCGACACAGATTCAGACGCTGATGACGACGATGACGAGTACGAGTCACTGTTGTCAGAAGACGATGACGACGACGAGTCACTGTCGTCAGAAGTAGCAATGCTGGATTACTCGTTAACGCTCGAATGTCGAATCACACTGCTTTCCGATGTGACGACGCCTTCGCGAAACCTCGCAGGTGACCCTCGCGGACCGCCCGCAGCGTCGACCACGCAGATTGCGTAAGCCAGCATTCGGAATCGTGTCCGACCACTCAGCCGCTCCGGTTTGAGACGATGCGGCGCGCTGGATTCTGTAAGTGTCGCCTAAAAGCGCCCGCGACCTGACTCGCTCAGTCCTGTTCTGGACTTGCAATCAGTTCTTGTGAAACAAGATGAGTTTTTCGTCAGGCACTTCATTGAGCGTTGCCATCGCTCTCAAAGGACGAAGCCGATTCGCGCAACTGATAACGGTTCAACGTCCGACGGTTTCATGAATGCGTCAGGAGTGCAGATTTGCAATCCGTAGCTGAAGAACAATCCGATTCAGGTAACGCGACAAACGCGGAACATGAAAGCACTGCCAGCGCAATTCGCCATGCGGTCGAGCATGCTGCGCATCTGCTGCCGTCGCAGGGGCCAATTACCGTCTTTGTGCATCACAACACGTTGCACGCATTCGAAGATCTGTCGTTTGACGAAGGCGTCAAAGCCGGCAGCAGAACATTTGGATGCCATCCGTATCTACCGGAAGATCGCTACCGCGCGTACCTCGAACAAGGCCGCATTCGACAGGATGATCTTTCGGAAGTCCTCATCGACGACCTGGAAGACTCGGCGGACTACCTGATCGGCGTCCTGGGAACTCGCCATCGTTTGCGACTCGGCATGTTACAGGTTCCGCTGCAGACTGGCCCCGACTCAGAACTTCGCTGGGTCATGGCCGAAACTGACGCCCGAAAACGCTTTCGCACTGAAGTTTCGGACGAAAGACGCTCACAGTTCATTTCGCAGTCGCGACGGTGGGTGATGCGGCACCTCGACGCTGAATCTGACGCGGCAACGACAACAAATGAGACAATTCTGAATGAGCTGATCTCCGAATTCGGTCGCCCCGCGCCTGACGGCTGGAACGAACGCAAGTGGGAAGCGTTCGTGCTCGAATTCCTCTGGCGAGTTTCTGCAAATGCAATTCGACTGGCACCCCAACCGGAGAGTGCCGCCGAAGAGAGAAACGGTTTCCGACACCGACGACTGCGAGACTCAGTCCTCAAGGCCACCGGCCAGGACACCGACGAACCTGTCCACGAAGTGCTGACGCAGATCTGCGCCGCCTTTCTGGATCAGGGATTCGCCCACGAGCAAATGCCCGCACGACAATCAGGACTCTTCGCCGCGTTCCTGGAAATCTACAGTCAGACGACTGGGCCATCCGCATCGTGGCGGCGTGGACTGGCCGCCGAAATTCGCCGCGTTCGCCACGCCGAACATGACTCGATTGCGTCGATCGACGAGTCACTGACGCTGCTCGGCGTCGTCGATTCCGAACGTGACGACTTCATTACGCAATCGCTGCTGGCGTTGCGAGGCTGGGCGGGCATGGTCTGGCAAATGGAGACCAACGCCGAGTGGGCTCTGAACCCCGCGCCAGCCGGAACGCTGCTCGACTTCCTGGCCGTACGACTGGTCCTTGAGCGAGTCGCACTGACCTTTGTCGCTCGTGAGTCGCTTGGTTTCACCGGCCCGTTGGCAGGCCTGCAAGCCGCTCTTCCTTCCGGTGAAGAGTCGCCTTCACACGACAGCGAGGGGCAGCGAACGTTTCGTATCTTCCAGCTCGCTCAGTTTCTGGGTTGGAACCCCGAATCGCTGCAGTCGCTCTCGGTCGAGCACTGGACAGTGCTGCTGGGCGAGATCGAATCGTTCTCAGACGTCGAACGTCGTCGCATCTTCCACCTGGCCTACGAGCGGAAATATCGAAACCAGACGCTGGACGCGCTGGCGGTACACACTCAACGTCGCCGTGACCTCTGCCACCACGATACCCATGCAACGGACCAGCGAACAGAAGAGGGGCGAGTGTCTGCGGAATCCGGTCAATCAGCACCGAGTTTCCAGATCATGTGCTGCATCGACGATCGCGAAGAATCTTTCAGGCGACACCTGGAGGAAATCGCACCCGACTGCGAGACGTTCGGTATTGCCGGATTCTACGGTGTGGCGATGTATTACCAGGGCGTCGCTGATGCCCACTTCACGCCGCTCTGCCCGGTCAATGTCACTCCGAGTCACTACGTGACGGAAGAGTCCGTCTATTCTCAGGAAAAGGTGGAACGTCGCCGCGCCGATCGCCGCCGCCGCATCGGCAAAGCCACTCGCTGGTCGCACATGGCAACCCGCAGCCTGCTGGGCGGCGTCATCGCCGGAATGTCCGGCTCGCTGGCAACGTTTCCACTTGTAACTCGAACGCTGTTCCCGAGAGTGGCTGCTCAAATCCGCCGCGAAATCGGCAGAATCGTGCAGCCGCCAGCGACCGAGTTGCGACTGGAACGTCTGGCCGAGACGCCAGCTCCAGACGGAGAGCATCTTGGTTTCTCCGTCGATGAAATGGCAGCAATCGTCGCTGGCGGACTGTGTGCAGCCGGACTGGTCGCTCGTTTTGCAAAGCTGATCATTATCACCGGACACGGCTCAGGCAGCCTGAACAACCCGCACGAATCGGCTTACAACTGCGGAGCCTGCAGTGGCGGACGCGGCGGCCCTAACGCTCGTGCTTTCGCTCAAATGGCCAACGACCCGCGAGTCCGACGCATTCTCGGCGAACGCGATCTGCACATTCTCGACGCGACGTACTTCGTCGGTGCCTACCACAATACCTGCGACGACAGCCTGTCGTATTTCGACCTCGATCGGTTACCCATCACGCATCGTCAATGTTTTGAGGAAACTCAAACGTCATTGATCGCGGCCCTGGAAAGGAATGCCCACGAGAGATGCCGGAGGTTCGAGTCGGCCGAGCTGACGCTATCACCAGCGGACGCGCTGACGCACGTTGAATCGCGGTCACAGGATCTTTCACAGGCCCGTCCCGAGTACAACCACGCTACGAACGGGCTCTGCTTCGTCGGACGCAGAGAGTGGAGCCGCGGCCTGTTTCTGGATCGGCGCGCGTTTCTGACATCGTACGACCCCGAACTCGATGATGAAAACTGCTCACTTCTCGAAGGGATCCTTCAGGCAGTCATCCCCGTCTGTGCCGGAATCAGCCTTGAGTACTATTTCTCGACGGTCGACACCGAAGGCTACGGCTGTGGCTCGAAACTGCCTCACAACATCACATCGCTGCTCGGAGTGATGACTGGTGCCGCGAGCGATCTGAAGCCAGGCCTTTCGGCACAAATGGTCGAGATCCACGAGCCGGTGCGAATTCTATTTGTGATCGAAACTACGCCCGACGCCATGCTGCGGATCATCGAGCAGAATCCCGCCATCAAGCAGCTCTGTCGAGGCGACTGGGTTCAGCTCGCCACGATCGACGCCGAGTCATCGGACATCCGCGTCTTTCATAAAGGCGTGTTCAAAAAATACATACCCGAGTCTGATCGACTGCCCGAGGTTCACTCGTCCACCGAATGGTACAGCGGCCAGCGAGTCCATCTCGGCTTCGCCTCAATCATCGATCATCCCAAGTAGCGACCGCGACAAAAGTCCTTTCTCAAACGCCCCACGCTACGACCGCCAGGCCAATTCCTGATCTGACAACTGAGACTTCACATTGGACGTCGATTCAATTTTCACTTTCCTTGGCACGTGCGTCGTCATCAGCCCTGCGGCCCTGCTGCTGATTTTCGGCCTCACATCGCTGCTGGAGTTTCCGCTCGGCGAACGAGTCATGGCGCGATGCACTCAGGTTTCCATCGTGACGGGTCTGACGGCGGCGACACTGATCCTGTTCATGATGCTGGCAACCGGAACGCGACATGTGACGGTCGAATTCGGCAACTGGTTCATGATTCCCGAACAGCACTTCCACTTTCACGTGAAGTTTCTGTTCGACCGCCTGTCGGTGCCTTTCGTGATTCTGACGTTCGTCCTGTGCGGCACGATCGGCGCATTCACCACCCGCTACCTGCATTGAGAATCGGGATACCGGCGCTTCTTCCTCTGCTACGCTGTCTTTGTCCTCGGCATGATCCTGTCGTCACTGGCCGGCACGATCGAAACGCTGTTCATCGGATGGGAACTTGTCGGTCTCTCTTCCGCATTGCTGGTCGCTTATTTCCACGAGCGACCGGCACCTGTCCGCAACGCTCAACGAGTCTGGTCGGTTTACCGCATCGCCGATGCTTCCTTCCTGATTGCCGCACTGACGCTGCACCATCTAACGGGCGAAGGCGACTTTGACGGACTGATGGGCTCCGGATCGTGGCCCGAGGGCCGCGCCACCATCTCGCAGGGGCACGCACTGTTCGTCGGTCTTTTGCTGCTCGTCGCGGCTGCTGGTAAATCGGCTCTCGTTCCGTTTTCCGGGTGGCTGCCTCGCGCGATGGAAGGACCGACTCCGTCCAGCGCCGTGTTCTACGGATCGCTGTCCGTCCACCTGGGAGCGTTTCTACTGCTGCGAGTCAGTCCGGTGCTTGAACGATCGGCGGCGCTCTGCATTGCCGTTGTGCTGCTGGGTCTGGTCTCAGCCGTCACCGGAGCACTTATCGAACGAGTGCAGACTGACGTGAAGAGTGCTCTCGCTTTCGCATCATTAACTCAAGTGGGAATCATCGTGATGGAGATTGGCTGCGGACTGAGATACATCGCGCTGATTCATATCATCGGTCACGCCTGCATGAGGACTCTGCAACTGCTGCGAGCCCCGACTTTACTCCACGACTATCACACGCTGGAGAACGCCATCGGCGGCCACCTGACAGGCGAGCCCAGTAGCGACCGACCAGTAAACGGCCAGAGGGCACGCACCTGGCTGTACCGATTTGCTCTCGAACGAGCGTGCCTCGACGCGAGTCTCGACCGATTCATCGTGCGTCCGTTCGTCCTGGCATTCCGCTGGTGTAACCAGGCCGAACAACGCTGGATCAGGTTCCTTTCGAATCGGGGGACAACCTCGCCGGACCCGCTTCCCGCGAAGTCGGTTACTGCTGAAGCATCAACCGTTGAACCAGCCACGGAGGCATTCCATGTCTGAACTGCACCTGCCGTGGCTTGAGATCTCAATCCTGTTGCCGCTGATCGGCGCGCTGATCGTCTGCCTGGTTCGAGACCGTGACACCGCGCGACGACATTGCCTGTGGATCTGTGGCTTGACATTCGTGTGTGCCGTCGGCGAGTGGCTCGACTTCGGAACTCTGCACGTCTTTGAGGCTCACGATCATTGGGGTCTGATCGAAGCCGTCTTTCACAAAGACGTCTTCGTCATTGATGAATTCAGCGCGCCGCTGCTGCCACTGGCCGCTCTGGTTTATCTGCTGACCGTCCTCGCGACCGTCAGAACGAAAGTCGATCGCTTCACGTTTGGCTGGGCACTGTTCTCTGAAGCATTGTTGCTGGCAACGCTCGCGTGCAAAGAGCCGTGGGTCATCATCGGCCTGTTGATTGTCAGTGCGCTGCCACCGTTCTTCGAACTGCTTGCCCGAGGCAGATGCACTCGCGTTTACGTCTTTCATATGAGCGCGTTCGCTGCGTTGCTGATTGCCGGGCAAGCTCTTCACGACCTCTCATCGACCGGGTCGATTGTCTCTGCAACCGCAGTCGTACTTTTAGCACTGGCCGCACTGATTCGCAGCGGCATCGCACCACTGCACTGCTGGATGACCGACCTCTTCGAGAAAGCGACATTCGGCACTGCCTTGCTCTACGTCACTCCGCTGGCCGGAGCGTACGCGGCCATGAGACTGGTCCTGCCGATTGCTCCCGACTGGATCCTGCGAGCCATCGCTCTGGTCTCACTGACCACAGCCGTCTACTCTGCCTGCATGGCTCTGGTTCAAACTGAACCGCGGCGCTTCTTCTGCTATCTGTTCCTCAGTCATTCGTCGCTCGTACTGGTTGGCCTGGAACTGGTCACTCCAACCGGCTTGACCGGTGCGCTTTGCGTCTGGTTGTCGGTCGGAATGTCGCTCGCGGGCTTCGGCCTTACTCTGCGAGCCATGGAAGCCCGCACCGGCGCACTTACGCTGAACAAGTTCCACGGACTTTACGACCACACTCCAACCCTCGCGGCGTTCTTCTTATTGACGGGTCTCGCCAGCATCGGTTTCCCTGGCACGATCGGCTTCGTCGGCGCAGAGCTTGTTCTTGAGGGAGCCGTCGAAGTTTTCCCGGCGATCGGCTTTGTCGTCGTGCTGGCCGCCGCCCTGAACGGCATCGCCGTGATGCACGCGTACTTCCGAATCTTCACCGGCACTCGCCATGTCACGTCGGTTTCGCTGTGTGCGAGACCGCGTGAACGACTGGCCGTTCTGGTCCTGACGCTGCTGATACTTGGCGGCGGATTCTTCCCGCAGCCAGGCGTCGAATCACGATACCACGCGGCGATCGCGCTGCTTGAGCACCGCGAGATCAAGACCACTCCGCCGCCTGACAAGTCAGCGACCATCAGCCTCGTTACCTGGTTCACTGCAACGAAGCATTGACACTCTGCGAGAAAGGCGTGTGTCACTGGCTTTTCCAGTGACATTGAAGATTCCACCTGACAACCAGCACTGGCAGAGCCAGTGGCACGCAGATTTGCAGCCGAAACAACGATTCTCACGTTCTGCAACCAACCCACCGACATTCTTCACTCCGAGTATGTTCCATGTCTGACACCAACTCTCCCAAGTCCACGGCTCCCATCGATGAAATCCCACGTGGACGATTCCCCGGGGCCATGAAATTCTTCAGACACGACATCGTTTCGGGGTTCCTGGTATTCCTGATCGCGTTGCCGCTGTGCCTGGCCATTTCGGTCACCAGCGGTTATCCGCCGATTGCCGGAATCTTTACAGCGATCATCGGAGCGATCCTCACAACGTTTGTCAGCAACAGTGAGCTGACCATCAAAGGGCCGGCCGCCGGACTGATTGTGATCGCTCTGGGCTGCATAAATGACTTCGGCGGTGCCGGGAATCCGGACGCCTACCGAGCCGCACTCGCCGTCGGCGTCGCTGCAGCGGTGTTACAGATTCTGTGCGGGATGTTTCGAGCCGGAATTCTGGGCGAGTTCTTTCCGATCTCCGCCGTCCACGGAATGCTCGCAGCGATCGGCGTGATCATCATCATCAAGCAGATCCCTTACGCGCTGGGAGTCATCGGCGCAAAGGGCGATCCGCTCACGATGGTTCAGCACATCCCTCAATACATTCTCGACGCCAATCCAGCGATCGCTGCAATTGGCGTCGCCAGTCTGCTTATCATGTTTCTGTGGCCGACGATCGGCAGGAAACTGGGCCCGCTGAAGTTGATCCCAGCGCCGATGATCGTTCTGCTTGTTGCAGTTCCGATGGGCATGGGTTTCGACCTGCTGCACGTTCATTCTTACTTTCTACAGGGCCACGAATATCAGCTCAGCGATCAGTACCTCGTCGACATGCCAGACCGTGTTTTCGGAATGTTCGACAAAGTTACCTACCCTGAGTTTTCAGCACTTGGTCAGTTGAAGGCATGGAAATGGGTGCTGATGTTTTTCATCATCGGCAGTCTGGAATCTCTGCTGAGTGCCAAGGCCGTCGACCTGCTCGACCCGTGGAAGCGCAGGACGAACATGGACCGTGACATTATCGCGGTAGGACTCGGAAACCTGTGCGCGTCATTTGTCGGCGGTTTGCCGATGATTTCAGAAATCGTCCGCTCCAAAGCGAACATCGATAACGGAGCCCGCACTCGGTTTGCCGACATGTGGCATGGCATCTTCCTGTTACTGTGCGTCGCGATGATCCCCACCGTCCTGCACCAGATTCCGCTGGCCGCACTGGCGGCGATGCTCGTTTACACAGGCTTTCGACTCGCGCATCCGACGGAATTCATTGACGTCTACCACATCGGCAAAGAACAGCTCGCCATCTTTGTAACGACTCTTGTCGTCGTGCTCGCAACCGACCTGTTGATCGGAGTTGCCGCAGGCATCGTCCTGAAAATGATTATCCACGTCTCAAACGGAGTGCCGCTCCGATCTCTCTTCAAACCGTATCTGGAAGTTGAAGACGTCAACGCAGACACCAGCATGATCATCGCGCGACAGTCAGCTGTGTTCAGCAACTGGATTCCGTTCCGTCGACAGATTGAAGACATCGGGCTGGTTCAGCGCCGAAACCTGATCATCGACCTTTCTGATACGCAGCTTGTTGACCACAGCGTGATGGGCAAGCTGGAAGAAATGGAACGTGACTTCCAGCAGGAAGGTCTAACCTTCGAAGTTCGAGGTCTCGACACACTGCAGCCGCTGGCCGAAAACGCTCAGGCGGCCAGAAAGCGAGGTCTGGCCGCAATTCGTCGCGTCACCGTAATGGCCAATCATTCGTTGAAGTACTGGCTGCTCGACGAATTCGTGAAGTGCGGAGTCACCGGCTACACAGTTACGACGTGTACGGGAGCCGGACGACGCAACATCGAAATCGACTCTGTCGCCGAAAACGAGCACATCCGCATCGAAGTCATTGCACCCGTCGCTGTCTGTAATGACGTCATCGACTTTCTGCGCCGAGACATCCTCGCCGACCACCACGTGACAGCCTGTGTCGAAACAGTCGACGTCGTCCGCGTCGGCCACTTCGCTGCTGTCGAGGAAGTTTCCGTCAACGGCTCCCATCACTAAACGTTTCCGAAACAGTTGTGATGCAAATGTCGCAGTGGTGAAAAAACAAGAGCGCAGAGTTCACGGAGAGGTCTCTCTTCCACTGTGCGGGATCCCTGTGTTCCTTGCGTTCAAGATGGTGCCACATGAATCAAGATGGTGGCATATGAATGTTGAGAAACACTGGTCGCAAATGCGTCCTTCGTAATCGCGTCAGGCATGAACTCGCGGCCTGACAACTTGTTTGCCGTGTCTACTATTCCTGAGTAACCGCCGTGCCTGACTTTGACTTCAGGCCGACCGTGTTCACGGCGATCACGCGGTACGTGTGCTTGTTGACGGAGTCGGATTGTGGGACCGTGAAGAGCATCTGCACCAAAGGTTGTGTGGGAGTGTCGCTGTACTGCAGGTTCTGAAAGATCGGTCGGCCGAAGGGGTTGTTGCTGTGCTCTGGAACGTTTGCCAGAAAGTCTCCGTCTCGCTCGATGATGAAACGGGCCAGACCGCTTTCGAGATCGGCTGAGGCATCCCAGCTTAGTTTGTTGCCACTTCGACGAAGGTTGGATGGTGCAGGAGGCGGTGTGGTGTCGGTTACAGCTGTGTCTTTGACATACTGCATCCAGCTTCGCGCAACGGCCTCGCCGGGCAGCCACGCTGCCTTCATGGGATCGCCGTGAAACTTTGCGGCCGGAACAGCTTCGAAGCCTGTTGGCATGGCCAGCCATCCGTCGTCGGTTGGCATTGCCTTGAGCGTCTTGCCGTTGAGGTTTAGAAGTCGGACACTCAGGCAGGCGTCCAGCCAGGGGATCGCGAAGTAGCGTTGATTGCCACACTCGTGCGCCGTCAATGGATCGACGGCGACACCGATGAGGCCTCCTCTGCCACGGACCCCGCTGAAGAACGCTTCATTCGCAGGCCACACTTTGGCGAATCGGCCATCTTTGACAGTCACGCCCTCTTTCGTGCCCGGATTACACATTACAGGTACCTTGAGCGCGGCGTCGGACAACGTGTGAGCCTTGATTTCAGGACGTTCCGGATTCTGCTCCAGCAGCGGCACGCCCGAGCGGAGCCACGCGGCGGCCACGCGCGCCGGATGCAGCAGTACCATTCCGCCCGCCCAGTGACCACCACCACTGTGCCCCCACAAAGCCCACGGTACTGTGGCCAACTCGGGATGTCCCGACTTCCTGCCAAGATCACCCAGACACTGCTGGAACGCGGAATCGGAACCATTTCGAGGATCGCACCACATCTGACAGTCTGCTCCCTGAGGTTGCTCGTAGGAAGGAGCCAGTAACGCGCAGTTGTGCTTCTTCGCCAGCGCTTGCCAGTGCAGGTCGTAGGCCCCGGTCAGACCAGACTTGCACGATCCCTCACCGCAACCGTGCTGATGCACAACCACTCCGCGCAACGTCTTCACGTCCTGTGGAATCCAGACGGTGTAATTGACGGGAAAGATCAACTCACCCGGCTGCGTCGAAGCCTCGTAGCGCACGCGATAGTAGGGAGGGTCCGCGGTCGGAAAGATGTCGTACGGCGAGTTCTGAGCGAACACCGTTGTCGACATCGCGAAGATCAAAACGACCGTGCCGTACAGGGACGAGAGCGTTGGTGGAATCATGGAATCCGGTCCTGTTTGAGTGTCTGAAAGCGCCGATACCGAGGGGCAGTGAAGAAACCAGTCGTACATCTAAGTCCTGCAGTTCGCGTCACCGTTCAGGTATCCTGCCCCTAAGCAAGGATGTCCTTCACGACGTTTCCGTGAACGTCGGTCAGGCGGAAATCTCGGCCCTGATGGCGGTACGTCAGGCGTTCGTGGTCGATGCCGAGCTGATGCAGAATTGTCGCGTTCAAATCGTGAATGTGCACCGGGTTCTCGTTGATGTTGTAACTGAAGTCGTCAGTCTCACCGTAAACCGTGCTCCCTTTGATGCCGGCTCCGGCCATCCATTTGGTGTAGCATCGCGGATGATGATCGCGGCCGTAATTCGTTTTCGTAAGTCCACCCTGGCAGTAGATTGTCCGACCGAATTCGCCGCCCCAGATCACCAGCGTGTCATCCAGCATGCCTCGCTGCTTCAAATCCTGAACGAGCGCGTAGCACGGCTGATCGATGATGCCGCATTGTCTGCGAATATCGTTAGGCAGGTTGCCATGCTGATCCCACTGGCGGATGAAAACCTGAGAAAACCTGACTCCACGTTCGGCCAGACGTCGAGCCAGCAGGCAATTGGCCGCGAAGGTTCCCGGTTTAACGACATCTGGCCCGTACATATCGAGCGTCTCTTTGGTCTCGCCGGAAATGTCAGTCAGTTCGGGAACTGACGTCTGCATGCGATAGGCCATTTCATACTGAGCGATTCGGGATTGAATCTCCGGGTCACCGACTTCGTTGAAGCGTTCATTGTTCAACAGGCTCAATTCGTCCAGCATCCGACGTCGCATCGCGGTCGACATTCCATTGGGATTGGATAAGTACAGGACCGGATCTCCGGTTGATCTCAGGCTGACACCTTGATGTCGCGTTGACAGAAATCCGGCTCCCCACAGCCGCGAGTACAGTGCCTGTCCGCCGAAGTTGCCGTTCACTGTCGAATGCAGGACGACAAATGCCGGCAGATTTTCGTTCATACTGCCCAGCCCGTACGACATCCACGCTCCGGTACTGGGTCGTCCCGGCAGTTGACTGCCGGTCTGGATGTAAGTGATCGCCGGGTCGTGGTTGATCGCTTCTGTATGAACCGTCCTGATTACGGCCAGATCGTCGACCATTCTTGCGGTGTATGGCAGCACTTCGCTTACCCACGCACCATTGGAACCATGTTGCCCGAACTTGAAGATCGAGGGAGCAATCGGGAAACGCTTCTGCCCTGACGTCATCGTCGTGATACGCTGGCCGTTACGGACGGAATCCGGCAGGTCCTTGTCGAACCAGTCGTTCATCTTTGGCTTATAATCCCACATATCCAACTGCGATGGAGCACCGGACATGAACAGGTAGATCACGCGTTTCGCTTTTGGGGCAAAATGCGGAATTCCTGGAATTCCATTACTGCGAGCGTCCGCGCCAGCAGACGTGTCAGCAAACAGGTCCGGGTTTACCAGCGACGCCAGAGCTGCGGCACCTATGCCAGTCGCTGTTCGACCAAAGAAATGTCGTCGCGTTTCAACGAGAGCTGATTCCCGGAATGGATTCATCGCTAATTACCTTGTATTCATCTATTTGCCGGTTCCCATGTCGGCGTCTGGGAACGAGTGAAAGAGCAACCGAGTTTCAAATTCGAACCCGATTGCTCAACCCTTTGTCACTGACTCGCTCAGATTCAGGAGCAGGTGAGTCACCATTGTCCAGGCAGCCAGCTCGGTGGCCTCCAGCTTCTCATCACGAGGAGACTCTCCGTTCGATAACAGCTTCGTGGCAAGGTCAGGGCTACTTTTGAATTCGCTCAGGTATTCGGTGAACAGCGTCGTCAGTGACTGCATTTCTCTCGCGTTCGGTCTCCGAGCGACCGCCGATCGGAATGCGAATGTGACTCGTTCGTCGACGCGGGAGCCACCTTCGTTGATGACTCGTTCAGCGAACTTCCGCGCGGCCTCGACATACTGGACGTCGTTCATCAGAACGAGTGCCTGAAGCGGCGTGTTGGTGCGTGCGCGTCGAACCTGGCAGGTCTCACGATCAGGCGCGTCGAAAGTTGCCATCGACGGTGGTGGCACGGTCCGTTTCCAGAACGTGTACATGCTGCGACGAAACAGTTTGTCACCCGTATCCTGCACGAACACTGACGTGTTGCTGCCTCCAAAACCAACTGGCTTCCACAAGCCTGCTGGCTGGTATGGCTTGACGCTCTTTCCACCAATGGTGTCGATCAGAAGTCCGCTTAGAGACAGTGCCTGATCGCGGATCACTTCCGCATCGAGTCGAAACCGCGGCCCCCGCGCGAGCATTTGATTCTCTGGATCAGCCTCCAGCTTTTCCCGAGTCACTCGTGACGACTGCTGATAAGTGGCTGTCATGACAATCTGTTTCAAACAGCGTTTGACGTCCCAGCCGGATTCGACAAAGTCAATCGCCAGCCAGTCAAGCAGCGCCGGATGTGACGGATGCTGACCCTGCACGCCAAAGTCTTCCGACGTTTTGACCAGGCCAGTTCCGAACAACTGCTGCCAGAATCGATTGACCGTGACGCGCGCTGTCAAAGGATGCCTCGGCTGTACGAGCCACTGGGCGAGTCCCAGCCGATTGGCCGGCGCATTCGGTATGGCCGGAGCCAGCCACTCGGGAACAGCCGACGAAACCGCCTCACGCCTTTCGGTGTACTGGCCGCGTTCGAGGACATGAGCCTGTCGTGGTTCGAGACGATCCTCCATGACCAGCGTGGCCGGAATTGCATTCTCCAGATCGGCCAGTTGCTTCCTGAGAGTTGCCTGCTGCTGCAGCGGTTCTGCCAGCATCGCACGCGAATCGGGGTGCACATTCTGAATGAAGTAGCCAGTCAACTGCTCGGTTTGTTCGGGCGTTCGCTTTGGTTTTTCGACATCGAGCAGTTTCTGGATTTCTGCTGGCAATGCAGGCTGTTTCACCTTCGCGCGGAACTGCTCCCACGCAAATAGTGACCGCTTCTGCTCGTTAGACAATGATTGCGAGGTCACTCCCGCAGAGTCCCAGTGAACGGTCCCCCCGACCTGAGTGAAGGCCCAGCCATTCAGCTCGGACCCGGGACTCAGACCTACCAATGTGGCGTCGACTTCCAGACGAATCCACTTGCCGGTTTCCGGCAGCGCGCCGATGAGCTGGTTCGACGCATTCTTTCGTCCGGCGCCGAATGCCTTGTCGGCTCCCCACGACGCCCGGTGCTCCCATGTGCCATTGTTGAATTGAAGTTGGATTGTTTGCGGTGGATTCTGCGGGTCGAGATACACCCACGCGATCAGTTTCGCGTTCTCGCCGAGTTTCAGCTTGTCCGTCGCTCCCGTAAAGAAATGCTGAGTGATCGCCTCGCCCGCGCCTGTCCGGACAGTCGACTTCCTGCCACTGTGGACCGGGTGATCGGGAGCTTCGACAAACTGCCATGGTGGCGTGCCGTTGCCTTGAGGACTTGCACCTGCCGGGAGTTCGTCGTCAATCCAGATGAGTTGCTCCTCGCTCAGTTCGCCGAGAGGCTCGGTTGGTGTCGGGTCGGTGTACTTGAAATCAGCCAGCAGCGCTGCGATGCGTGCGTCGACCGCTGTCAGGTCCTGCGTGTACTGCGTCTTCTGAGCAGATTGCGTCTCGGAGGGAATCTTCACACTGGGCGGCGGAAGCAGCGCATTCCCGTCCATCGCTCGTTCGGTCAGGCTGAAGTAGTACGAAAACAGCTGATAAAACTCCTTCTGCGTCAACGGGTCAAACTTGTGATCGTGACACGCCGCACAACCGGCGGTCAGTCCAAGCCAGACGGTGGCTGTCGTCTCAACCCGGTCAACGGCATAACGCATGTAATATTCATCATCGATCGATCCGCCTTCGCTGGTGGTGACGTTGCACCTGTTGAAGCCCGTCGCCACTCGCTGAGGCACAGTCGGCTCCGGCAATAAATCGCCGGCAAGCTGCTCGATGGTGAATTGATCAAACGGCTGATTGCGATTGAATGAGGCGATCACCCAGTCGCGATACGGCCAGATCGAACGTTCGTTATCCAGGTGCAGTCCGTGAGTGTCACCGTAGCGAGCGGCGTCAAGCCAGAAACGAGCCATGTGTTCGCCGTATGTCTTTGAAGCCAGCAGGCGATCGACAACACGTTCGAAAGCCTGATCAGAACCGTCTGCCAGAAACGCATCGATATCGCTGACAGTTGGTGGCAGACCAGTCAGGTCAAGCGTCGCTCGGCGAATCAGTGTTTCCTTCGACGCACGTTGTTCCTGCGAAAGGTTTGCGGCGGCAAGCCGTGCCTGGATGAAGCTGTCGATCGAATTGTGCGCTTGCCGTTCTTGATTCGTTGTCGGAATGTCCGGTTTCTGCGGTGGCTGAAACGCCCAGTGCCCTGACCATTCTGCTCCGCCATCGATCCACTTTCGGATCAGAGCAATCTGCTCGGTGGTCAGCGTCTTGCCCGAATCGACAGGCGGCATCCTCTCTTCCGGGTCGGCTGACGTAATCCTTCGAAAGAGTTCACTCTGATTGCTGTCGCCTGGCACTACGGCTGCATGTCCCGACTCCAGTTTCAGAATCGCCGAGTCGCGTTTATCGAGTCGCAGTCCTGCTTCAAGGTGAGCTTTGTCAGGTCCGTGACACTTGAAACAGTTGTTGGACAGCAGCGGCAATATGTCGCGGCTGAAATTGATGTCGCCATCGCCGGCAAATGCACTGCCCCCGAAACACACCACCACCAGCAGAGCAGGAGCTGTTGTTCGAATCATCATGAGGCTTACTTCAGAATCCAGTTGAGAAGAACGGGACGAAATCGCCACTCGAAAATACTGCAAATCGCAACGGTATACAGACATCAGGCAGGCAGACATCAGTAGGACATGGACTCGGATTTCCGTAGGGCGGGTTTCCACCGGCCGGACGAACTAAACAGCCGAGAAGATCGAATCGTGCAACACGGCTGTGCTGTCTGCGAATGAGTCCTGCTCAATTCCCATGGAACGCAGAATGCTGAGGAAGACATTCGACATCGGCGTCTCGCCGTTTCTCCAGAAGCTGCCATGTCGGAGACCCATGTTAGCGCCTCCGGCGATCAGCGTCGGAAGATTCTTCGGATAGTGCGTCGTGCTCGCTCCGCTTCCGAAAAGCACGATGCTGTTATCGAGCACCGTGCCGTTCTTGTCCTTGTACTCCTGCAGTCGACCGAAGAAGTACGCCAGTTGCTCGCTGAGGAATCGATCGTATCTGGCGAATTCAAGCTGCCCGTCTTTATCTCCGGCGTGCGAGAGGCTGTGATGTGTTCGCGTCAAACCGAGTTTCAGCGGGAAGGTATCGCTGATGCCCATGCCGTCTTCGCGGTTCAGCATAAATGCGACCGATCTTGTGATGTCCGCGTCGAACGCCAGAGCAATAAGATCGAACATGTTGCGATAGTAGTCCCGCGGTTCGCCTTCTGATGTGACATCCAGATCGAGATGCGAGTAGTCCTGTGTCTTCAGCGGAATGTCGATCCACTTCTCCGAGGCAATCAGCCGTGACTCGACTTCATTCAACGACGTCAGATACTGGTCCATCTTCTGTTTATCAGGCTGGCCCAGTTTTCGGTTGAGCGCTCTTGCATTCTCCAGGACGGCGTCGACCAGTGTGAGGCGTCGCTTCAACTTGTCGCGTTTCGATTCAAGCGACACTCGGTCACCGCGAAACAGACGATCAAAGACTCGGCGGGGATTGTTCTCAGCAGGGATCGGCTTGCCATCCAGGCTGTAGGAAATCGTTCCCGTCCGCGACAGGAATCCCGTCCCCGCATCAATCGACAGGACGAGCGACGGCTGCCGACAGTACTGCTTCGTGTGCAGCGCGATGACCTGGTCGAGTGCCACGGAGTTGTACGTTCCGGGTTTTGAATCATGCAGCGGAGCGCCGGTCAACCACATGTCCGAACACACGTGCGGGTCAGCCTTGGGACCACTCGGGTGATACAGACCGCCCATGAAACTCAGCTGTTTGCGAAACGGCGATAATGGTTCGGTCGATTTGCCGAACACGAACTGTTCGTCCTGTTCGACCGAAGGAAACCAGTGCCAGTCACTGATGCCGTGCTCCTGCCGGGGAAGCGACATCCCATTGGCGGTGTAGAGAGCACAGAATCGTCGAGGAATCTGCTCGGCTACTTCCGCTCCCATCGCTTCGAGGACCGGCAGAGCAAGCGTCGCTCCCGCCAGGCCTTTGAGCACGGAACGGCGATCGAGTTGAGCTGAATTGGCCATTGTCGTGTCCGTGTTGGAATGTCGCCGTGTATCGAAGAAGTGTCCAAAGCGTAATCAGCGGTCGGCATGTCTTTACTTCATCAGAAACAGTTCGCTGTTGACGACAAACTGAATCATGTCCCGCATCAGGTAGTCGCCGGGTTTCAATCCTATCCCCTTTTCCTTGAGAAACTCAATCTCGTTGTAGGTCAGGCTGCGGCCCACGGCGTACGATGCCAGATGCTTCAGAAAGCTGAACGCCACCTGATCGATTCGATCTTCCGCAAGATACTTCTTCAATGTGTTCAAATCTGCGATCTCGGTCATGTCAGGCAGTGTCGAATGTGCATCCACTGTGGAGTCCTTCTTGAATAGTCCGCCGGCATCGAACTGTTCGAACGGGATTCCCCACGGGTCGATTCCGGCATGGCACTTGGCGCACCCCGACTGGTTGCGGTGTCGCTCAAGCTTCTCTCGCAGAGTCAACGGTGAATTGTCTTCCGGCAAGGCGGGGACATTGGGCGGCGGATCATCGGGCGGCTCGGCAATGATTTTGCGAGCCAGCCAGGCACCGCGTTTGACAGGGTTCGACTCTCGACCATCGGACAGCGCCGCAAGAATGCCGGCGTGAGTCAGTACGCCTCCCAGCTCCTGCCGCTCGTGCCTGATCGGAAGAAATCTGAACCCGCTTTCCGTGCGATCCGCCAGGTCGTAGTAGCTGGCGACGACTTCATTCGCCACGATGAAATCCGACTGCACGATATTTCTCAGCGAGAGGTTCTGTTGAATCAGATAGTGCACGAACTCAACTGGCTCATCACGCAGCTGCGATTTCGTGTCGCGCGTCAGTCTGGGGTATCTCTTTCGATCCACCTCGACGACGTCGACTTTATCGAGACTCAACCACTGTGAAACGAATTCGCTGGTGAACTGCCTGAACTGCGGGTCGCGGATCATCCGCTCCGTTTCCGCATCGAGTGACGTGTGCAGCGAGTTGGCGGCTGCCAGTTGAAGCAACCGGCTGTCCGGCCCCGCGTTCCAGAGAAAGTACGACAGCTTGGAAGCCAGCTCGTAAGCGTCGAGTTTCTCTGGTTCCGGACTGACGCTGTTTTCGATCATGAACAGAAACTGCGGCGAAGTCAGCACGATGAGCAACGCGTCTTTGATACTTTCCTCAAAGTTACCGCTCTCGCCAAACGAACTTTCCTGGATGGCGAAGAGAGCAGCTTTCTCGGCGTCGGTGAGCGGTCGACGAAACGCTCGCGTTGCGAACGATCGGATCACCTCTTGCGCGTAAGCAGCCGGTTCTTTCTTATTAGCTGACTCGATGAAGATATTCCGGTGCGTCGCTGGTGGCCAGGATTCGTACAGCGGGCCTTCAAACTCCACCGAGCGAATTAGCAGACGAGGCATGTCGCGGCCGTCGGTAAATTCGCTGCGGACGCCAATCTCACGAATGCCGGCCAGGTAGTTGACGTTGTCCTTCTCGACGTCCGGGCTCGGAAAGTTGTTGATTGCCCCTTCGAATAAATACTCTGTTAACTCACCCGTCGAGACAGTCTGCACATCTCCCACCCTCGTCAGCGTACTCCCGCAGTCGCGGCGCAATCCGACGTGTACGCCAAGTCGCGGTGATCGCTTTTCAAATGCTGTAAAGCGTTTCGCAACCTCGTGCGACTCATGCAGACGAGTCAGGACGACGCGATCCAATGCAGAATTGTTGCCGTACTGAGCGGCTACTGTCAGCGGTCCTTCCGGCAGCCGTACGGCAATGAATGCCGACTGCTGAAGAGTGGCAGAAAACTGGCGTTCGCCGAGTTTAAGTGTCAGATCCTGCGGCTTCTCGGGTTCCGGAGGCTTAATGGATTCCTCTGAGTAGGACCGCAAATGGACGTCCGCCTGATAGATCCCGCTGTGTTCAATCTCGACGGTCTGCGATTCCGCGACACCAGCAACGGTGATGGCACCTTCAGAATTTTCGACCTGTGCCTCGGCGCCCGAGTCCAGCAGCAGACCGTCGTTGTATCGAGCGGCTTTTACCTTGACTCGAAATCTGCCCTGGTCGGGCAGTTCACGGAGCGAGATCTTGAAATTCGCCCGCGGGCCGTAGGTACTCTCCACCTGGAACAGTTCGGCGCTTGGAATTGCCGGCCGCAACAACAGTCCATCGGAGATCGTCTGATACGCATGCCCTTTCGGGTAACCGTCGCTTCCACGCATACAGGCAAACACGGCGTGGTAAATGCTGTCGTAGTTCCTCCATCCACGTACGGTTCCGTTGCCGGCATAGCCTTCGATGAAGTCATACTTTGTTCGCATCCTGAATGGTTCAAAATCGAACGGCTTCACAGGCGTCAGTTCAGTCACCTGGAAATCGTCATTATTGAGCAGCCGGCTGAGTGCTCCCAGAATCAGGTTGTCCTTGCACGGCTCCGGATTGATGGCGGCTCCCAGATCCACACGAAAGTTCTGAATCGCGGGTTTTGATTTCTCATCGACGATGCACAGGTCGAGCGCCCGCTCAGCAATGTCGAAGTAGGCCTCAACCAGCAACGGAGACAACTGCATGGTCGGTCCGTTATTGACGAATCCGTCCCTCGAGACAGCATCTGCCGGCAGGATATCCGTGAGATGATCTTCGAGTCCCAGCAGGTCTCGCAGCGTATTCCGATACTGCGCAACAGTCAGTCGGCGGATCGATCCGTTCTTTTGAGCATTTCGACTCCTGGCGACCGCCATCGCTCCGGTGATCCACTCGACCAGAAACCGCCGCTGATCGGCAGTGGGTTGTGGCTCGTCTTCAGGTGGCATCGCTTTGGTATTGATCTGCTTAAGAATGTCTTTCCACAGGAAGAGATGCCTGTTTTCCAGTGAGCCATCCAGGCGGTCGACCCGAATGCCCGACGTCATCTTTTCGACGTTATGGCAGCGCAGGCAGAACTCCTGCAGCAGAGGCTGAACATCCCCTTGGAAGTCTGCTTCTTCCGCAGCGCGACCGCGCTCTGCAAACAGCACAGCAAAGGCTAGAAAGATTCTGAGAGTTATTCTCACGCGTGGCCCTCGATCGTTCACTCAATGTTCAAACATCAGTTTGATTCCTGGCCGGTACACTCCAGCGTTTCGCCGTAGCCACGTTCGCGTAGAACTCGGACTGATTCCATTGACGCCCCGCTCGCCCGGACGCGATTGACCTTCGCCAGAACCATCTCACTATATAACTGCGAGCGGTGTATTCGCAATGCGTCTCTGAGTCGCGGTCGTTGCGTGTATTCGCACATCGCCTGACGAATTCCCATCTTGATCTGCCGGATTGCGATGCGTTACCAATCCTCGTCCGATTCTTTGCTTGAGTTCAGTTGGACTGCTTTCGAAATAACCTGCCGATTTCACCTGTCATGCCCGCGACGGCGGGAAATCAGCACCCGTTATCGGGCTCCTGACTTCGCGGTAATGACGAATCTGCTGAGATTCCAATTGCCGGAAGCTGGTTCGGACACATTAACCTTAGCCGAGACACTTCACGCGAAGAAGAAACACAGCAATTCAGACTGCCACGGAAGGCAACTGTGAATTCCACACGTCCACTGCTCGTACTCGGAACTCGCCCCGAAGCCATCAAAATGGCTCCCGTTATCCGGGAATGCCAGCGGCGGGATGGTATCGAGCCGATCGTCTGCTTCACTGGCCAGCATCGCGAGATGGTCGCTCAGGTGGCCGAGTATTTCGGTATCTCGGCGGACGTCGATCTCGACCTGATGAGGCCGAATCAGACCCTGGCCAGCCTGACGTCACGCTGCATTGACGGATTGGATGAGGCGGTTCGCCATCACGCTCCCGACTGTATCGTCGGGCAGGGCGACACGACGACCGTGATGGCTGCTTCCATGGTCGCGTTCTATCACCGGATTCCCTTCGTTCATGTCGAAGCAGGTTTGCGGACCGGTGACATGTACGCTCCCTGGCCGGAAGAGTTCAATCGTCGCGTTGCCAGTCTGGTTGCCGGACTCCACTGTGCTCCGACTCAGAAGTCAGCTGAAAATCTCCGTCTCGAAGGAGTATCCCCGCAGCAGATTCATGTGACCGGTAACACCGTTATCGACGCACTGCTCTGGGCGATCGAACGGGAACGCGACAACTCGGAACATTGGGCCGCTCGATATCCGCAGCTTTGTCGCTCCCGCATGGTCCTGATCACAGGCCATCGCCGCGAGAATTTTGGCGACGGCTTCTCAAATATTTGCCACGCGATCGCGCAACTGGCGGAGCGGTTCGCAGATGTCGATTTCATGTACCCGGTCCATCTGAATCCCAATGTCAGCGGTCCTGTCAACGGTGCACTTGCTGGCCTGCAGAACGTTCATCTGGTTCCGCCAGCCTCGTATCCGGAATTTGTCTGGCTGATGGATCAAGCAGACCTGATCCTCACCGACTCCGGCGGGGTCCAGGAAGAAGCTCCCTCGCTTCGCAAGCCTGTCCTCGTGATGCGGGAAACGACCGAACGTCCTGAAGCGGTCGAGGCTGGCGCTGTCGAGCTGGTTGGTGCTTCCAGCGAAGGCATTATCCGGTCAGTTTCGAGGCTCCTGCAGGACGCGGAAGAGTACTCACGACGTCAGATCGATTCGAATCCCTACGGCAATGGAGACTCGGCAGAACAGATCGCTGACCTCATCGCTGCACATGCCTGGGAAGGTGCCGGCCCCACCGGGATTGCTGTTTAGTTTTCTGGATATGAACAACAGCATTCTCTGGATGTCACATATCCTGAAAGCGTTAACGTTATCGGTGTGGATAGTTGCTTAAGCGTGATAGGCACGGTCATCGAAGTGAGATCGGGTAATGCCATCGTTGAAGCACCTGTCATCACGACATACAGAACAAATGTTGGCTGGTCATCGTGCAGACTGACTGCCTGAATGGACACACGTAACGAAGACGAGATGAACGTTGCCAGCGGCATCTCTGGATGAAAGTGGGTTGACCGTTCGCCGTCTGTGGGACGTGTTAGCGAGTGGACTGATCGCAGGCGGCTACCCGTCGAGCGAGTTTGATGGAATCCGTACAAAAGAAGTGAAGGCAAATCCCGCCGCCACCCCACAACATCAGCGAATGAGCCGTCGATCCCTGAATGACGGTTGGATTCATTGCGTAACCTGGCGGACTGGCGATGCAACTGGAGTTCGGCGGTTGTCGAACTCCTGCTGATTCAGGAGAACTTCGTCTTTCTCCTGAGGTGACGCGAATTCTATAGCTGTGTCGCAGTCTGCCTGGGCACCAGCCTCGTCGCCGAGTGCGAAGCGGGCGGCGGCTCGGTGGGAGTAGGCGAGGCCGGATTCGTTGCCGAGGGCGATGCTTCGGTCGAAGGCGCTGAGCGAATCAGCGAACTGCCCGAGACGGAAGCGAGCGACGCCGAGGTTATGCCAGGTTGTCGCCGCCTGGGGATTCAGTCCGGTGGCAAGCTCAAAGTGCTGTGCGGCTTTTACGAAGTTCCCTTCAGCTAATAATTGCTGCCCAACAATGTCGGCCTCCCTTGAACGCTTCGCCGCGCCGGGTGTGAGTGTCGTGACGGCGACGCGCGGCATTTCGGTGCCGTAAGAGGCTGGCGAATCCTGTGACCGATCGTTCAAACGAAACATGAACACAAGCAACGACGCCGTACCCACAACCGTCGCCGCGAGAATCGCTCGCGCCGGACTGCGTTTGATCCATTTCAACGTTCGCTCAAGGCGGCTTGTTTCAAGCGCAGTCTTCAACGGTCGATGCGTCAAAAAGTGGTCCAGATCGTCAGCCAGCTCATCAGCACTCCGGTATCGATCCTCGGGTTGCGGAGACAGGCACTTTTCGATGATCGACTTGAGCCCCGGCGTCAGCCATCGACTGCCAGCAGGAAACTCGATGGGCGAGGACAGGCGGTTCGCCTGTAACTGGCCAGACGCGATGACTGGATCGGTCGAGACATTGCCTTCGAGAAATGGCCACCCGCCGGTCAGAACTTCGAACAGGACCAGGCCCAGGGAATAGATATCGGATCTCTCGTCGAGACGGGCCTGAGACTCGCTGCCGGTCAGAATGCCAAGCTGCTCGGGCGACATATAGAGCAGGGTGCCGCCAACCGGTGGCGGCTCAGCACTGACTGAATCCTGCCGGAAAGAAACGTTGAAATCCGCGAGCATCGCCTTGCCATCTCGCGTGAGCAGGATGTTTGCCGGCTTGACGTCGCTGTGAATCACTCCCCTGGCATTCGCTGCAGCTAAAGCGCGGGCCAGATCGCGGATGATTTTGCAGAGGAAGTCACGACACGACACGTCGCGCCGCTGTGTGTTTCTGTCAGATTGTGGTTCCAGGCAGAGTTCGCCGATGAGCGACAAAGCTTCGGACTGAGTCGCGACTTTACGGTTTCCAGAGCCGTGGAAGCGGCTCCTCGCGGAATCCAGAAATTCGGACAACGTAGGGCCATCAACATATTCCATCGCCAGGAGCCGCTGTCGCCCGACGCGTTCCTCGGCAAAGACGGGGACGATGTGCGGGTGCGAGAACGCGGCCATCGTGCGGCCTTCATTCCCACCCGACGTGTCTTCGTCCGACTCGACCGTGACTTTCAACGCGACCTGGCGATCCAGTGACAACTGAGTCGCCAGAAATACTCGCGACACGCCGCCTGCACCAAGCAACTTCTGGATACGGAAGTCGCCGATGACTTTGCCGGGTTCGAGCTGCTGTTCACCGTCCGCTGAATGTCCGCCAGTCTCGGATGATGTAATCCCCAAAGCTTGCGGCGAACGCATTCGATCATCCGTCAGCCCCAGCTCGTTGCGGAGCGTGTCAACATGCTCGGGAAACCGCCTGGCATACTCCTCGAGCGTGACCACCTGCCCGGCCTCGGTCCTCAAGGCGTGTTCGTCAATCAGCAGCGCGACAAGCTCCACTTCCGCGTCCCGCAATTCGGGGATGTCGTGTAGATACTCGTCAATGTGTACTTCTTCACCAAGCCGCAACCGGTGTTGCAGGTCGATGCGGATCAGGTCAGCCGCAAGCTCCGCGCGTGCCGAACCGCTTCGACTCTCAAGATAATCAAGCACGATCGGTCGGCAGGCAGTGTCCCATGCGGCAGCAAAGTCGCGAACCGAAGCATTAACTGAATGACTATTCATTGGGTGATGTCCGCGGCCTTAGCCTACGACCGAGGCAACGTCGTCCCTGAATAGTCGATGGTCGGCCGCACGTGATTCGGCCGTTTGCTGCCGCGAGACCGGCCAGCGTAAGCGCCGCCAACTACTGTTACGGCACCGGCTGCGACCAGTTCCAGCGACAATGAGCTGTCTTCCGAATCGTCGTCCGGCAGTTCGTCACCTGACGGCATTGGAGACAGAACAAAAGCATCTTCGCCGACAGACTGCATCAACGACATGGCGAATGCTTCGGAAATGTCGGGCTCAGCCAGGTTCTGCTTCGAAGTCGGTCGTTCCGGAGACACTTCTTCGCTGGGCCTGTTGCGGCGATCCTTCGTTGCGAATCCAAACCAGCGAAAGCGACGACGGTCGGTAGGCCGACCGGATCGACGGTCCGGTTTCCACAACCCAGCGCCCGGATCGTCTGCTTCGAACGCTTCCGCATCGGAGAGTCCCTTTCGGCCGACGGCGACCAGCGAAAAGCCACCGGCAAGAGCCACGTAAGGCACGCTGGAATCAACCATCGACGTCGACATTCCTGACTGCAGCCCTTCGAAGTCTAACCAGGAAGTCACTGAATCTGTCAGCGAGGTAATCCATGAGGGGACGCCGCCCTCGGCTGTTGTCACGGGCACAGGCGAGGAGTACGACACCGCTGGCGACATTGTTTTCTCGGCCCGGTCAAGAACGTCCCGAACACCCGAGGCCACTCGAACGTTCTTCGAAGCGTCGACTGTCCGGTTCAAACCGGCCTCTGTTGAGGACGCTGGCGACGAGTCACTGCTCGAATCGATTCCAACGGTGAAGACTTTGACTCTGCGCTCGGCGTCCGACTCTGCCTCGACGCGAGTTCCGTCGGCATTGGTTCCAGAATCTACGAGCACTGACGTGCGATCGTCGGTTAATAGCGAATCGCCTGCCAGGTCGTCCTCGATGGTGTCATCGCCAGACAAGACCGTCCGAACACCGGTCGCTGCAACGTCGTCGAGTTCATCCTCGACGTCGACGCTCGGAATGCCACCGGGTTCAGTTGTGCCTGTTACTGGTGGCACGACGGGCGTTAGCACCGGAACCTCAGTGCCCACCACAAAGTTGGAAGCATCAAGGACGAACTGTCGTTGCAAATCCTGGCCTTGACTGTCACGAGCGGAGACCAGAACCGGAGTCTCTTCCGGGGGAGTGCTGCGAGGCGGATCGACGCTGCCTCGAAATGAAAGAGGCGAAAGAACCAATCGCGGTTCAAGATTCTCGGTCAGTGAGCAGTTTCGTCGTCTCATCGTGAGCCCTTCGTCATGCAAATGGGTGATGCAAAACGCCGCGGTGAAGCGACTGGTTGCTTAATGCAACTGCCGTACCACAAACGCGCCATCACACAGAATGTTTCGCCCTGATCAGGAGCAGAATTTCAATACAGGAGAAATGACCCACAAACTCTGCGGCGTTGTGCTGCAGATTAAGATCGTTGTTGCAATCTGCAGTGTTTCAAACTGTCAATACTCGCCAGCGCCGATCGCAAAGCCCCCCCCATTTCGACCAACAAACTACCGAACCAGCGTTCAGACCGGTCGCAAGATTGCACTGATTCCGATGAGCGCCACCGTCGACGCCAGATCAATCTGCAGCAGACTGCAACGCCGCCGCAGCAGAGTGCAACAGCCTGCCAGCAGCGTGAATGAACGCCGGCAAGGGCTCTTCGCGAACGATCTCGCGAAAAGCCCCGCTCAGCCTGCCGGATCGGCGCGGCACATTGCCACGCCGACCAGGCTCTGACCAGGGGGATCAGCACTCGCCGACACGGTCCAGCAAGGCATCAACGTGCGTCGCCTCGCCGACCTCGACGCACAGCGTGTCGGCAAACCCGTCCTGAGCGAAGAACTCGTCGATCCCTGCTCCGCCCTCGAGATAGTCGTTGCCATCGCCGCCGGTCAGGAGATCATCCCCATCGTCACCGTAGACGATGTCCTGACCGTTTCCGCCGTCGAGATCATCGTTGCCGACTCCACCACGCAGCAGATCATTGCCGGCGCCACCGCGAATGGTGTCGTTGCCCCCGCCACCCAGCAGTGTGTCGTTGCCCGTTCCGCCGTGAATGAAGTCATCGCCCAGGCCGCCATCGACGAAGTCATTGCCGGCTGCCGCGAAGACGACATCGTCACCTCGGCCAGCGTAAACCTGATCGTTGCCCGAACCGGAGTTGATGCTGTCGTTGCCTCGGTTGATCGATGAAACCCGTTTCAGATAGTCATCAACCGTCGTCCGGTCAATCATCGGCAGCGGCGTTTCGGCCAGCGAGTTCGGTCCGTCACCGAGCACTAGATCGGCCCCGGATCCAGAGTGAATTCGGTCATGGCCAGCTCCTCCGGCAACCGCGTCGTTGCCGGCACGCGTCACGATGACGTCGTTGCCCGCTCCTCCGAAGACGAGGTCGTGATCATTGACCTGAGGCGGAACAGGGACGGGCTCAATTTCCCGCAAAGCGACTTCAATCACCACTGCATCAATCAGCGAAACACTCAATACCATTCGAGGATCGACTGGCTGCACATCAACCGTTGGATCATCGAATACTTCAAGCCGAGGTCCCGCGAAAATGAGATCATCACCATGGCCGCCGGTGATGAAGTCGCTGCCCAGACCACCGTAAATCGTGTCATCGCCTCGGCCAAGGGTCGAGTCCTTCGATACTGACCAGTCGGCCGCGTTGGTGCTGGCGTCGTCGGCCAGGAATCCGTCACCGAAGATCCAGTCGTTGCCGACGCCGCCAATCAAGAGGTCGTTTCCGTTCGCTCCGGCCATCGAGTCGTCACCGACTCCGCCAGCGATCACGTCGTCACCTTCGCCACCGTAGATGGCATCGTTGCCGCCCTGGCCGAGCACGATGTCGTTGCCGTCTCCCGCGTGAACACTGTCATTGCCAGCTCCAGCGAAAATCGCATCATGCCCCGCCTCGCCCCAAATGAGATCGTTGCCGG
>JAQBWV010000381.1 GCA_027624335.1 Planctomycetota bacterium
GAACACAGTTGTCTGTCCGATCAATCGCGTTCTTAAACCGACGATACAATTCGACAATCCGTCATCACATTTGATTTTGAACAATACTGTCTCTCTTCAACTCACGCATCTGCGACTTGGAATCAATACTTAAACAGCACAGCTCATCGACCTTGCCGGATGGGAGCAGGACCAGGTAAGCGACCACTCGCCGCTTCCGGAATTCGTCGGCTGCCGGTCCGCTCCCTTTTGTGCCCACCGGGCGATTCTGACGGCATTCTACACGGACGGGCAGCCGATCCATGTTAAACTGGCCAACGAGTGCAACCTGGCCAGCGCGGATGATCGTTCCAGCGCAGACGACCTGGAGATTCAATGCCACCTGACAAGTGCCAACGTATGCTGCCTCAATTCTTGCGACGGAGTTTGGGGCCTGCATTACCGTGCGTTATGCCCAGCAGTTAATACTACACTTCCGGACTGTCGCTGAGCCCTTTGTCTGCCAGCACCACCGGATCAATGTCAACAGGAGACATCTGATGAAGATTCAACTGGCACTGATCATCTCACTCATCAGCAGTTCGGCATTCGCGCAGCAGGCCCGCGAGGTCGACATTCTCGCGACCTTTGACGCGGCAAAGCATCCCGTCAAAGGTCAATGGAGCCGCACTGATAACGGCATCCGAGTCGAGCCCGCAGCCGCTGCCAGAACGCTGCTGGCAACCGGAGTGCCTGACGATTACCAGTTGACGGTTGAGTTCACGAGAGTATCAGGGGAGGACTCCGTCGCCGTGATTATTCCAGTCGGCACCGTGTCCCCGGCACTTGAACTGAGCGGCTGGCAGGGACAGGCTCACGGACTGTCTCGCGTGGATGGCCTGTCCGTGAAGGATTCGAAGAACCCGACGGGCGTCAGACCAGGAACACTGTCAAACGGCAAACGCCACAAACTGGAAGTCACGGTCCAAGCGTCAGCTTCTCCACTCTCCGTCTCCGCGAAGCTTGATGGTAAGCCGCTATTCGCATGGCAGGGAGAAGCCAGTCGGTTGCAACCGAATCTGGCATTGAATGTCCCCACACCTCGCGCCATTGGCCTGGCCGCTCATCAGAATGAAGTCGTCTTCCACCGGGTCACCCTGGAATCCATTCAGAAGCCCGCACCTTCGAAGAACTCTCCGCCGAAGACTACAAGCGAACCATCCGAATCCCGTTTGGCCGCTCTGCAGCTCGACAAACTCGACGCCTTCAACGGAGCAGCGTTCGAAACCGGGACCGAAGACGGAAAGGATGTTCTGCGGAGCCGTCCGTCAGTCGGAACCGGCGACCGCGGAGCGTGGCTGAAATCTGTCACGTTCTCAGAGGGGACCATCGAGATCGATCTCAAAGGAGCCGCCGAGCCGCAGTCGAGTTTTCTGGGCATTGCCTTCCATGGTGTCGATGGCAAAACATACGACACTGTTTACTTTCGTCCATTCAACTTTGGCATCTCAGACCCGGTCCGACGCAGCCACGCGATCCAGTACATGTCGCACCCCGATTACCCGTGGGCGAAACTCCGAGCCGAACGAAACGGCGAGTTCGAAAGCACTGCCCAGCCGGAGCCCAAAGGATCAGACTGGTTTCGCGCGAAGATCGAAGTCCGTGGTCGAAGAATCCGAGTCTTCGTCAACGGCTCCGAGAAACCCAGTCTGGACGTACTCAAACTGAGCGGAGTGAATTCCGGCAAAGTCGGGCTCTGGTTCAACGGGACCGCTTCCTTCGCGAACCTGAAGATACAGTCGGACTGATCTCCATTCAGAAGACGTTGCTGCCGGTCGCATGAAAACGTAACGGCAATTACGCCTGGACTTCGCTGATCAACCTGGAAATCCGTCTCAAAACGACGCCTTGCCAAACCGCGAAGGCAACCAACCGCTGACGACTCTCTGATTGCGAAGCGGTTAAGTTCAACGCTACCGTTCACCTGGCCGCGGCAAACGACATTGATTTCAAACTCCGCGCGGCCCGCGGCTTCGTGTGCAACGGATTGCTCTACAGCTTGTGATCCATATGAGTGCAGTGCTGCGAGTTCGATCCTGCAAGCTGGTATGGCCGTCGCTGCGTCTGCGTTTTGCTAGTCGATGATAGCGCCCGTAATAGCTGGTGATTTGTAGGCCTTCTTGATTAGCTTCTTGAGCGTTGGCACATGCACATCTTCGAACTTCTTGATGTAGAGACATGACTTGCCGATCTTGTGCTTTCCGAGTGTTTCCAGCAGGGCGGCTTGCTTCTCCAGTTCGCAGTGCAGGTAGAGTACCAGGTCCTGTTTGCGGGGAGAGAAACCGACATGGAACCAGTTACCTTCGGACGTTTTGCCACGGTAGCGAAAACGACCAAAGCCGACCTTATCCTTTCCCCACATGACGGCCGGTTCCCCCGTCAGCTTCTTCATCAGTTCCAGCACGGTCAGGCAATCCGTGCGTTGCTGGTCGTCCTTAATGCCGGCAAGAAGTTCATCAACGCTGGCATCATTCTGTTGTGATTTCGGTTTTGTCATCGGGAGTCAACCTGGCTGCCTGACGAAGCATGCGCATCTTTGCACGACTCCGTGCGAAGTAGCACACTCCGCACGGAGAAAGCTACCCGATCTTCCAGCGGAAACAGAGCGGCGCGCGGCTTGCTCCCAAAGTGGCCATTGACGCACTTTTGAGTATTCGAACCACCAGGGGACAGACCACGCATGACACGTCACGATATTCACTGCCGATATTTTTCTCAAGAAGATTTGCTGGGTGCGGGTTGCCTCGATGTCCGTATGGCGATGGACGCGGCCGAGAAGGGAATGCTCGCGTTTGAAGCGGGGAATGTTCTGTTCCCCGACAAGATCGTCCAGATCTTCAATGACGAGACTCAGGAACGCATCAATTGTCTGCCGGCAACGTTCGTTGACCGGAAGATCTGCGGGGTCAAGTGGGTGTCGGTATTCCCGCCGAATCCTGTGAAGCACGGGATTCAGAACCTGTCCGCCGTGATCATCCTTTCAGAAATCGAGCACGGATTCCCCATCGCCTTCATGGAAGGCACACTCTGTTCGAATATCCGAGTCGGCAGCATGGGCGGACTTGCTGCGAAGCACCTCGCCCGACCGGACTCGGAAGTCATTGGATTCATCGGTGCCGGTGAGCAGGCGAAAATGCATCTCATCGCGATGAAGACGGCTGTGCCAGCACTCAAGGTCTGCCGGATCGCCGCGAAACTTGATTCGGAAGAGGACGAATTCGTCCGGCAGATGTCCGCCATCATTCCGGAAATGGAGTTCGTGAAAAGCGGAACCAACCTCGCCAGGGGAGTCGATGGCGCGGATATCATTGTTACGGCGACAAGTGCCCAGGCACCGCTACTCAAAGCACAGTGGGTCAAACCCGGAGCGTTCTACAGCCATATTGGCGGATGGGAAGACGAGTATGCCGTCGCGAAGTCCTGTGACAAGATTGTGTGCGACGACTGGGAGACGGTGAAACATCGAACCCAGACACTCAGCCGCATGTACAAAGACGGCGAACTGACAGATGACGACGTTCATGCCAACCTCGTCGAAATCCTTGTCGGTTCAAAAGCCGGTCGGGAATCCGAAGACGAGAGGATCTACTTCAATGCCGTTGGTCTGGCGTATGTCGATGTGGCGATCGCCATCGCCATGTTCGAACGCGCGACCGAGACGGGGCTTGGTCAGGACCTCCAGATTCAGCACGAAATGATCTTCGAACACGCGCTGCTGAAAGACTGGGTGCGTCTCTGAGGGCGACGGAATTCGCGAGGCGACTGTCGAACCCGGTGACCGTCGTTTCACGCAACATTTTCACCGCCATTCCTACTTGAAGGCGACTTGAGGATTTGAAATGATCGCCGTTTGTATCGTCGCACGCGCAGGCTGCTCAATGGCGACAGGTTCGAAAGGGTAGATCGCCAGCACCAGGAAGAACGGGACCGAGGCTCCGTGTGTAAATCCAGTACTCAAGTGGCTGGATCGGAACCGGGGAGATGTCGAGTTGGCCGGTTTCAAGCAGCATCAGAGTCTCGCTGATACGCCTGAGGGCTGCACGAGCGAGTCTGGTGTTCTTTGTACGCGGCGAGCGTTTGAACCCGCTCCGGCGTAGTGGAAGCGGACCGGGTAGATCCTGGATCGGGAGTCGACTTCGAGATTTGACACAGTGGATTCCTTAGCGAAAGCATCCAGGAATCGCCGGCAGCAGTATGAGCAAGCGCCATAGGCACAGGTGCCATCTGAGCGTCATGCTGCGCCATCTCACGTTCTGGATGGCAGACCGGCACGAAGGGCGAAATACAACAAAGCCAGTGTGACAACGACTTGCGTTTCCGACTGGCCTTTGAAGAGAGAGAGTACCCCCGACAGGATTCGAACTCACAGACCGTAACTGCTGACACAGTCAACGATTTCAGCATTCCGCCATACATGCGCGCTGCAGAATCCGGTGCAGTTGATGGCGAATTGGCTGTGATCATCGAAGCTTGGCCGACGCTTTCACCAGAGACTCGGAAGGCAGTCATCCGGTTGATTGAAGAATCTAATATGTCGCAGGTAACGGACTGACAAAAGTGACAG
>JAQBWV010000382.1 GCA_027624335.1 Planctomycetota bacterium
CGGCCAGCCCTATCTTGTCTGCACCACGACGGCCGACACCGGCGGAGCGCGTTCCCCCTTGACCATCGCTGTGGGCAAACCGGGCGAATCGGTTTTCAGCAAGGTCTTCCTCATTCGCACGTCGGTCTTCGAGGGCACGCCGGGAGTCTCCGACCCGAAAGCCGACTTCAGTTACCCTTACGCCATCGAGCACGAAGGCAAGCTCTACATCGGCTACACTCACAAAAGCCACGCGGCGAACGAACTGGTCGTCATCCCCATCGATCAATTGCGCGTCGAACACCATTCTCTGTCGCAAGCAGAGCCGACAAACGCCACAGAAGCTGCCGCGATGAAGGCTCGCGAAGAAGCGGAGCTGGAACAGAAATATCAGTCATGGGTCGCCGAGCTGACACCTGCGCGACAGGCATGGGAGAGAACGTTGCAGTCACAACTGGGCGACTTCTACTTGCCGATTCACAAGCGTGAGAAGGTTGCCGGGAAGTCGAACGCCTGGGACTTCGTCGACGATGATCCGGCATTGCCGCGAGTGCTTCTCATTGGCGACTCGGTCTCACGCGCTTACACACAGACGGTCCGAAAGGAACTTGCCGGATTCGCGAATGTGCATCGAGCTCCGGCCAACTGCGGCCCAACGTCCACCGGGCTGAAAAAGATTGACGTGTGGCTGGGTGATGGCAAGTGGGATGTCATCCACTTCAATTTCGGAATCCACGATCGTGCGACTCCACTGGCGGATTATGCGACTCGGCTTGAACAACTTGTCGAACGAATGGAGAAGACCGGTGCGAAGCTGATTTGGGCCAGTACAACACCAGTTCCCGACGTCGCCAACAAGTACTCTGCCGAATCGATTGTTCAACGCAACGCAACAGCCGCTGAGGTGATGAAGAAACATCGAGTCGCCATTGATGATCTCTTCACAGTGATCACGCCACGTCTGGGCGAATTACAAAACCCGAATGATGTGCACTTCACTGGTCCGGGAAATGAATTTCTTGGTGAGCAGGTGGCGGCGTATATTAAGTCAATTATTAAAGTCGCATCCGAGCCGCGACAGTGACGACAAGAAACGAGCGAGATAATAAATGAAATGCACACTTACAACACCTCTCTCCGTGCTGTTGCTTATGCCGCTCACGGCGATTGCTGCGGACCAACCACCTCAAACCGTCGCGGAACTCTGGGCCGATTTCGATCCGCGCAAAGACCCGCTGGAAGTCGAAGTGGTGCGCCAGTGGAAGGAAGATGGGGGCGTGTATCGTTATGTGCGCTACTTGATCGGCAACTTCAAAGGCAAGCCGGCGCGGATGGCGGCATTCTATGGATTCCCCGAAGACGCCAAGGGAAAACTGCCTGCGGTGATGCACATGCACGGAGGCGGACAGCGGGCATTCATGGAAGAAGTGAAAACCTACGTCAGTCGCGGCTACGCGGCGCTGTCCGTGAACTGGGGTGGACGCGAAATGGAAGACGCGAAGGCCGGTGATCCGAACACGGATTGGGGCTCGGTCGATCCGACGCAGCAGAATGTGCCGGGCTATTTCAACCTGTTGCCGGGGGACAAGTTTCTTGTCGACCACGAATCGCCGCTGAACAACAACTGGTATTTGCTCACGCTCGGCTGTCGTCGGGGCATCACGTTTCTGGAACAACAGCCTGAAGTGGATGCAGAGCGGATCGGTATTTTTGGTCACTCGATGGGCGGCAACCTAACGATGTATGTCGCGGGCACTGACAATCGCGTGAAAGTCGCCGCGCCGAGTGTAGGTGGGCAAGGGCATCGCACCGAACCGCATGAGATGATGGGTGGCAAAGCTCAGCAGGAAAGAATCAACGGCGATGTGGAACTCTTCGCACGCACCCTTGGCTTTGAAAACTATGCACCGCTCATTCATTGCCCAGTGCTGCATCTCAGTGGTACCAATGATTTCCATGGTTGGATGGATGATGTTTACCGCACCAATGCGCTGATCAAAGACCAGTCGCTGCGTTATGCATTCTCGCCCCATCTCAATCATCGTTTCATCCCCGCAGTCGCGGTAACACGCCCACTGTGGCTCGACCACTATCTCAAAGGCGGCCCAGCACTCCCCGAAACACCTGCTTCCGAGTGGCAACTGAAGACCGACGACGGCATTCCCGTCATACGTGTGACACCGAAACTATCCTCACTGCCGATCGCCCACGTTGACATCTACTACAGCGTTGATCCCGATCCGCGCGCTCGATTCTGGCGCGATGCCGGTGCCATGAGAAACGGTGAGACGTGGGAAGCGAAGTTGCCGGTGCTGAGCATCGACAGCCCGCTCTATGCCTTCGCCAATGTCTACTACACATTACCGACCTCGGAGTCGCTGCCGCATTTGGCGACGATCACCGAAGGCTGCCTCAGCACGTTGCTGCACAGCGCGTTGCCGGGCGAGCTCAAAGCTGCCGGCGTGAGGGCCACGGATGAGAACTCGTTGCTGATCGACGACTTTACCCGCGGCTGGCACGACTGGTATCGACTCAACGCCGAGAACAAACAGTTCTGGCAGAACTGGACGCGCAAGGTCACCGACCCGAAATGGCGAGGTGCCGATGGTGCGAAGCTCGCCATCACGCTCGCCATGCCGGAAGCGAACACCATCAGCATCGTGGCGATCGAGAATGAGTGGCGCAGCTATCGCGGCAAGAAGAAGACTTTCATTTGTCAATACGCTGTTCCCGCCGACGCGAAGCCGCAAACGATCGTACTCTCTCCAGGCGACTTCAAAGACAGCGAGGGCCAGACACTTGCCACGTGGAGCCAACTCGATCAACTCGGCCTCTGCGCCCTGTTCCAGCAAAACGAACGCGGCAAAAGGTCTGAACCTGCCAAATGGAATGGAGAGTTACCGAAGTTTCACCGGCTGGAATGGCGACAGGCAAAGGAAGCACGATAAGCCGTGTTGCTTGCCGGAGGAACGCGGGCAACGCCCACGGACACCCTGGCCGCGATGGGCATGGGCAGGCAACGTTACGTGTCAAGCGAACTGGAATAGAATACGCATTTGTCGTTTCTCGTTCACCTGATGAATCGCGGGCGCCTGAGGAATGACACAACGAGGTACGCGATGCGAAAACCTGCTCAGAGATATTGGATTCTATTACTTGCGATAATCGTCGCGACTACGGTGATAAGTTCTGCTGACCTGGCTGCCGATGACGGGATCGAGCCCGTGAAGACGGACCTGTTCGAGGCAGGTAAAGAGGGTTATGCGCTTTACCGCATCCCCGGCATCGTGGTCACGAAGCAGGGAACCGTGCTGGCGTACTGCGAGGCTCGCAGGAGCGACCGAGGTGATTGGGGACCGATTGATGTCCTGATGCGTCGCAGCACCGATGGCGGGAAGACATGGGGGCCGCGACAGCAGATCGTCCTCGTGGAAGGCAACCTGCCGATCAATCCGGTTGCCGCTGCTCAAAACCTGGACAAGCCGGGTGAGAACACAGTCAACAATCCCGTGGCCATCGTGGATCACGAAACGGGCGCGGTCCACTTTCTTTACTGTCTCGAATACATGCGTTGTTTCTATATGCGCAGCGACGATGACGGCGCGACGTGGACCGAGCCGGTCGAGATGACCGCAACGTTCGAAGCCTTCCGCTCTGACTATGACTGGAAGGTACTCGCCACAGGGCCGGCTCACGGGATTCAGCTCACGCGTGGTGACCATCGAGGTCGGCTGGTGGTTCCTGTGTGGTTATCACTGGGAACCGGCGGACATGCTCATCGGCCTTCGGTGACGGCGACGATCTACAGTGACGATCACGGCAAGACGTGGCAGCGTGGTCAGATCGCCGTGCCGGATACGCCTGAGTTTGTTTACCCAAACGAAACGGTGGTCGTGCAACTGGCGGACGGTCGCGTGATGCTGAATGCTCGCAGCGAATCAAAACGCCATCGCCGGATCATCACGACCAGCTCCGACGGCGCGACCAACTGGTCTGCGCCACGCTTTGATGAAGCGTTGCTCGAACCGATCTGCATGGCTGGACTGGTCAGGGTCCGAGAGCCTCAAGAAACGCAGTCCGGTCTGATTGCGTTTTCCAATCCACACAATCTGGCACGGCAGGATGGCAAGGACACGCCCGGCACAAGTCGCAACCGCGTGAACGTGTCGATCAAGTTGAGCGATGACGAAGGCCAGACGTGGTCGGCCAGTCGCACACTGGAAGAAGGCTTCAGCGGTTACAGCGATCTGGCGGCTCTCCCCGACGGCACGATCCTCTGCTTCTACGAGCGAGGCAGCACGGATGGCAAGGACATCTACCGCACCGGCCTGCTGACGGTTGCAAGGTTCAACGAAGCGTGGGTGCGTGGGAAGACCGGCCAGAAGCTGGACGAACAGCCAACTCACGAGGCTGACGTCTGTGTTTATGGTGGTACTTCGGGAGGAGTCGTCGCTGCAGTGCAGGCGGCGCGGATGGGAAAGCAAGTCGTCCTGGTTGAGCCAGGCCGGCATCTCGGCGGGATGACGTCCGGTGGGCTGAGCGCGGTCGATATTGGTGATCCTCGAAGTGTGGGCGGTCTTG
>JAQBWV010000383.1 GCA_027624335.1 Planctomycetota bacterium
CCCATCGCTGACACTCATTTCCCTGCCACACCTCGACTACAATCTGCAACGGCTCGGCCCGTCAGCTCCGGTGATCGCTGAGGATATTCAGGCGGTTGATGCCGAAGCCGGCAAGATTGTCGACGCCGGACGAGCACGCGGTGCTGAAGTGGTCGTTCTCTCAGAATACGCAATCACCGACGTTGACCGACCGATTCACATCAACCGGATTCTCCGCGAACACGGTCTGCTGGATGCACGCACTGAAATCGGCGGCTGGGAGACACTGGACTTCGGTTCGTCTCGAGCATTCGCGGTTTCCGATCACCAGCTCGCTCACGTTTACGTTCGACGTTCTGAAGACATCCCGCGAGTGGCCGACATTTTGAGACGCGTCGACGGCGTCGAGCACGTACTGGATCGAGAGGCTCAGGCACAGTTCGGTATCGACCATGAGCGATCCGGAGAACTGGTGGTGGTCAGCGATCGCCGATCCTGGTTCACCTACTACTTCTGGCTGGACGACTCGCTCGCCCCTGATTACGCACGCAGCGTCGACATCCACCGCAAGCCGGGTTACGACCCGGTCGAGCTGTTCATCGATCCGACGTTGAAGTTCCCGAAGCTGCGAGTCGCGCGGCGCCTTGCCCGGAAACTGCTCGGCTTCCGGTACTACATGGACGTCATCGGGCTGGACGCCAGCATCGTGAAAGGCAGCCACGGTCGCCTGCCGGATCCGGGAGCGGAAGATCGCGACGCGCCAGTCTTTATCAGCTCATCGAAGTCGATCGAACGTGACTCCATCGCCATGACCGACGTCAAAGACCTGATGCTGCGACTGCAGTTCGAATCCTGAACTTCACGTCGACGAAGTTCAACGCAACTCTGAAGCTGCGACATCAGACATCGACTTCTGACGCCAGCATCTGAATTTCTTCCAGAGCGACGAAGTTGCCCCTCCCGGCGCCTGGACAGCCTCTCTGGATGTCCTTCCAGTCGGCTTCGCTGGCCAGGTTCGACTTCCAGAACGGCCACGTTCGGCATTGCTTCGGGCGAGCCGGATAGATCGTGCAGCCTCGCTTCTGCGGATCGAAGTAGACGCAGTCTCCGTTCGCGTACTCGTTGAGCGATACGCGACCTCTGGCCGGTCGAGTATTCATCAAACGGACTTCACCAATCGGCTTGTCGAGAAATTCCGCGATGGCCTGAATCTCATCCTCTTCGACCCAGACGTGTCCGGGGGAACCCGTGCAGCAGTTACCGCATCCAGTGCATTCAAATGAAAGGCCTGCTCGATACCACGGTCCGTCCTGCGCCGCTTCATCAGGCAGTTGGCCATCCGGCTTGTTGTCAGGATTCGAACTCACAGGTTCTGTCCGATCTCAAAGACAGCCGCCGTGTCGAGCAACAGGTTGTTCGCGGTGAACAATTTCTGAACGGCGGCCTTGTGGATCTTCATCTTCGTACCGCCGACGCCGATCGCTCCGTAGCAGAACACGCCGTTCTGCTCGACGGACTTGTCGAAGACTTCGACGCCTTCGATGCCAACTGGCGGGACAGCATTCAGGTCGATCGCCACTTTGAGTGATCCAATCTTTGACCGCTGCTCGGCAGACAGCAGCTGAATGCCTGCCGCTCCCGTCGCAATGATCACCTCGACGCCTTCAGCAGCCAATGCCAGTCCCTCGGGTGTGCCTGTTTCGTGAGCCGAAACGTTCGCTCCTTCAACTTTTGATCGAACGGCCTCACAAGTCGATTCGGCCTTTGCTGCCGAACGAGTTCCGATACGGACCGTTGCTCCGAGGCTTGTCAGAATCTGCGCGGCCCGCTGACCAACAGGACCAGTTCCACCAAGCAACAGAGCAGTGGTCTGAGCAAGATCGACATGACTCCCCGCCGCCAGAACTGCGGCAGCGGCGGTGGTATTCGAGCCGTTTGAATCTATCAGAATCGAAACTCGCACGGGCCCAAAGAAGATCGACTGAACCTTCTTCAACAGAGCTTCACCCTCGGCCACGTTGCTCCCGCCGATAAAGAGTGCGGTATTCCTGAGACTGTCTCCGCCACGGGTGAACATCGCACCGTGAACGAGCGACATTACGTTGCCAGGAGTGACGCCGCCGTAAGAGAACAGCTCGTCAACGTCTGAATCAACAGCAACGACTCGGTCGAAAGTGCTCGCGTGAGCGTCCGTGTCGAGCTGAATGAGTATCTTCTTCATGGTGGTTGCCTAAGTACTTCGACAGACCGAGTGCCAACGAAGAAACCCGGCCTCGAAGGGAAACCGGGTTTCTGCTGAGCGTCTCAAACGGAAAGACTAGCCAGCGTAGAACGGGTGCTTGGCACCGTCCTTCTTGGCGAGCACTTCGTCGATCGATGGATCGCTCTTCATGGCGCGAGCGATCGACAGCTTCGTGGCTTCTTTGTTGTAGTCGTAAATCTTCTTGTCGTCTGAAGCGTCCCAGTGGATGAACACGCCGCACACGATGACCAGGTTTTCTGCCTGATCCTTCGGGATGATGCCTTCGGCAACAGATTCGGCAACAGCGTCAGCAACAGCCTTTTGAGCTGGTCCAAACATCTGAACGGCCTGCTTGGCACCCTTAATCGTCACTTTAGTGATCATGACCGTTGCCGGTTTGACGACCAGATTCGGTTCGAGCACTGCCAGCAGATTGCTGTGTCCCGCTTTCTGATCAGCCAGTGAGTTGGCAAATGCCGCTCCGACCGGGCCGTTCTTGTCACCGATCATGAGGTCGATATGAGCAACTTCGTTTCCGTCTCCAACCAGCGCTTCACCGATGAACAACGACATACGTTTCTCCTGTTGTCTGACTCTGGTTCCTGTAAAGTTCCGAGACGGCGTCTGGTAAGACAAAACAGCCGGTCAGAACATGACGGCGGCACCGCCGTCTGAAAGTTCGAGTTGAGGCTGCACAGCCGCTTCGGCCATCAGCTCCCTTTGATGAGCGGTATCATTGGTTTTGCCCCCGCCCCTGACAAGCGTCCGGCCAACCTGTCTGGCGAATTTCGCAAGAACGCCGTCACCACATTTTCGCATGAAATCTTAACGAACCCGACGAATGCTCGATCCTGAACCACTAATCATCGTCGGATCGAGTGTCCGAGCCGCCGCTCAGTCAGCAGTTCGTGCCGGATTCAGGCCGTGGTGTATCGACCAGTTTGGCGATCGGGACCTGGTCGACATTTCCAGCAACGTCCACACCGTCGCCGACTGGCCGAACGAAATCGAGTCGGCGATGCAGTCGGCTCCGCAAGGCAAATGGGTTTATACGGGGGCGTTGGAGAATCGTCCGGCACTCATTGAGAGGCTTTCACAACTCAGGTCACTTTGCGGCTGCAACGCCGAAACGCTGTCACGACTGCGTGATCCCCTCTGGCTTACCGACACGCTGACGAAGGCGTCCCTGCCCTGCCTGCCGGTCGTCGTGCCGATTTCAAATGTTCCAGAATCCGGCGATTGGATCGTCAAACCAGTTTCGAGTGCCGCAGGAATTGGCGTTCGCGATCTTCCTGCCGGTTCCGCCGGTACGATCAATCTCGACGGGCATTACTTACAACGAAAGGCTCGCGGTCGAGTGGTTTCCGGACTTTTTCTCGCCGTTGAAAATTCGACGCTGCTCCTCGGAATGTGCGAACAACTGTGCCGAGGCGGCGACGCTGAAGGACTTTGCTACGTTTACTCCGGCTCGATCGGGCCGCTCACGACTGCCGATGTTTCAATCGCCGTCTTCGAGCAGGCTCGGAGAATTGGCTCAGCAATGGTGACCGGAGTCCAAGTTGAAGCAGAGCCGCTCAAAGGTCTGTTCGGGATCGACTTCGTCCTTGACGAAAAAACTGGCGAGCTTTGGACGCTCGAAATCAATCCTCGCTACACCGCATCCGCCGAAATTTACGAACGTGCATTCGGCTGGCCTTTGATGCGGTGGCATGTCGACGCGTGCCGAGGTCGAGATTCTGAAGCCGACGAATTACTCGGTTCCCGACCGCTCAACGGCGGATGGCAGAGCTACGGCAAGACGATCGTCTACGCCAAACGCGACTTCGCTGCGCCTGACCTCGTGCCGCTCGTCGAACGGCTCGCTGCTAACGACATCAAAGAATCCAGCATCGACGTTGCGGACATCCCGCAGCTCGGGACGCCCATCCGAAAAGACGAGCCGATCTGCACGCTGCTCACTTCAGGTGCAAATCTCTCGACCTGTCGTGAAATACTGACTGCCGCCGCGAGAGAACTGCTTTCCGGGATCGATGAGCTGACTGAGTGATTTCGGAAAGTGAAAGTCTCGCGTCTGTCCTGAAAGTTACGCCCCCAACTCGAAAAGCAGAAACGCGAAGTTGCCCGCAACCCGTAAGTCTTCCGCAGGCTGGAACGAGCTGAGAAAAACTTCTCGATTTGACAATGCTGAATTTCACCACAAAGGCACAGAGGACACAGAGTTTTTGATTGGAGATATTTTCTCTGTGCCTCTGTGGTTAGAAATCTTTACGGCGAAACAGGGTTGTTACTTCAGACACATCCCTTATTCACTTGCCCCTTCGAGCTGTTA
>JAQBWV010000384.1 GCA_027624335.1 Planctomycetota bacterium
CTGCCGATGAATCTGCTGTCGCAGGGGCAGACCGCCGATTACGTCGTCACCGGAGCCTGGTCACAAAAAGCAATCAAAGACGCGAAGGCTTTTGGGACTGCACACATCGCTGCGACGAGCGAGGATCGAAACTTCTGCTACATCCCCAAAGAGTACGATTTCTCCGCAGATGCTCAGTTCGTTCATTTCACATCGAACAACACGATCTTCGGAACTCAGTTTGCATCGGAGCCTGACATCCCTCACGGCGGCACTTTGATCTGCGATGCCAGCAGCGACATCTTCTCGCGACCGATCGACGTGTCAAAGTACGGCATGATTTACGCAGGAGCCCAGAAGAACCTCGGCCCCAGCGGAGTGACGCTGGCTATTATCCGGGACGATCTTGTTGCGGCGGGCAACGATTCGATTCCGGCCATGCTGCAATACCGGACGTACGCTGAAAATGATTCGATGTACAACACGCCTCCGGCCTTCGGTATCTATCTTGTTGGCCGAGTCTGCCAGTGGCTGCTGAATCAAGGCGGGCTGACCGCGATCGAACAGCGCAACGCGACGAAAGCGGCGAAGCTGTACGACTACCTGGCAGGCAGCTCGCTGTTCAAAGCAACTGCCGACCCCGACAGCCGCTCGAAAATGAACGTCACCTTCGTGACGGGCGACGCCGACACGGACGCCGAGTTCATCAAACAGGCGACGGCTGCGAAACTCGACGGTCTGAAAGGCCACCGCAGCGTCGGTGGAATGCGAGCCAGCATCTACAACGCCTTCCCCGCTGAAGGCGTTGACGCTCTCGTCAGCTTCATGAACGACTTCGAGACTTCACGAGCATAGGAATGGGCGTGAAATAAGTTCCCGATACCAGCACGAAGCGCAAGCGCGTGAACTCGACAAGATCGGGATACTCTTGATTCACTCGCTTGCGCTTCGTCCTGGTACGAATGACGGCCTGGATGTCACATCCGTCGTGTCGAACAGCGGCTCGGGATTGCGGCCGAGTTCTTTCTGAATGTCACGATAGATTGCGTCCAGTAGCGGCCAGGTGGGAGCGTCATAGGAACTGTTCGTTCGAGAAAGGGTTGCCAGTTCTCGCATGGTTTTTTCCAGTTCAACAGACTTTTTCTTTGCGTTCTTCGAGCCGGATAACTGCCGGGCATAGGCGAGTCGGCATTCGGCGATGTGGAGCCTTGTCTCGAGGAAACGCTGCCGGTAGTCATCACGCGATCCGTCTTTCGCCAGCAGACGCTGATAAGTCAGTGACAGCTTTGCCCAGCCCCAGATGAAGGGTGTGTCTGGATAGCCGGTGATGGCTCGCACGAGCTGATTGGCATCCTTCATTTCCTCTCCCCATGCCTGCATGGTCTGCGCCGCCGCAAACTGTGCGTCGAAGATGTTGGGCTGGTCGGAAAGAAGGTCGCGGTACAACTGCAGGGACTCTTCGAAACGTCGAGCCTTGCTGAAGGTTGCTGCCAATCGAAAACGGATTGCTTTTTCGTTATCTGCATCTGACAGCCCGGCCTTGAGGATTGCCTGATAGAGGGAAGCCGCCAGGCCGTAGATGAGTTGTGCGTCTTCTGGCACGCTGACGGAGTCGGCGAGTTCGCTGGCTGTTGTCGCGGCTTTCAAGAGACTCGCCAGTGACAGACCCTCTCCGTGAGCGGCCACCTGCTCCAGTGAAGTGGCGATCGTTGTCAGAAAATCGATGTCCTCCTGCCCGGTCGCGGCAAGCTCTTTATAGGAAACTGTCATCTCCGCGCTCAGGTCCAGATGCAGCATTGCCAGCGCTGCCGAATCCTCAGTCCCCGCTATTTCCTGGAGAGTCGTCATTGCGGCTCGGGCCTCTTCCAGTTGATTCGTTCCCAGGTGTGCTCTGATCAATGTCGTGTAGGCGATCTTCGCGAATTCGACGCTGCGGATTCCGACAGCCGGTCGGCCTTCGCTGCCTTCGCCGATGGCCGAGGTCACGGACGGTTCGCCGGCGGTCAAAGCGGTCACGGTTTCCTCGAAACGATCTTCGCCAAGATGAAGCTGCGCAAGAGTCAGTTTTGCGACGATTACGTTCTTCTGCAGAGCGGCGTTGCCAGCACCCGCTTCAACTCCCGCCGTGAGATACTGCTGAGCTCGCTTCTTCAAGTGAGCGGGGTTGAGAGTTGTTGCACGGGCTGCGTCAGGTTCCGTCGTCGCACTCCCGACTGCCTGCTGGACAGCTGCCAGATAATTCGACCACAGCATCTGCCCGGCCTGTAATTGAGATCGGGCAAATTCCGGGGACGCATTCGAAACACGAGCGTAGCACTCGGCAGCGCTGACCTTGTCGTCACGGATTTGATGCAGTTGCCCGACGAAAAGACGGATGGAATCCAACTTCTCGTGATCAGGGAACTTCAACTCGAATAACTCTGCGAGTTCGAGAATCAGCTTGAACTCGGCATCGCGGTTACTTTCGGGAGCGGCGTCGTGAGCCTGCACGAACGCTGCCAGCGCAAGCATCGCGGCTTCGAGCGCCGGCCGCATGGGAATGGCAGGGTCAACACTCGCGGTTGCCGCGTCTTTCTTTGCGGCGGCGGCGGCGTTCTCAGCAGCCAGAATCGCTTCGCCCGCGCTCAGAGCTTGACCGGTGGGCTTATTCGGCTTGCCTTTCTCTGGATCGGGCTCGTCCTTTGCTTCCGGCTCGATGACGAGACTTGCTGGTGTCCATCGAGCCAGGGCGTCCGCAAGAATTCCCGCTTCATAAACCTGTCCGGCTTCCAGATAACAGAAGGCCATGACTAATCGCGCCTGCAGAACTCGCTGCGGGTCGGACTCAGCATCAACCAGTTGCAGGGCTGACTTGAGAAGTCCCCCGGTGTCCGCCACTTCGGTTTCCCAGGCTTCGATGTCAGTCTTTGTGCCGCCTTCAGCAGCGGCCTTCTTCTGACGCATGGACGCAAACTGTTGGAAGCCAGCCGTGGCGGCATCCTGGAAACGGCGATATCGACGTTCAGGAGGAACAAACTCAATCCTCTTTCGCGGCGGTGTGACGGTGGTTGATTTCGTTGCTGGCGAATCGCCGTTTGACTCAGAAGCTGAATCTGCAGGGGCTGCGGCGACTTTCGATGTCGTGGGTGAGGTCGGCGGGGAGGTGACGGGTTTGCTTCCAGCAGAGGGACCACCGATCACGAAGTCATGCTGATTCGTCAGTGCATTTGGATTGGCGGACAGGTCGGCTGGTGAAGTCCCTGAGTCCTCGGCGGCGGTCATCTCGTCTGAAGTGACGTTACCTGTTTGGCCACCACTCGCCTTTGCATCGCTGGCCGAGTCGCCGTTTTCTTTACTGCGTCTGGCCTGTTCGAGTCGTTCAGCCAGGGATGTCCGTTTCACTTCGCCGGCAACCGACGCGGCGGACTCGGAAGGATTGGGGTCGAGAGCGGCGACTGCCTGCTGGCTATCCCTGTCCTTCGTCTCCTCCTGGCGAGCGACAGTTGTCCCGGAATCTTTGCCTGATTTCGGTGCCGAGTCTCCACCGGAAAACAGGAAAACCAGTAGTGCTCCCACGGCGGCCACCGCGCAGCATCCCATGATCACCAGAGAGGCCGACGATTTCTTGCCGTAGTTAGCACTCTGTGCCGGGCGATTCGCTTTGCCGGACCTGGACTTCGGCTGTGACCGCGGCGCCGTTGGAGAAGTCGCTGCCGCAGCGGTGTCTTCTTCGTAGGACGGACCAGATTCTGGAACGGACTCTGCAGCGTTCACTTCGGCGGAAGGAACACTGTCTGCCGCAGGAGCTGGTGCCACGGTCACGACAAACTGATTACCGCAGTCACATTCCACTTTCTGTCCGAGGGATTCGGGTTCGAGGTCGTACTCGGCGGAACACGTCGGGCAGCGCGTTCGAATCATCGCTTTTGCGGCAGACGCTGGTTCCTCTTCTTCCGGCAGTGCTGCTTCAGCCGCCTCAAAGATCGTTCCGCACTGGCACTCGACGTTGTCGCCCAGCGCGTCTGGTTCCAGTTGATAAACCGAGGCACAGGACGGGCAGTGGATCATCACCTCAGTTGGAAGCGCAGCTTTCGAAACGGCTGCGACGGGAACAACAAACTGACAACCGCAACCGCATTCCACTGTTTCACCGCAGTCAGCGGCGGACAGTTCGTAAGAGGCCTGACACTCCGGACAGGAAATGAGGATCGTCTCGGAATCAGCCATGAGTGCTCTTTGCCTGGGACACGTACTCAATCACCCGACAGCTTCCTCGCCTGAGACCGCCAGTCTGCTTTTGCGGCCGCCTTCTTCTTTATATTCCGGACGGGCTGCGGCACTGCGGTCGCGGGACTGTCTGAGTCATCCCACGCATCCAGTTGAGTCTTTGGTGCTGCTGCCTGCGGAGTCGCGGGTTGCGGTTGTGCTCCAGTTGGCGGAGCTGGTTTCACCGGCTGCCCTAATTTTCTGACTGGTTGACCCAGCTTGCGAATCGGTGCGGCTGCCGGTTCAGAGACAAGTGCCGGTTGTCTGGTAACTGCTGGCAGATTCGGCGGC
>JAQBWV010000385.1 GCA_027624335.1 Planctomycetota bacterium
TCCCATTCACACCGATAAGCCACCCAAACCAACGACCGGATGGGCAGTCACACTCGACCAGGGGAAGGGTCACAGCGAAGTTCTGCAGAAAGAATTTCAGCAGGAAGCTCGTAACCTGGCGAAGCTCAATCACACCGGCATCGTCACCGTTCACGACGTCAACATCCAGGACGGCGTGTGCTACATCGTGTCGGAGTTTCTGGAAGGGCCTGACCTCAACGACTGGCTGCGTGACAACGCGACTACCTGGCAGGAGTCGGCACAGATCGTGGCTCAGGTCGCCGACGCGCTGGCTTACGCACATTCGCAGAGCACGGTGCATCGCGACCTCAAACCGGGAAACATCATCCTGATCCAGCAGACCGGAGTCGTGCGGCCGGTCCTTGTTGACTTCGGACTGGCGCTGACTGAAGGTCAGTCCGACGGTTCTCAACTCGGGATCATCGCCGGCACTCCGAATTACATGTCTCCGGAACAGGCTCGTGGCGAAGGGCATCGAATCGATGGCCGGACAGACATCTATGCACTGGGGGTCATCCTGTACCGCATGACGTCCGGAGTGCTCCCGTTTTCCGGGCCGAATCTTTCTCTCCTGCTGACACAGATTATCGAAGAGGACCCGCGACCGCCTCGGCAGCTCAATCGGGATCTGCCACGAGAACTGGAGCGGATCTGCCTGAAGGCGATGGCTCGCGATATTTCTGACCGCTACACAACAGCGGCTGACCTGGCCGAAGATCTGCGCCAACTGCTGCAGGATGAGCAGGTCAAGCAGCGGCAGGTGAAGTCTGACGAAGGGAAATCCCGACAACGCCGGGACCCCGTCAAACGGCAGGTCACCGTGCTTAACTGCGAATGCGAACTGTTTGAGTCGTCAGAGTTTCAGGAAGATCTCGATCCGGAAGAGCAGCACGATCTGCTGCAGGATTATCAGGAGCTGTGCAGGTCTGCCGTCGAGCAATACGACGGATCTATCATTCAGGCGACCGGATCAGAATTGCTCGTCTGCTTCGGCTATCCGACCGCCTACGAAGACGCCGCTCAGCGTGCGGTTCGAACGGCCCTGGATTTGATGACCCGAATCGGTGAACTGCGTACCCGGCTTAAGAAACAGCACGACATCAATTTCACGGCCTGGGCGGGAGTTCACACCGGGCAGGCGGTGTTGCGGGAAGACGACAACGGTGATCTTTCACTGACGGGTGAAGCCCGCACAGTGGCGTCAAACCTGGACCGGGTGGCTGAAGAGAATGCGGTTGTCATTACAAACACGACGAATCGACTGATTCAGGGATACTTCGTTTGTGAAAGCCAGGGCCGCGTCAAAATCAAAGGGGCTTCCGACAAGGTTGAAATCTTCCTGGTCGAACGTGAAAGCGAAGCGCGTACAAGACTCGATGTGGTCGAGCCGGCAGCGCTGACACCTCTGGTCGGTCGTGAGACCGAACTGGAAATTCTCAAGGACCTGTGGGAGCAGGCCGACGAGGGACTCGGTCAGGTGGTGTGTGTGCTCGGCGAAGCAGGACTCGGCAAGTCGCGGCTGGTTCGTGAGCTGAGCGAGTACGTCGCCGCAGAAGTCGGTACAGGAGCGTCGAACAGCGACGGTGGCGACGTTGTCGTACCCGTCATCGAGTGGCGATGCTCTCCGTTCTTTCAGAATACCGGACTCAACGCGGCTATCGAATGCTTCGGCAGGCTGCTGGCTTTTAATCGAGAAGCTTCACCCGTCCGCCGGTTCGAAATTCTCAGTTTGCACCTGTTCGACCTGGGCATGGGCGATGCAGAAAGCGTCTGGCTGGTCGCCACGTTGCTCGGTGTCCCCACTGAAGGACACGTCCCGGCGCTGGTGCTCAGTCCGATGCGGCAGAAAGAGCGAACGCTGGAAGTGTTGCTGCAATGGGTCCGAGCCAATGCCGAGCAGCATTCGGTTCTGTTCATCGTGGAAGACCTCCACTGGATCGACGCAACGTCGCTGGAACTGGTCGGGATGCTCGTTGATCAGGGACTGAACGAGCGGCTGTTGTCGCTGTTGACGTTTCGGCCGGAGTTCGAAACACCGTGGGGCAGTCGCAGTAATCAGACCCAGCTTGCGTTGAACCGGCTCACGAAGCAGCAGATCGAGCAGATGGTCAAGGCTCGTTTGAAGGTCGACGAAGTGCCGGAAGAAGTGGCAGCAAGAATCGCTGAACGAACCGAAGGCGTGCCGCTGTTTATCGAAGAATTCTCGACAATGATTTCGGAATCAGACGCAGTCGAAACTGTCGATGGCGTTTCGCGAATCACTTCTGACTTCGACATTAACAGCATCCCGACAACTCTGCAGGACCTGCTGGTTTCAAGACTGGATCGGCTGGGTAGTCGGGCTGAAGTCGTTCAAATGGCTGCGACCGTGGGCCGGGAGTTCAGTTACGAACTGATCATGGCTGTGCTCGATCTGGACGCTCAGACGTTGCAGGAAGAACTCGAGCGGCTCGTTCAGGCGGAGGTGATTTTCCAGCAGGGAACCCCGCCGCAGGCCATCTATACGTTCAAGCACGCGCTGATTCAGGACGCGGCTTATTCGTCGCTCCTGCGAAAGCGACTGCAGGAAAACCACCGCACGATTGGTGAGTGTTTCGAGAAACAGTTCCCACACATCGTCGAGTCGCAACCAGCACTGCTGGCTCACCACTTCACGGCGGCAGGTGTTACCGACAAGGCGATCAAATACTGGCAGACCGCCGGTCAGCGATCACAGGCGAGTTTTGAAAACATTGAAGCGCGGGATCAGTTTCGGAATGGGCTGAAACTCGTCGCGCAGCTGGATGAATCGCTGGAACGCGACCAGCAGGAACTGGCATTCCAGATTCCACTGAGCACTGTCCTCACCATGTCTGGTGGGTGGGCAAATCCTGATCTCGAGAGCGTCCACATGCGGGCTCGGGATCTTTGCGAACGGATCGGTGAAGGGGCGCCGCTGTTTCATGTCGCCTGGGGTATCTGGGCCTGGCGATTGCTGCGAAGTGAACTCGATCTCGCAGCTACACTTGCCGACGACGTACTGAAACTGGCTGACGACCATGACGATGGGTACTTGATGGAAGCGTGTTTCGCTCAGCTCTGTACGGCAAATTTCCGCGGTGAATTCGCGAAGTGTCGTGAATTCACTGAGCGAGGAATTCGTCTTTACGACACGGAACGATGCCGATTTCACGCCGGCATCACCGGGATGAACGCCGGCTGCACGGTACTTCTTCAGGGAGCATGGTGCCTGTGGATCTCCGGATATCCGGAACAGGCGATCGCGGCCGGACAACGTGGCGTTGAACTTGGCAGGGAACTCAAGGACCCATTCAGCGAAGCTTACGCGATATACCACTTAGGCTGTGTTTATCAGCATTGCCTGATGGGAACTGAAGCTCGTGAGTGCGGCGAGGCCTCACTCGCCATCGGCAAAGAGCAGGGATTTGGAATCTGGATCGCTCTGGGAACACTCTGTCGAGGGTCCGGGCTTGTGCTGGAAGGTCAACGAATCAACCGTGGCGTCGAACTTGTGAAGCAGGGTTTTGACCTGTTCCGCGGAAGCGGAGCGGAGCTGTCGCTGACTCATTATCACGCGGTCCTCGCGGAAGCTTACATGGCCAGTGACCGCATCGAAGATGCTCGCCAGACGGTTGAAGAAGGACTGGCACTGGTCGAACGCACCAGCGAACGATTTCACGAGTCCAACTTGCATCGCCTGAAGGGTGAATTGCTGCTGACGGAGGCGGACGGCAACCGGACAGAAGCGATTGCCGAATTCGAACGGGCGCTTGAAATCGCCCGCCAACAGAAAGCAATGTCCTGGGAATTACGAGCGGCCATCAGTCTCGCTCAAATACTGCAGTCCAACGGGCAGACGTCACAGGCTTACGATTCCTTGAATACGGCGTACGCGGGATTCACTGAAGGATTCGATACGCCGGACCTCATCAAAGCTAAATATCTTCTGGAGGTACTTGCGCCGTGAGCACACTTGAAAACCCGCCAGCAAACGATCAGGAAATGATTGACGCTGTTGTTGAATTTCAAATCAATCTGATGAAGCAGACAGATCCCGCGCACCGAGGTCAGCATCCAAAGATGCACGGCTGCGTGCGTGGCGATTTCCGAGTCCTTGATGGACTCGAAAAAGACGTCGCGGTCGGGGTCTTCGCAGAATCTCGCAGCTATCCGGTCTGGATTCGATTTTCCAACGGCTTCAGCCAGGATGATCGAGATCCTGACTTTCACGGGATGGCCATCAAGCTGATGGACGTGCCCGGCGAGAAACTCGGCAACGAACAGCAGACTCAGGATTTCATTCTGGCGGACACGTCGTATTTTTTCGCAGCGACCGTAGAACGATTGCTGCTGTTCATGCAGCAGAAAGTCGACCTGGTCATGCAGGGCAGGACTCCACAGGAGCAACTGCAGGCGTTAAGGGGCGTTCGTGAAATAAGTGTCGTAAGAAAGCCGGTGTTCTGGTAGAGCGGGTTTTCGGCGGGACAG
>JAQBWV010000386.1 GCA_027624335.1 Planctomycetota bacterium
ACTGAGCCCCGAATACACCATCCCCAACACGAAATCCAGGTCGAAACAGGTATCCGGACACACTGCTAGCTGTTGAACGGAAGGACGCGAAGGCAACGATGACTCGATCCGTCTTTGTGTCCTTCGTTTCTTTCTGTTCACAATCCGGGTCGTGGCTTCAGGCTTAATCACCGAGTTGTGATTTCAGTTTCTCCGTGGCGTCCTGATAAACGTCAAGGACTTGCGAGCGGGCCTGATCGTCTTCAAAGCGACCGTTCTCGTTGATCATCGTCTGGGCCATTTTCATCTGCTCGATGAGACCTCGTGCCACTTTCGGATCGAAGCGGTTCCTGCCGGCGACCTCGACGTAAATCGGGCTGGTGTGTCCGTAGAGCTTCCGGCCAAATTCGTTTTTCGGTGTTGAGTCGCCCTTCAGATCAGGCGGCGGGATGCGGATTGCCAGCCAGCCTGAGCCGCTGAATGGCACCGGTATGTGCATCTCGGCGACGAAGTGATCGCCGTCGCGTGTTGTCTTTTTGAACGCATAGACTTCTCCGTTCTGAATCAGCTCAAGCTGTTTGAAATCGGTCCGGCCTCGAATCTCTCCGTGGATCATGACCTCGCCAGGCTTTCTCAGTTTGACAGTGTCGCCGATTTCTGAGTTGTCGACCCGGAACGAAAACAGCGGTCCGTTGGTGATGAAGCTGCGTCCGGCGGCGAGCGATTCCAGCCAGCTCTCCACCGTGACTTTATCTTTAACCGGGACATACACACGGGAGAGGTCGTACATGAACCAGTCTGTTCCGGTCGAAAATGGGACCTTCAGACCGACATTGAGCAGTTGATAAAAACGCTCGTCAAAGCCAGCTCGTTGCCCGCCGTCGAAAATGTTCATCGCGTCCAGCCGCCCGAGCAGCCAGTTCGCCTCGGACTCGACACCGAATACGTTGTGACACCAGATCGTCGTCGCTCCGTCGCGTTTCGCCTGCTGGATGCCGCGGGTCAGCGGAATGCCGTCGTGGCCGGTCTTCATGATCCCCGGTCCGATACTCACCGGCTGAATGAGTTCCTTAATGTTGAGCAGCATGACGTGACCATAACCAGCGCCGAAGCCGGCAAAGTTGTGCCGATGTTCTTCGCCGTTGCCGAAAACCACACCTGTTTTCGCGGTAAGGTCATCGAGGTCGCCCTTGTTGTACTCATTGGAAATATAGGTCCGATCGGCGTCTGCTCGTTCCAGATAAGAGAGAAACAGGACGTCCAGATCATCGGCTTTCGGTATTTCGGCGAGGTACCGATCGCATTCCTGACGCGACAGTTTCATGACATGCAGATGAGTGTTTCCTGAGACCAACTGGTCCTTCGTCCGATCCCAGAACGTTTTCAACCTGATCGTCGCGATGGCTTTCGCACCGGTCTCGTCGATCTTCAGTGAGGCCATTTCCGACTCCAGCCCGGAAAACGCCGAGACGTTGACCTCGCCGCGAGGTACCGTCACCGTCGCCGATTCCGGCAGTGCGAACCAGTCTTGAATCGGCAGGTCATCTTCGAGCCCGACGCCACGGCTAATTAGCTCTGCGACTTTCAACGTCCTGCCATTCGCGTTCTGAAATCGAACGACGGCGGGAATCGGTTGTCCCGACTCGCCGAGGATTTGCACTTGAAGCTGGCAGGTCTTACCAACGCCAACCTGGAGATTCGCCATAGCCGCAGCTACGGAAATTGCGACGGCCAGCAAACTCACGAACAGGCTTCGCATCTCAGTCTCCCGAGTTGGAAAGAGTCGACCATCAAAGCTTACGAGCGGCGGTAAGAATCGTCACGTCACCGGTTGATGCGGGGCAACTTCCTTAAGGGTTGAACTCGATCCGTGTGAAATGACGGAGCCTCTGTTACCTCATCTGGCAACTGCGGAAACCCGTTCTGTCCAGCGCCAGAGTGGATCGACTCGTTTCGCCCGCGTGTCCTGCAATCATTCAGTAACTGTGGATGCCGGAAACAACAATCGGCCCGCCACCTTCGTCCTTACACGCCACAACGACCCGCCGGCAGTGATATACAATGACCGCAGGTCGTCATCGCCGAACGTGCAGTTGGTGACTTCGTCGCGTGGTATCGGGATCAGGTCGATCAATCGTCCGTCAGGACTGAAGACATAGACCCCCGCCTTGTGCCGGACTGCGGTTTCAAACGGCGGCTGGGCGTTGTCACGACCACCTGCGACATACAGGTGTCCTTCGACGTCCTGCACCATGCCGTCTGGACCGCGACCAGTACCCCAGTCATAGATCTTCGTCCGACTGGCGGCATGGATCGAACCATCAGGTTGCAGATTGAACCGCCATAGAATGTGAGCTCCATCGACGGTGTTGTTATTATTATCCGCCACGAACAGGTAACGATCATCGGACGTCAGGAGCAATCCGTTCGGTCGGTCGGCTTCATGAGTGATGACACGAGCGACCTTGCCGTCAGGATCGATGCGGTACACGCCTTCCACTTCCCGACCGGCAGCGTCTCGAATTTCCATGTTGTCGCGAGGACCGTATTTCGGATCAGAGAAGTAGATGCGACCTTTCGAATCGATCGCAAGGTCGTTCGGCTGGTTGTAGCGTTTCCCATTGTAGCCGTCGGTTAAAACCGAGATGGTCCCATCGAGCTCGGTTCGAGTGACGCGACGCAACTTCGGCTCGCACGCGACCAGTCGACCCTGACGATCAAACAGCAAACCGTTCGTTCCGGCCTCGGGCCGGTACGTGTGCAGCTTGCCGTCGCGATCACGTCGATTGATTCCACCACCGCCGGTGAACAACAGACCCAGACGGGGATGCCATGCCGGACCCTCGCCCGCACCTTCATCGAGCACTTTTTCCGGGCCGGACTCAACCACAGTGTCGCGGTCAATCTGCTCGAACAAACGGCGGACGCGTTCAACGTGCGTTGACACAATCCCTTCGACGTCCTCAGCGAGCAGATATCGATCGGCCGCGAGACGGTTGCAGATGTGAGTCATCTGCTTTTGATAGTCGTCGAGTGACGCGTAACGTTCCTCGACGGACGGTCGAGGATCACCGCTCCATTTCCGGTCGAAGCGAGTCAACGGAAACCTGATGTATGAACCAGAAAGTTTAACGAGTTCGCTTTGAGCACCGAAGTCGCTCCGTCGCAGGTTCCAGCCGGTGTGGGTTGCCACCGGAACCGCGACCTCTGGCGGCAACAGACAACCCAGTACGTTTCCATCGGGCCCCGTCTTCGCGGCAAGCGTTCGATACTGGCCGATGATCAGCGGCGGCTCCTGTTCGATGATCCCTTCCGTGAACCAGCGAGAGCCGAGGTCAAACACCGGCGGCTGTTGAATCACATCTGGATATCGAACGCCAGGAATCGCCGGAAAGCCGGTTGCCATCTGTCGCCAGTCCACCAGCGAGCCGGATTTGATGGTTGGATACACACTTGGGGCGACGGGCCTGCCACCGTCGCTCCACTCATCGAGCGAGGTCAGCAGGCCTCGAAGAAACGGGCGGTAATCTCCCGGATTGGCGGGCTGCTGCCCGAGTCCATTGGTCGGCGGCCATCCGCTGGGACCGTGCTGTGTCCCACCGAAAGCGAAGATACGAACCACATCCGGAACGTCAGCATCGCGTGTACCGGTCGTATCGGTGTGTGCGAGCGAGCCACTCCGCGACCAGTACTCCGCCGAGGACTGCGTATGCAGAACGTACGGTACGACATCATCTTCCGTCGCCCGTTTCAGGATGCCATCGGTACGACCCGTCTGAGAATCAGTCTGCGTTTCATATGTAAACGGAAAGCGGTCACAGGGCCACTCGTGCAATTCCTGCTGCGAGTTGTATGTCGTCGGCTGAGCGAATCGATGGTTGAACGAACCCAGACCACCGCCAGCGACATGCGGAATCAAACCGTCAAACACTTTCCGCCCCTGCTCATCCGCATTGAAACCGGAGTAGAGAAACTCCCGCAAATATCGTCCGCTCTGAGAAACACCAAAACCGTGATTCCGCTTCACCACAGGTTTGCCGTCCAGGAGCAGTGGGTTGCCGACACCCGTTCCATGCTTCAGCGCGGTCATCAGGTCTCGCACGGAAGCAAACGTCACACCATGAATCAGTGGATCGCGGGCCTCGTAAATCACTTCGTACAGATACCCTTTCTGGAATCCCGCTGGAATCTCCAGATCCACGCGCGGCAACTGCCCCTGCTGGTCGGAACCAATCTCCTGCACATATAGATGAAACTGATCTCGAGGAATCGACACGCGAGGATCACTCGGTCGCAACCGCCACGTCAGCGTCGCCGACTCAATTCCACGATCGGTCGGTCGGTAGGCACCGTGTCCGCTCCGATTGACGGAGATGCGAGTCTCCGCTTCGTCAGACACGGCGATTTCGTATCGCACTTTTCCTGTGACCGGTTGCTGCATCGTGCCAGCCAACGGTGCATTGAGCTGCAGTCGCCCGGCGCCTGGCTGCAGTTCGCCGTCCCAGCCGCTCCACACAACGGTCC
>JAQBWV010000072.1 GCA_027624335.1 Planctomycetota bacterium
TGTTGCCTATATTGCCACGCCGCTGAAACCAGTCACCGGACGGGCAGTCACACTCAGTGAGTGATGACTGACTACCGATCACGATCATTGTTCGTTTATCAGCCAACTCACAATTCCGGGCGGATCGATGGTGTCAATTGTCAACGGGAAGTGTCAACCGGAAGTGAATCCAGAAGTTGCTGGTCATTGATGAACTGTTTGACAGATCGTTCTTACGAACCGGTGGTCTTCGTGAGCACCAATGAGAACGGACTGCCCTTGCGCTCCAGTGAATGTGCGACGTCACACTGATGGCGGTCTATCATGCCGATCAAATGCTGGCGCAGGTCTTCGCGGGCCGGAATGCGTCCCACTTTGCTGGTTGAATCGGCCAGGAATGCATTGAGCTGTCCACAGTATTGACAGTTGCACGTCACGTCTGCCGGGCGAGCGGCGTCGGTCGGCGGTGTTGGCTGATGGGCAGTGGCGGCTTTGAGCTGTTGCCGAACCGAAGCCAGCCATGACACGAGTTGCGGATGAACCTGGTCGAACTGCTTTCGCGACCACGAAATCAACGACTTTAAGCACGGAACCTGCCAGTCATCCATCGTGAATTCGTCCGCCGACTTTGTCGCCTGTGTGATTGCTTTCGCAAGCCACTCCACGGCGGCCGTATCGTTGTCCAGTTGTCACGTCCTGTTGAAAGACACGACGTGACAACTCGCGTGCCGTGTTGGGAGTTTCCTGTCGGGTTCGTTTCGTTGCGAGTTACATCCTTCAGAATTCGGTGCAGGGAGTCATGTACTCCCAGAGTCCGAATTCATGCAACCCAATGGGGTCGGCATTGCTGGCGATGAATTCCTCGATCGGCAGGCCATCAATGAGCTTAGGTCGCGGAACCAGCTTCTGCTTTCCGTTGATGAAGATCGTCATGAACTTCAACCTTCGCTCGCGGCGCGCTCGCTTTTCGACGGTGCTTCGTTTGCGTTTCGCCTTTGGCATGAAAGTGTCTCCGGAATTGCGAACCCGCAGTGAGATTAGAGTCGTTACAGAATAACGATACGCGCGCAGTGCTTGCATCGTTCGTCGCAGTCTCTCAGTCCACTTTGGTTGTGGCAAACCAGTCACGCTGGGCGACAATCGTTGTCGCCAATCGCAGGTACTATTCGTTGCAGTATTGCGGCTGCGACTTGCCCACGCGTCGAATGACTCGCGGATAGGCGACCGCCGGGATGGCAAGTTCACTCACGAGGTAGACCGCCACGACGTACAGGTTCGCGGGAGGTTGCACCGAAAGTGGGTTATCGTGGCTCACGATTCCGTAATTTGTGTGGGGCTCGATTACGACCGTGCTGCAATTAAGCATGACCTGGATGAATTTGGGAACATCATTGATCCTGGAGCCTGCTGCTGCTTCCGGGATGAGCCGATCAAGTTCCAAACGACCACGGCAAGGCGGGACTCGTTTCTCACCGAAACGTTCTGGTAGCTCTTGATACTAATCAATGCCCTACTCACTCCGGCAGCACCTTCACTCGGATCTTCCGGTAGAGGACCGTACTATCGGGATCGTGTGCCTGGAGAGCAATCAGGCCATGCGAGAGAACTCGGTCTTCCCAACTTTCAGGTCGTTTCGGATTCACCGGCTCGGTGTAGTCCACTGTCGTCCTGCCGTTCACCTTGATAACAATCCGTTTACCGGACACGAGGATGTGGTACTCAAACCACTCGTCATCCTTTACGGGTGACGTGTCGTGATCCTCAACCACGAAAAGGCTTCCGGTTTGCCCTTTGCTTCCGCAGGAGTTGCAGACCTGTGCCTCGTAGCCCTTCTTCAGGAATTTGCTCTGCGGCCCGGTGTGGAAGAAGACACCGCCGTTTGAACCGGGCTTCGCCATGACCTCAATCTTTAGCTCGCAGTTCTTGAAGTCGTGCTTGTTGACCGGCCCAACGTAGCTGAGACGAGCCAGAGGCCCACCACCTGCGACGATGACTCCATCCTGCACTTTGAAGCACTCACTGTGGTCTTCGGCATTCCAGCCTTCGAGTGACTTGCCGTCGAACAGGCTTTGCCACTGGCCGTCGCCTGCCCGCAATTGCCGAAGTGTCGTTCGCAGTTCCAGAGGATAGTCAGTCAGGATGCCGTCGATTCCTGCTTCCACAGCCTGACTCCAGTTTCCAGGGACGTTGCCACTAACCGTCGCTCCGGCGATGAAGGCTCGTTTATTGGCTGTATGGATGGCATCCATTTGTTCTCTCGTCGGAAGAAAACGGAAGTAGACCCAAGTCGCATAGTCATCGGCGAAGGCTCGCAGGAATTCGTCCGAATTGTTGGCGACGGCGGCAGTCTGAGCTTTCGTGGCAGCCATTTTGATTCGCCCCCGCACCGTCGGTTCGGAAATAGTCCTCCCGATAAACAGCAACTTGTCCAGTACCTCGTGTTTTTCAGCCAGCCGCACAACATCCTGTTCGACGCCATCCGTCTTGAGATCGACGGCAATCAGAACATCGTGTCCGCCGTATTCGGCGACAAGCTTCAGGACTTCATCGACGGTGGGCACTTTTTCCCCGGCGAACTCGGGACCGAACCAACTTCCAGCGTCGAGTCGGCGGATTGCTTCCAGCGTCAGTTCAGTGACCTTACCTGTGCCATTGGTAGTGCGGTCCACGGTGCTGTCGTGAATGCAGACTAGATGACCGTCTTTCGTTTTCTCGACATCGAACTCGAATCCAAGCCTCAATTCCAGACCGGCTCGAAAATTGGCGAGCGTGTTCTCAGGAGCGTGAAGCAGCAGGCCACGATGAGCGACGATCAAAGGGCCAGTTGGTTCGTCTGCAAAGATGTCCGCACGGACCACAAGAAGGCAAAGTACTACTAAACAAGGTTTGCAAATCATGGTCATGGTCCGAATTCTTCCAAAGTCCCCGCGTGAAATATTCGGGACGCGTTCCAGTTCCACGAGATCAACGAATCCGGTGCCGACGATCCACACTTCACAAACCTGGTACTGCCAGAAGTCCGCAGCGGTCGCGGTTTAAGTCGTCTCGCCCAGCCTGCAAGTTCGTCAAACGTGTGCCACTGGACGTGACTGAATGGACTGTGTCTGATTCCCGGGCGGCATTCGCCACGTCCGTTGCTCGCGTATATCGAACTCATCAATCAGGCTTCAGAGTACCATCGCATTCACCAAATAAGCAGCAACAGTCTTTCACAAAATGGTTGGCCTCCACGCTCGACTTATCATGACGATGTCATCTTTGCAGCTGTAGTCTCAACTTGATTCTCAATCCCTCGGCCATTCCAATCCTCTCCGCCACAATACACGCGGCGTGTTCATAGATCGTTTCTCTCAAACGTCTCGTTGAACTGGCCGACTCCTGACACACGGAGCACCGCCATGCACATGGAACCCAAGAGTCGCCGTTCATTCCTTAAGTCGACCGCTGCAATTCTGGCTGCTGGCGCGTCAGGAACCGCTCGAGCCACCGAAGGGCTTCCAGCAGTCGACCGCCCCCGAGCCACCGACGGCGATGACCGCCACCAGCCTGTCTGGGACGAAAACCTCGAGATTACAGTGGGTACAAGAAACGCCGACCTCGTCGGAACCGGTGACCGAGTAATTCAAGCAGCAGTCGACTATGTAAAGCGGCTTGGTGGCGGCACCGTTCGCATCCTGCCAGGAACGTACATGTTGCGAAACTCGATATACCTGCCGTCGAAGCTGAGACTGCTCGGCAGCGGACCGGAAACGATCATCACGAAGAATGCCTCCGAAACAATCGCCATCACGGACGACTCTGACTGGTACGATCAGGAAATCACGCTCGCCAGCAACGGTGACTTCAAGGTCGGCGACGGAGTCGTCCTTCAGACAAACAACCCACACAACGGCAGCACCGATGTGATCAAGCGAAGTCTCGTTGCAAAATCCGGCAATCGATTCAAACTGAGTGACGGCCTGAGGAAGAATCTGTGGCTCAGCGGTAAGCCAACGTGCTCGTCGCTGTTCCCGCTTTTCACCAGCGAATACACGTCCGATGTGACCATCGAGAAACTGACTCTCGACGGCAACGGAAGCAACAACACCAACCTGAACGGCAACTACGGAGGCTGCATCTTTCTGCAGGATTGCAACCGTTACACGATCCGCGACGTCGAAACCCGAAACTACAATGGCGACGGCATCAGCTTCCAGGTCTGTCACGACATTGTCGTCGAAAACTGTCACTCTCACGACAATACGAATCTGGGAGTACACCCAGGATCAGGCTCACAGCGTCCGCTGATCCGCAACTGCGTGCTTGAACGCAACGACCAGGGCCTGTTCTGGTGCTGGGGCGTCAAGTTCGGTCTGGCGGAAGGAAACCGCATGATCGACAACCGAAGTTACGGAACATCGATCGGCCATAACGACACGGACAACGTCATGCGTCAGAACGACATCTCCGGCAGCGGCAAAGTCGGCATACTGTTCCGGGACGACAATCGTGGTCGCGACTTCTGGGCGAACCGCAACCTCGTCGAGAGCAACCGCATCAGTAACACTGGCGGCGAAGACGGAATCGCGATCGACATTCAAGGACAAACCAAAGACGTCCGACTGGTTAACAACGAACTTCGCGAAACTCGACAACCAATGAAGAGAATCGGAATCCGCCTCGGCATTCAGGCGGCAAACATCGAAATGGTCAGAAACACGATCGAAGGTTTTTCAACTGCCATTGATGATCAGCGGGCCACAGCGTAGGCATTCGTTTCCGAACCTGATCGCCTCAGCTGGGACTGGCGACTCGTCACCTCAACCGACACGACACGACATCCACAACGAATCAGAGAAGCCCCGGAATCACATGTCCGTTCGTAATCGGAGTCGGACGAGTCAACCGCGGGAAATAAGTCTGGTGATGGTCGAAACCCAGAGCCTGATAAATGGTCGCGGCAATATCTTCAGGGCCATGTGGCTGCGTGATTGGCGAGGCTCCCTGGCGATCCGTCGCTCCGATAACCGCGCCGCGAGCGATTCCAGCACCGGCCATCAGCACGCTGCCGGCTCCTGGATAGTGGTCTCGACCGGCAAACTTGTTGATGCGCGGCGTCCGGCCGAATTCACCCATCACGACAACGAGCGTTGAATCGAGCATTCCTCGTTCGTCGAGGTCATCGAGCAACGTCGACAGGGACATATCCAGCTGCGGCAGGTTACCCGGCCCTTTCGTCGAATGCCAATTGTAAGTACCAGGGATATTGGCCGGCTCATCCTGAAACGACATCATCGATTCAAACAGCAGATGATGATTGTCCCACGTTCCGTTTGTCGTTCCGGCTCCAAACAGCCCGCCCTGGACAGCCTGGTTGATCGTGACAAACCGCGAACCGGCCTCGATCAATCGTCTAGCCAGCAACACCCGTTGACCGTAGATGTTCTGGCCGTATCGCTCGCGAAGCGAGACAGACTCTTCATCGAGATTCATGGCCTTCTGCATCGCACCGCTCGTCAACAGCTCAAGAGCCTCTGACGAGAACTTGTCGTGAGCATCGAGCGAACCACCGTTAACTCCGCCCAACTGACAAAGATTGTCGAGCTGCGTCAGCATCGAGCGGCGGTCTTCAAATCGGACTTCTTCAAGGTTCGGCTTTCCGAAGTCGACCTCTGGCGAAGATGGATCACCCTTCACATTGAAGGCGTCGAACGCCGTTCCCAGGTAGCCGGCGGGCGTCGTGTAGCGGGCCGCGACCGGGAGTCCAAAGTGCGACGGCACGCCAGTTACTCGATTCCCCGCCAGAGCCGACACCACGCAGCCAAAGTTTGGAAAGTGCTGTCCGGAAGGCGGTGGGAAGAATCCGCTGGTGACGTGTTGCGAGCCGGTCAGGTGTGATCCGGTTTTGCCACTCCATGATCGAATGATCGAAACCTTGTCCATCCGCTGTGCCATCAGCGGCATCTTCTCGCAAATGAAGGTTCCTGGCACATTGGTTCCAGTCGGATTCCAGAGACCGCGAATCTCCGGCGGCGCATCCGGTTTTGGATCGAACGTCTCAAAGTGCGAAGCGCCTCCAGCCAGAAAGATGAAGATGCACGAGACATCCTGCTTCACCCCTCCGCCGGTGCTGGCGGCACGCAAAAACTGAGGCAGATTCAAGCCAAACAGTCCGGCTCCAATCTGCATTGCATGACGCCGGTCAATCCGCGGTGGAGAAGAAGCAGGTTGTTTCGACACGATTGACTCCAAACACACAACACAGACTGGCCAGCCTTGCGGCTACTCGTAAACCAGGCGACTCAGTTTACTGTTATCTTCCAGATAACAGAGAACCCCTCGTCGACTTTTCAAAGTAATCTCGGCCAGCATCAGCGTTGTTGGGGCCTGCGGTCAGCTTGCGAACTCCAGCGACGCATTGATCTTCGTCAAGAAGTTAGCAAGCAGTGACTGCGGCTCCCCGGTGACCGACCACTGTTCCGGCCCTGTGAGCATTAGCCAGCCCGCAGATGTCTTCATCGAGATAGCCAAATTCAATCATGAGTTGCTTTCACAACTTTGATCAGAGTTCCCGGCGAATCGTTTCTTCTTTGACTTGCACGAAACCAGCCCTCCTGTAAACGGGAACGGCAGCGGGATGGTCGAGCGTGCAAGTATGAACCCAGAATCGTTTTGGGCTGTCCGTCCACACCTCGTCAATGACCCATTGAAGAAACCACGTCCCCAGGCCTTGACCGATAAAGTCCGGCATCAGGCCGAACTGCACCAATTCAACTTCGTCTGCCTGGCGATGATCCAACTCAGCGAAGCCTGCAGGTGATCCGTCAACGTGCAGAACGTATAGCTCGTTGAGTGGGTCATGAAGGATGGCGGCAAGCTGCTCGTCCGAGAGCTTTCTGCGACTGAGCCAGTTGTATTCGCGACCCACAGCGTTGTAGAGAAAACGGTAGTACGAAACCGCTGGCTGTTCAGCATGAATAACCATCAGCTTGTCTCGTGGTGCCGGCACGTTTCGCCGCGAGTGAGCGAGCATCTCGAGGTAGTAGATGGTGACATCGACAAGTTCCACGAGTTGATTCTCCAGATACTTTTCGATCCAACTTGGAACCATCGAGTCCTTTGATCGCTGGGGCTGACCACATTACTGGTTACTCTTTGGGTGCGACGCCGATGCAACGAAGATGCTCCGACGAACGGATGAAGAAGTGCCCTTGCGAAACAGCCATCGACGCCAGGCAGGTTTCGTTAATGCTGTTTGTGGCGATTTCTTCGTACTTCGGTCCTGGGCGCAAAACCAGCGTCACACCATCCTCGGAGAGTATGTAAATTCGTCCGTCCGCATAAACCGGTGACGCAGAATGCACACCCGTCAGACGATTCATCCAAACGATTTCACCTGTCGATGCCTCGATACAATGCAGGATGTTGTCTCTGGTAATTGTGTAGAGATACGGGGCGACGTAGAGGGGTGATGCGAGTGCAGGAACTCCCTTCTTCTGCTCCCAGGCGATGTGAGTCTTTGTTACATCGCCCTTCCCACCAAGTCGGATAGCCCGGATCGTGGGTGCTTCGAAACCCGATGACGTGTAGATCAGTCCGTCTCCGACGACAGGCGACGGTGTCACTCCTTCGCCCTGGCTGTAGATCGACCAGGCTCGGTCGCCGTTTTTCGGATCAAAGCCCTGGACACGGTCTCCACCGGCACTCACGAGTTGAGTGCCGTCGTTGACCAGAATCGGAGTTACATGTCCCACGCGTGATTCGCCTCGTCGCCCCTTCCAGCTCACAGATCCTGTTTCCGCGTTCAAGGACAGGACGACGGCATCATTCCAGGGGACCTTCCAGCCCAGGCGACTATCTTCGCGACTACTTCCGTCGTAAGGCATGATGAGTTGCCCCTGAGCAAGCATCGGCGACGCACCAAGGCCATGCAGACTGAAGAACTTGATCTCGCTGTTCTTCCAGACTCGCTCGCCCGCGAAATCGACCGCCACCACCGTTCCGTCATAAAAGACGGCATACACCCGCCAACCGTCCGTTACAGGCGTCGGAGTGGCATACGAGTTCTGCTTTCGCATTGGTCCGGGATTCTGACGATGAACTTCCGTGTTCCACGCGATGCTGCCGTCGCCGCGATTGACACAGATAACGCGGCACGACACGCCGTCCTCGGTCGCTGTTGTGAGAAACACGCGCCCTTGAAAAACAATCGGAGACGACCAGCCCTTTCCGGGGATGCTGGCCTTCCAGACGACGTTATCGTCCGCGGACCAGGTGACCGGCAAATTCTTCTCGCTGGAGATACCCTGGCCATTCGGTCCCCGAAACCGCGTCCAGTCTTCAGCGCAGACCGAACTGCAAAGAGTCAAACAGAGGGCCAGGCCGAATAAGAATCCACTAGTCGTGTTCATCGCAAATTCCTCAGATAGTTCGTTTAACGGCAGGTACGACCGATTGGCCTTGTCCACGAGCGGCCCAGGCTTCACAGGCTGCAGGCGATCTGACAGCAGGAGATGAGTCGAGAATCCCGCGAACGGATCAGCCAGTGACGACGGCGTCATTCTGTACTGAAAACAACATCCGGGAGTATAGGCCAGCAAACCGGGATTCGCCGGTCTCAGCCGACAACGGATGCAATCACTGACAACACAAGAGACCCCGGAGTTAAGAGTTCCGCCAGCCGGCATCAATCTGCAATCAGCGGCACTGACGTTGAGAGGGCGGCGGCAGGTTTAAGCTTTTCAGGTTTCCCGGAGTCTGAGGGCTTCGTCAGTTCGTGACGGCGCCTGCGGAGCTTTTCCAGGTAATACACCAGCATCCGGTTTTCGAGATTCTGATTCGTCAGCGTCTGCAGCCGGTCGATCGCCATGTTGAGATGCGCAATTGCTGCGGCAGTGTCATGCTGCTCGAAACTGATTGCTGAGAGTCCCCACAGCGATTGAAGATATGCCACCTGATAAAGCGACACCGTCGAAAAGCGATCTGCCAACGGTTCCTGCCAGTTGACCGCTTCTCGAAAATACTCAGCAGCGGCTTCGAACTGTTTCTGCCCGTGCAGAACTGTCCCGAGCCGACTCAACGATGTGCCCATCAGAGCCTGATACTCGGCGACGTTCGGATATCTCGCGATCAGGTCTTCACAAAGTACCACCGCTCGTCGAATCTGCTCTTCGTATTCCGGCCCGGTTTCGACACTGTCAGTTCTTGAGGACCGCAGACAAAGCGTGTCGGCCAGTTCGAATCGATAGACCGGTACGTCCGGAAAGTCTCTCGCCAGTTCGTCCAGATGCTGAATCGCCGTCTGTAACGACTCCTTCCCCATTTCGGGATCGTTGACGATCAGCGCCACACTGACTCGATTTCTCCATGCGATAGCCAAAGCGAGGCGATAATCCGGTCGGGAAGGCTCTGCATCGATCAGTTCCTGCAGTAGCGCGAGTGCCTGATCGCTGGCCTGGCGAAATATGTTGGACCAGTTTCGAGATCCTCCACGCCCCGGTCCGCCCTGCCCATCACCGGGTCGTCCGGATCCATCACGTCCCTGTCGGCTGCTCCCCAAAGGCCCCAATCCCGATCGTTGACCTCGCGACCCGTCATTGTCATTTCGGCTTGACTGACTGCGGCCTTCGGTCTTTGTTTCATCGCCAGCCCAGTCTCTACCTGTTGAGTTCCTGCCCGAGGGACCGTTGACGTCTCGATCTCGTGGTGACGTCTCTTCTCCCTGTGGACGGCCTCGCGAAAACGTTCGACCGTCCTTTGTGTCGTTTCTCGCCAGCGTCATTAACGCCGAAAAACCAGTTCGAGATCCGATCGTGGTAAGCAAGCCCAGCGTTCGAGCCAGTTCCAGCTTCCCACGATCAGTCTTCATAGCGGTGTCCGACTTCTGCAGCAGAAGTTTCGCGATATTGTGCTCGCTCACAGCCCCCCACATTGATCCTCGACGGCTGGCAGCGATGGCGATCTCGTTATGAATCCGAGCCTGCTCGATCAACAGCTGCAATTCATCGGGTCTCTGGCTGGCGAGTGTTTCGAACGCTACCAGCGCCTGTTTGTAGGTTGACTCCGCTTCTTCAAATCGACCAAGTCGCTGCTGAATATCACCAACTCGTTTCCGTGCCGCCGCCGACTGGGCTCTCAGATCGGTGCGATTCTGATCGGCGAATTGATCGAAAAATGCAAGCAGCGTGCCCAGCAGATCCGCATCCGCCGCGGTTAGAGCAGTGTCGTATGAGTGTGATTCTCCCTCGGCAAAAGCTTCGTCTTCCAGGTGCAGCGTCAACGACTGTGGGACTCCTCTGGATGCAACGTTATTGATAATTGAATCAAAAGCCTGCACCGCCAGCTGAAGGTTCTGCTCCGCTCGGGCGTACTCCTCGCGAGCGAGCGTCGATGCGATTCTCTCCGCATCCAGAGACAGATCGAGTTGCGACTTCTGATGTTCGAGCTGCGTTTTCTGCTGCTCGACCACTTCCAGGGCCTGCGAAGTTTGATACTGTCCGACTGCGAACACAATCGCCACACTCGCCAGCAGAACCATTGTCGCGCCGCTCAGCGAGGCCACCAGTCGATTCCTTCGAGCCAGTCTCCACAGCTGTTCGGCGAGCGTCGCTCGCCTGGCGCGTATGGGGCGATCATCCAGAAAGCGTCTGAGATCCTCGGCGACTGCGCCGGCGGTCGCATATCGGTCGACCGGATTAGTCGCGCACGCCTTGTGAGCAATTGTCTCCAGGTCCCGTGGGATATTGGGATTGATTGATCGCAAACGTTGCGGAGTTGAATTTGTCTTCTGCTTGATCAACGGTCCATGTCGTGACTCTTCGAACGCCGGCCGCAGCCCCAGCAGTTCGTAAAGCGTTAATCCGAAGCTGTAAATGTCGCTGTGGCTGTCGGACACACCGCTGAATTGCTCGGGAGCCATGTACCGCAACGTGCCGACAATATCGCCCGTATTCGTGACACCTTCCTGGTCTTCATGACGAGCCAGACCGAAGTCCGTAATCCAGACGACGCCATCGCGATCGAGCAACAGGTTAGCTGGCTTGATGTCTCGGTGAAGAACCCCGTGCTGATGCGAATAGTGTAGCGCGGCGGCGACTTCGGCACCAATTCTCGCGACGCTTCGCCAGTAACGGATCGAGAGGTCTGCGGCATTCCTGACGGCATCGGGCGGCGTAACGGTTGGCGCTGCACCTGCTGTGATTGTCGTCGCTGTCTCTCCGGCGACGGTGTTCACAATTTCCATTTCCGGAGAAAGTCCCGGTTCAGAATGAGCTCGACCAACTGCGCCGGTCGAGCGCACATGCAGTGTGCCGCTCAGCAGAATCTGCGCTGCGCTGAACGGATCAAAGCTATCGCTTCCGCAGTGAGCGTCATCATCATCGCGTCGAGTTTCCGCGACGCGGTCAGAGCCACCATGGCGCTGACCGTGGCCCTGTTCGTCACCGTCGTGAGAGAGAAGTCGGTCAGACAATGATCCCTCACCGGACGCCACAGAGTCTGACAACAGTGAGCTACCGTGACTCGCTCTTCTGCCATTGATGGAGCGGATCACACTGCTGAGTGGGACGCCGTCGATGTACTGCATCGCGAAGAAGTGCAGATCGTCCTGTTCGCTGATCCCATAAACCGGCACGATGTTCGTATGGTGCAGCCGAGCCGCCGCTTCGGCCTCACGTCGAAATCGCTGAATCTGTTTTGGCGATCCAGCAACGCTCGGGCTCAGAACTTTGAGAGCGACGCGTCGCTTCAAAGACTTTTCGACGGCTTCAAAAACGATCCCCATTCCGCCACGCCCGATTTCCCGGACAATTTGAAAATCGCCCAGCGTCTCGGTGTTATGCCCCATCAGTCGATTCGTCTGTCGCTCGAATCGACGCTCGGTGATTTCCTTCCTGCTGAGCCGTTCCATCATGGCAATCGACGGAAACGTTGCACGAATCTCGTCGGCCAGATCCGGATGCTGTTCCGCATATTCTTCGACCGACGGCGACGTTCCCTGCCGCAGCCGAGCGGAAAAGTCGTCGGCCAGTTCATCAATCGGGTTTCTGTCCGAAGTCGTTTCCGTCACGAGTTCCGCTCCTGGAAATCAGGCAGTGAATCTAGCACGTCTCCCAGTCGCTTGATGGCTCGCACGTATCGATTGCTCGCGGCGGTCCGGCTGATGCCCAGGATCTCTGAAACTTCGTTATTCCCTAACTGCTCGAAGTGTCTCAGCGCCAGAACTTCCCGGTCGGTGTCATCCATCGACGCCAGAGCCTCGCGCAGCTGGTCGTAATCTTCGTTGCGTTGTGCCACTCCGCTGGGCGACGTCAACTGAGCAACAAGAGCCTGCGCGATTGAAAACGTTGTGTCGTTTGCGTCTCGCAGGGCGATTCGCACTTCCATTTTGGGATGTCGTTTCTGCCCAAGATGCCGTCGATGGACTGATACCAGCGTCTGCCAGGTAATCTGTCGAACCCAGACATAAAACGCGACGGTCGGACTGGACGTGTAATCGGCTATTCGGCGAGCGATCTCAATATACGCTTCCTGAATGACGTCCGACGAGTCTACGCGACCTCGCAGACGCCGATCGAGCCGAAACTCCACCATCCGTTCCAGACGCGGCTGAAACTCGGAGAAGATCTCTGCAACGACCGCGTCCCCACCGGCCAGTAGTCTGTCGACAGTTTCATCATTCATAGGATCAATGTGACTGTGCACTCCTTTAAAAGCAAATACCATAAACTGCAAAACTGGTTTGGACGTCCACTGGCCGATCAGGAGTTGACGGGTCGGTCAGACCGGCATGCTATCGACCGCTCTGGAAGATGTCGGACGAAGCCGCCTGATTCAATCGCGTCATTTCAGAAGACCGAACATCGCAGGAATGTGTGCAGCAAGGCTGAACATGTCTCGGAGAGTTCTGAACACAAACGAGGTCAACGGCGACAACGTGTTGCGGAAACAGTCAGTCCAATCTGCAAAGGGGAAACTGGTCACGGCCTGACGAAGCCTATTCATCGTCCCATTCTTTGATTCGAGAACTTTGACTGTGGATCGTCTCCTGGTTTTTTCAGTACATTCGCAAGGATCACTGCTGCATCTCTGCTCTGACAGGCGACTAATTTGAGAACAACTTAGAGACGATGCGTAGAAAATCTACGTTGCCACACACCGCCGCACTTTACAGGGCGGAGAACGACTGGCTGCTCGCTCGATCTGGATCTAACAACTCAACTCACACTTCTATAATTTCAACGAGGAATGGTTCCAATGAAACGTCTCATGAGACTATCTGGATTTTGTGTTGCACTGGCAATGGCGGCAGGCTCGATTGCTGAAGCACAGCAGCCGGGCCAGGGACGTGATGGTGCTGGCCAGCAACGGGGTCAGCAGGGTCAGGGACAGGGAAGGCAACGAGGGGGTAACCAGGGTGGGAGAGGCGGTCAAACTGGTGGATTCCGTGGCGGTGCGTCGGGTGGCATCCCAGGCGCTTTTGGTGGCCTTGACAAACTGACGCTTATCGCCGCCAAGCCGATTCAGGAAGAGCTGAAGCTCAGTGAAGACGAGCTGTTCCTGATCAATAAGCTGGTTGATGATCACCGTACCGAAGCGCGAGCCCTGTTCACCGGAATCGACTTCCGTAGCCTGTCGGAAGAAGATCGACGAACGAAATTCGAAGAGGTGAATAAGAAGCGGGTCGAGTTATCCAAAACTTCCGAAAAGGGACTGACCGAGTTTCTTTCTGCAGAGCAGTCAAAGCGTCTGGACGAAATCTCGGTGCAACTGCTCGGAATTCGAGCACTGACCAACGACGTTGTCGCGAAGAAGCTCGACATCACTGCTGAGCAGAAGAAAGGTGTTGAAGAAGCCCTGGCATCGGCAGACGCAGATCGTCGCAAGATGTTCGAAGAGGTTCGTGCCGCTGGCGGCGGGTTCGAAGGCGTGCGGGAAAAGATGGAAGAAGCCCGTAAGAAGAGCGACGAGAAGGCTCTTGCTGTCCTTTCTGCCGACCAGAAAACGAAGTTCGAAGCGTTGAAAGGCAAGCCGTTCGAAGTGGATCGTCGAGCCCTCTTCAGCTTCGGTGGAAGAGGCGGACAACCCGGACAGCCGGGACAAGGTCAGGGCGGACGTCCGGGCCAGCGTCCGCAGGGCGATGGGCAAGGTACGGCAAACCGGCCTCGACGCCCCGCTACCGAAGAGTAAGCTGACCACCGTTCATTAGACGTTTCAACGCTCGCCCGTTCGACTTCCGAGCGGGCGAGCGATTGTGTTGACGGGCAGTGAATTGCCTGACATACGTTCCCCGCAGGGTGAAGATTGCATCGCCTGGTACCGCAGAGTCGCAACTCGTTTCGATCCGACAAGGACAGTCGTTCGACGACTTGTTTCTCGTTGGACGCGGATGGTGAATCATCCTGGCGTTCTTCGAACCGTCCACGCTGGCCAGTCCATACTGTGATCCGCGTCGAGCTGACAGACCGCAAAGCCGCCGCTCCCACTGTGCTGTCCGATTCTGCGCCTCTCGGCAGCTGGAGTAGAATTGGCATCCGGGGAGCGGCGGCCCTTTAGCGATGACGAGCGAGCGAGCATGGTTCATTGCTCACCAGAGAGGTCCCTGCAATGATCTCTGCTTGTCGTTCCTGTCGCCTTTGATCCTGCCCTTGAGCTGGTCGACGGCATTCTGTTGATTCCTCACTTCCGATCTGCCCACTCAGCTCATGCCTGCAACTCCTGAATCCGAACTTTCATCGCGTCTCGATTTCACCGTCGCAGCATCCGCCGAAGCTGCCGAGTTCATCATGTGCCACTATCAGTCTCCCGAACTGGCCGTTGATCGAAAGCGTGATGCCTCACCAGTGACGGTCGCGGATCGAGGAGCCGAAGAACTACTCAGACGACTGATTTCCATTCAGTACCCGGAAGACGGAATCCTTGGCGAAGAGTTCGAAGAGAAGCACGGCTCCAGCGGCTGGCGCTGGATTCTGGATCCCATCGACGGCACAAAATCGTTCGTTCATGGGGTGCCATTGTTTGGGACGCTGATCGGACTGGAGCACAATCGTCGACAGGTGCTTGGTCTGTGCCGCTTTCCTGCGCTGGGCGAGGTCGTTTACGCGGCTAAGGGACTCGGAGCGTGGTGGGAAGTCAACACCAACCAGCGGCGACCGGCCCGCGTTTCAAACGTGAAGACGCTGGAAGAAGCCGTGTTCTGCACCACCACCATTCAAGGCTGGAGACGAGTCGGTCGCCAGGCCGCATTCGACCGCCTGTGCGATACCGCCGCCATCAGCCGAGGCTGGGGTGACTGTTATGGACACATCCTGGTCGCTACCGGCCGAGCCGATCTGATGGTTGACCCGCTGCTTAACCCGTGGGACTGTGCCGCCTTGGTTCCGATCATGGAGGAAGCCGGTGGCCACTTCGTCGACTTCAATGGCGATGTCACGATCCACTCGAACAATGGCCTCTCCGTCAACCACCACTTGCAGGATGCCGTCCTCGATATTCTGAAGACGTCAGAACGAGACCTGAGTTAAGGGATCAGCTTTGTCCGAACCGACGATCGAACAATTTGTTACTTCAGATGGCTACCGGCACCACTTTCGACGGTGGGTCCCTGACGGTCGTCCGAAAGGTTTTGTCCTCTGCCTGCACGGAATTCAAAGCCACTCCGGATGGTACGGCTACTCCAGCGGACTGTTGTGCGACGCCGGGTACGAAGTTGTCTTCTTAGACCGCCGTGGTTCCGGATTGAACCAGCAGGAGCGTGGACACGCGCGTCACCACGACCGCCTGATCAACGACGTCATTCAGGCTCTGGAAGATCTGCGACAACATCGCAACGAAATCGCACCGACGGTTCCGGTGACGTTGCTTGGCCTCAGTTGGGGCGGAAAACTAGCGTCGGTCGTGGCGGCTCGCAGACAAGAACTGATCGACGGGCTGGCGTTGCTGTATCCGGGGATTCGGTCGCGGTTTGAAGCGGGCATTCTCGACAACGTCAAACTGTCGCTGGCACGCGAAGCAGAGCTGTTTGAGAAGCTGATTCCAATCCCCCTGGATGACCCGGGACTGTTCACTGGTGAGCTGGAGTCGCAGGCATTTATCCGGAACGACACGCTTTCGTTGCACGATGTCACCGTGTCGTTCCTGCTGGCAAATCGCGAACTGGACCGTCTCGTCCTTGAAGCTCCATCGGAAATTCGCTGCCCAGCAGTTCTGATGCTCGCCGGCAAAGATCGAATCATCGACAACCCGGCAACGAAAAAGTGGTACAGCTCGCTGGCGTCTCAGGAACGAGCGTTGTTCGAATTTCCCGACGCCTGTCACACGCTCGAATTCGAGCCTGATCAAAAGCAGTGGATCGGTGATTTGACTGGCTGGCTGGACGAACTTCAACTGACAACGTAACGAAGCGTCCGGCAGATTGTGCCCTGTGGTGCTGAAAGAATGTCCGCAAACACGGCTGGCTGGTACTGTCCTGCGGTGTTTCAATTAGATCGACTCGTTGGGTCCACTTGCATTACTCACGCCTGGGAACGTGTCATGAAATACTTCGGATATCAAATCTCCAGACGACTGCTTCTACTGGCGATGTTGGCCGTAGTGATGCCTGGGTGTAACTCAGATCCCGCGGATCGTGCTGGTTCTTCGTCGGGACTTGCCAGCGAGTCTGTCGAGCATCGGCTTGTCGACGCAGACGTTGCTCACAACGACGTGGACTTGCCAGAGTCGGATCATGATGGCCCGCACGGCCGCGCAGAAGTAACGGAGTCCGTGCCAACGGGAGAACAGCCAGCAGTTCCCGGTCGCGAGCCTGTTGTGGACTCTGCTGAGACCACCGACCCTGAAGTGAACGGTGCCAGGGACGAGCCTGAGACATCCACCGACGCTGCCGCGAAAAAGCCTCAGGGAACGAAGCTTCCGACAGACCTGCTGGAAGGCAGTAAGCTGACTCCGCTGAATCCTCAGGGATCGGTGTTACTCGACCTTGAAGGGAAGCGAGTGCTGCTGCGGTCGCATGTCTGCCTGAGAAGGGGCCTGCTCGAAATGTTGCTTTGTCCGCATCAGACAAAGGAGCACGAGTCGGTACTCTCGACGAAAGCTTCGGCCTACACCGTGCATACCGGGTTACTCGCGCTGGGCTGCAAAGAGGGGCAGGCCGCTCGCTACGACCCCGAAACCAACGTTTACTCGCCTGCCCGCGGGCAGGTCATCGACATATTTCTGCACTGGGTCGATGTCGATGGAAAGTTGCATCGCGAACGTGCACAGAACTGGGTTCGCCAATCCCGTCAGCGTTACTACGAAGCGAAGTTCGAAACACTGCCCCTTGACCTGAAGCTTGAGACCGATGGAAATCTGCGTTACGACGATATGAACAAGGTCATCTTCTGGTACGGTCCCATGGACGAACAGCAGCGGGATGAATGCCTGAAGCTGAGTGCGGACAGCAAGTTTCAGGCGGCGATCCAGTCCTTCCACAAGGACAGCCAGGAACAGACGATGTCGGCGGATTGGGTCTTCGTCGGCAGCGGGTTCTACGAGGACGGCGATTCGGCGAAGCAGTATCTCGCCGAGGGTGGTTACATGATCTGTGTCGCCAATTTCGCGATGGCGATGATTGACATTGCCACCCCCAGCGATTCGAACGGGACTGAATCACTGGCCTACGAAGCGGCGACCGAGCGAATTCCGCCTCGTGAGTCGGAAGTGCTGATCGAGCTTGTACCTCGCCCGGAAACAAATCCCGCAGAGGAAAACGCGGTTCCACCTGCGACCGATGCTCCGGCAACCATCAAAACACCCTTACGATGAGGTGAACTTCTTTGAGGATTCGGTGAGTGTTCGAACGCATTCCTTTGGCACAACTCCCTTGCCAACATAACGGCCTCACTCGAAGACTCCGTGCAGATACCAGCTGTTCTCGGATCCACTTTGCTGGGTGTCGCGAAACAGCCAGAACCTGGAACCGCTCTGAGTCTCTACCTGGTAATAATCGCGGTGAACCGAGCCTGTCTCCTGCCACCAGGCCGTTGAGATTCTCTCGGGGCCTGTCGCGTGAATGAGCAGGTACAGTCGGCGATTCCAGTGAAGTCTTACTGGTGGACCATTCGACACGTCGCAAACGACACTGACTGGCTCCGGCGTTCGCAACAGTCGCAATGGTCTGGCGGTCGCAATACACCATTCATTGGTTGTTGCATCAGTCGCACCCGTGTTTCGAACAGACTCTGCCAGAGGGCAATATCCCACCGCCTGTTCCGGTACGGCTTCCGGTAACAGTTCCGGTCGAACCACAGCATCGCGACCGAGTCTCGCACTGAGTCGATCCACCAGCCGACCGACGTGACCGGCGTCGGGGCCGTCATGATCAAACAGCCCGTGCTGCCGAATCTGCAATGGAGCCGTCACCGAAGCAGTCAACTCGATCGAAATCAACCACTCGGGAACAGGTTGCGTTTCCAGTTTCAGCCGTAACAGGTTCATGATGTGCCCGACCGAGTCGGACGGGCGCGTCAGACCTGCTTCTATAGAGACCGACTGAGCAGCCTCATTCCTGAAACTCAGAGTCAGATTGAGGATGCCTTCGCTTCGCGCCTTCACCGCATCCACGACTTCGGCAAGCAGTTCGGAAACCACATGTCGAACGGCTTCCGGATGACAGATGGGGTGCTCCGCGTCCCACCGAGCGAACACCGGCTCTGGACGAGCGACCAGAACCAGCAACTCGGGACGGTGGCCGAACATCTGATCGAGACGCTCGGTCAGCACCGCGCCAAATCGCGAAGGCAGTGTGTCGCGTGGCAGGGCCTGTAACTGACCGATCGTTTGCAGATCGAACTCCCGCAATTGCGACACCAGCTTGTCTGATATTCGTAGAGCTTCGACAGGCAGCGATCTCAATCGACGATCAGAACCTGTCCGGTGTCCAAACTTCGCAATTGCCCAGGCCGCCCCGATAGTGTTTGCGGTGGCGACGTGAGCGAAGTAGCCTCGTTCTGCCAGATCGATGACAAGCAGTCGGCTCAGTCCGGATTCACCGCCAAACAGATGAGTGCAACCGGCAATGTCGAGCAACAGACAGTGGGTGTCGCACACCGTTTCGATTCCAACGATCGGACTGTATCGCTGACACAGACAAGCCAGAGCCTGCAGTTCCAGCAGGTCGGCATCGGGAGCGTTGCTCAGAAATGCAGCCGACTCCCGTAATGCCTGCGCTTCGGCCAGCGGCATGCCCGGACGGATGCCGTAACATTTCGCGGCAGGTGACGACAGAACGACCTGAGCTCGATTTCCCGATTCCTGATACAGGACCGTTGGAATCGCTTTAAGTTTCGGCTGCTCGACATGAAGTCGCTGGATGGGAAACTCCGGCAGCCAGACACACAGCACCCGTTTCATCGCACAGCTCCAGCTTGACGGTTCGATCGGTCAGGCCTCCCTTTGCATACACGCATCGCACATCCATGCGGCGACGAAACAGGTTCGGCGGAGACAAGGCTGGCGTCACCAGCAATCGCACGTCCGACCACCCGGACTGAGTCTGCGCCTCCGGCGGGCGAATCAGAATCCCGATGACGGTGCTGGCTTCGGCAGCAAGCTGCAGCCGTCGGAACTCTGCCGTCTTCAGATGGTCCACTCGAAAAACGACGGCCCCGATCCCTGGACACCTGAGAGACTGTTCCGCCGCCCACAACGCATCCTTCCGCGACGACGGTCGAACGAGAATCACTTTGTCCAGACAGACTCCCGCCGCGTGAACGGCCGGCGCATAAAGCGTCTGCTCCAGATCGACGACAACCAGTGGTCCGTCACCTTGCGTCTGACATGCCAACCGCATGACCAGCGATGTGGCTCCGCTTCCGTTCTCTGAATCGATCCATTCAGAAAGAGAACCTCGCAACAGCCCTCGATCCGGCAGGAGTTCATCCATCGCCTGGATTCCGGTGGAAACAACAGGTTTTCCTGGACATCTCAGCTGCAGACCGCGATGGAAGTGTCGCAGGTCGGTACGCAGTTCCTGAATCAACTGAGAACGGGACTCCGGATGGACAGCACGCATTAAAGTGTTTTCCTGATTCGAACAGGTAAGCCTGAGTAAGGTGCGCTCCGCTCCACGCACCCTGCGTTTCTTCCTTCACAACCGAATTCACCCTCCAACACGCGACGCTCCCAGTAATCGAATCACGCCGACAACTACGCCCTCGATCACCAGATCCTCAGCCCGACAAAAGATCGGTTCCATATTCGAATTGGCTGGCTGCAGCCGGATGCGACGTTTCTGTCGCTCGTGATAAAAACGTTTCAGAGTGGCTTCCTCGCCAATCCTTGCCACGACAAGATCTCCATCCACACAGGTTTCCTGCTTCCGAACGATGACGTGATCTCCGTCGGCGATGCACTCTTCAATCATCGACTCGCCCCGCACCCGCAACGCGAAATGCCCATCATCCTGGAACCCGGCCAGATCGATCCGCTCATCCCGTTCTTCGATCGCCTCAATCGGATATCCGGCCGCCACGACGCCCATTAACCGCAGTCCGGCAGGCTCCGTTAGCTGCAGACCGCGATGCCCGCTGCCGCGACTCAGTACTCCCGCTTCCACGAGGTTCTTCACATGAAACTGAGCAGTATGCGGCGACGCATATCCGAACTCACTCTGGATCTCGCGTATGGTGGGCGAGTATCCATTCGAACGGATTTCTCCGCGAACAAATCTCAAAACACGAGTCTGAGCAGCAGTGAGAGACTGTTCTGGCATGGGACACCGGACCTGGAAGACTCATCGGGGATTATCGGCTGCGACAGAATAATACTATTGTATTAGTCTAATCGCTTCGAGAAAACCGTCAGAATGTTCAGCGAGCAGCGGCGCATTTCGCATGCACGCTGGAGCGAGCAAGTCAGGCCCGGTCACTTCTGGTGTTCGCCTCCGCAGCACGCTCAGCAGCGAGGCAGATGTGGGCGGCAGTCGCGACTTTCACCAGGTGAATGCCGCCTCGAAAAACTGCCATCGCGGCGAAGACCACGACGCTGGCTTCGACCACCTGGCGATTGCCGACAAAGTCCAAAGCCATGCGGATCAGATACAAACCGAACAGCACCAGAAGCCAGCCAGCAATCTCTCGGGTTCGGAACATAACGCAGACTTTCCAGCAATTTCGTAATCGCGGTAACTGTTTCAGGACATTCCGTTTCGGCGGGACGCCCGGGACTTTATCCGTCCTCGGGCTATTGCCGACACTTCACGGTGAATCCACTGCGACAGTTCGCTGCGGAGAAACATGCGAGACTCCGCAGGCGACAGTCGGCGCCAGGCCAGAGCACTCAGCAGACTATTAGTCAGCACACAGATCAACAGCAGAATGACACCGATCGTAATCGTTCTAACCGCCGGTGGGATAAGCCTTGCGTATTCAGGGGCCGCAGGATCGAGTGGCACCGCCGCCAGCAGCACAGACACGACAGCAACGGGAACCACAATTCGCACCAGCAGAGTGACGACTTCGGTCGAGTCGATGGTGCTCGACTGCCGAGGCAGCACTCCAAACGCGGCGAAGTCTCTACGCGGGGTTCGGCGAGCGTGCTGCACGGCAACCTTGATCGATGCCCGATTCGAAAGCCGATAGGGCAACGGCGACGACGTCAGCGTGAGGTAACGGCTGGCCGAGATCAGCAGGGTCAGAACCGCGATCGTCAGAAATGCGCTTCCCTCGGAATTGCCGAACGCGTTGAGCGATCCGGGCTCGACAAGAAACAGCCCTGCCTGAATCAGCAGAAGCATCAGAGCGATTACCCAGAACCGAACAGCCAGCATCACCGCAAAGAAAACGATGAGCAGAACGGTGATGACGGAATCGTTCGGCGAAAACCATTGAGAAACAAGCAGCCCGCTCAGCCCCGCGATAATCGCATAGACCGCTGACGAGGTCAGTACGTCCGCAGCCGGAGTGGAAACTGACACCGGACCGCGAGTCGGCGAGTGCGTCGAGGACTCTCTGAAGGACCTCTCCATTTCAACGTCTCCCCGATCTGGTGGTGCGACCGCTGCGAGCGAGCTCCGCTTCGGAAAGTACAAGCTGTGCCGCTCGACCATCCGCAGCAAAGGCGACAGGGACTCCGAGTCGTCGTAACTCACGCTGCAGTCGATCTGCCGCGTTGATGCGGCGAAGACGTTCTGCCTGTCGAAGTAAACCCGCCACGTCAGTTCGAGACGGTGTTTCCAGCCTGTCGAGCGATCCCGGTCGGCAATCATCCGGACACGGGCAGATGACGACGACGCGGTGATGATGTGCTCGCGCCAGGCGAATGGCGTCAGCCAGTCGTCCAGGCGGTTCGGGATGGTCCAGCAGGTCGACCAGCAGCACGAACAGTTCGTGATCGTGTGATCGAGCGACCACTCGCGTCAAAGCGCTGGTTAGCACTTCGAACTTGCCGTGCCAGTCGTGCAGTTCACTGCTGCGCCGGTCAACCACTGGCCACGTCCAGCCGTAGCCGGCTTCCAGCAGAAAACGTTGACACATCGACGCCATGCGGACGTCGTCGTAAATCAGATTCTGCGGCTCGTCAGGAGCCAGCGAATAAAGTTCTGTAAAGACGGCAGCCATCCGAGTTCGGCGAAAACGCTTCAGCCGATTTCCTCGACGAACCGGAAACCAGGTGAATGGTACTTGATTCAACTTCGGGTTGAGCAGTTCAGGATAAAGTTCTCCACAGACGCCCCACGCTTCGTCCAGCAACTCCGGAGTGAACCTGACAGGCGGAGCCGCACCGCTCACCGCACGCTTCGCCAGCCGATCAAGCATCTGAAAGAAGTGCCGATCACCAGCTCCCGAAACCATGTACTGAACGTCGGCGTCGTCACAGACGACCAGCCCCACCGGATCACGCACCGACATTGCCGAGCGAGCGATGCTCGCGGCCAGACGAACGATCTGATCCAGCGGTCGCTGCCCGAACTCGCCATGCCGCGTGCCGTAGGAACAATCGACGAACAGAGTCGTTCGTATCGGAACTTCGCTTTCGTATTCCCGCGTCATCAACTGGTCGCGTCGAGCCGAAACTTTCCAGGCAATCGATTTCGGCGGATCACCAGGCACGTACTCGCGTAGTTCCAGCAGTTCGCAGCCCATACCCGCCCGCTGCAGACGGTGAATCCCCGGTGGAGGCAGTGAGTTGACTCGCTTCACTCTGGGATGAGTCGCGGCGACGGTTACGCTGGTCGGCAGGACTCGAAATTTCTGTCGCGCCGGCAGAAATCTCTTCGCGAAGAACAGTCCATGGAGATCGAACACCGACACCGTGACGCCGCGAAACTGCAGCGTGCCGGCACTTTGTGCGCGGCACGTGTATCCGAATTCAACGGAAGATCCACCAATGACCTGCGTGTCGATTTCGTTCTGGCCATCCGCACCGTCATCGCCATTGACCAGTGCAAGGTTCTCCGGCAGCCAGTCGCGAAACCGCACAAACGGAATGCGAAGCGACCGTTCAGAAATAATCTCGACAGAGACTTTTGCCGGCCGACCTGTCCAGAGCGTACCTGAATCGCTGGTCGAACCGTTAACAGTGCGAACACAGCGTAGATGCCGTAACTGAAATTCGACTCGCCAACGGAAGAGCAGCCACTCGCCGAACAGCCAGACCAGCACTGCCAGCGACGCGTGCGCCAGCAGTCCTTTGTTGAGCATTACCCCAACAACGCTGCCGACGACACTCAGCAGCATCAGCCATTGTGCGCGGTTTGTGATCATGTTCGAAACAGGCAACCGTCAACGTGAAACGAGGGATAAAAGTCGACGTCGTGAAATGGGTTCACAATAAAAACAGCAGAAGCCCCGACCGACCGAGGCCCTGTTGGATGTCGCTCAGCTCTTCAACACCGGAACGGACTGAATCAGCTCATCGACAATGTCGCTTACCTGGCGACCTTCCATTTCCGCTTCCGGCTGCAGAATCAGACGATGCCCCAGCACCGGCAAAGCAACGGCCTGAATGTCTTCGTGAGTCAGGTACGAAAGCCCTCGCAACAACGCATGAGCCCGCGCCGCCTTCATCAGGAAGATCGCCGCTCGCGGACTGCCGCCGAGTATCAAGTCCTCGTGCTCGCGACTGCGACGGATCAGATCGATGATGTATTCCTGCAGCTCTCGCGAACCGTACACCGAATCAATCTGGTCCTGAATGGCGATGACTTCGTCAGGATTGCTGACGGCAGCCGGTGTCACGACAGACCGACTGTGGAGGTCGAGCATGTCAACTTCGTGTTCGCGCGCCGGGTAACCAACGTCAATGCGGAAGAGAAACCGGTCCAGCTGTGCTTCCGGCAGTCGGTAAACGCCCTCCTGCTCGATCGGGTTCTGAGTTGCCATCACCATGAACGGCCTGGGCAACGGCAGTGTTTTGCCTTCGATCGTGACCTGTCGCTCCTGCATCGCTTCGAGCAGGGCTGACTGAGTTCTGGCCGGAGCACGATTCAACTCATCGGCCAGCATCAACTGGCAGAAGATTGGTCCCTGTCGCAACACAAACTCGCTGGTTTGCCGATCAAGGATCTGAGTGCCAACAACGTCTGTCGGCAGCAGGTCCGGCGTGAACTGGACTCGTTGATAGTCGATTCCCAGTACCTGCGAAAACGTTCGACATAGTGTCGTCTTGGCGGTTCCAGGCACACCTTCCAGCAATGCATGACCACCGGCCAGCAAAGCTGTCAGCAACTGCAGCGTGACCGGTTCGAGACCGACCACGACTTCGCCGACTGCAGCGAGTACCTGACTGCGTAACTCGGCAACTCGTGCTGCGAGTTTGTTCGGATCGGAAAAAACCACGCAAAGCCTCGCCTATGAATTCAATGTGGGTAAATCAAAAGAGTGATGAAATCAGCGTGTAACGTTAACTGAAAGTCTCATTACGACAGAATGGACGAGTGCCTGAGCCGCCCTTCTTTCTGGAGACCGAGCACATCCGCAATCAGCCTGGCAATTTGTCTCAGATCGCGTTGAGTGGTGTGCGTTCGATCTGTGCTCGATGCCAGTTTTTTCAATTTCTTCAGGCTGCTGCGAACCGAAGCTCGACGGAAGAAATGTGCGTCGATCTCGACATCGTGAACCGGAATCATCCAGTCCAGCGAGTCTGTAGAACCGGTCAATTGCCTTAACGCGTTTTGAGCCAGTTCCCGGCCTGCACGATGAAGATCGCTCGACGAAAGCCTCGGAATGCGACCGGTCGCAGACAGCAGTCCGATTGCTCGCGGAGGTGGAGCGGGAGGCTGTTGACCGGCCCGGCCCATCGCCCGAAGAATGTAGACACCAGCAAGAATGCCAGCCGCGATGTACAAGGCCTGACGGTATTCAGAAGTTTCCAGTTCAGCCGGCTGATCAGCAATGAGTTCGTTCATCACGTCGGCATCTTCCATACCAGCGATAAAGCGATTGGTGAACTTAAGCAGCGTGTCCTTCGGAAGCCGGGCGAGGTCTTCCAAAGTTGGCGGTGGAAGTTGATCGAGCGAAGGCAGTTCATCAGGAAGCATTGGCGGCATCGCAAACACGGATTGAACCGGCTCTCCATCAACCAGGAACAACAGTTCCTTGCGTCCGCCTTCGGTCAACCAGTCCGTCATGTTGACCGCGAACTTCGCGTTGTCCGCATGCCACAGCATTCCGTTGATGAACATGCTGTGGTCGGCGATGATGACGGCTCGGCCATGTCGATTGCGTCTGGTCTGTAACTCTGAAATCAGCGGCATACCAGAACCGCGTCCTCCGGCAGTTTGTGCCTCGTCGGGGAGCCAGGCACTCGTTTTCCAGTTACCCATTCGATCGCTTGTGCGGGCAATGAATCCGCACCGATTCGCGACCAGACTTGTAACGCCACTTGTCAGGGAACTGTCGGACCGCAACCGGGTAATCAGCGGACAATCACGAAATCCCTGGAACGCCGCCTCTTTCGACGCCGCTTCGACCGGCCCCTGCTGAATCAGACAGAAATCGCGAATGTACGCCGTCTGGTCGGTCGCGATCAGCAAAGCGCCACCACGCTCGACGAAGGTTCGCAATCGCGACCGTAGTCCATCATTGATTCCACTCAAATCACCGACCAGCACAACAGCGGTCTTTTCAGGTCGCTCGCCAAGTGGATCATCAGCGACAGACCGCGAATACAGCCCTTTCTGCTCCAGCAGCATGTGAAAGAGCTGGAAGCCAAACTGCCACTCGGGCTGGCCAGCCTGTGCCAACGCTGCCATCGCACCAGGCGGTGGTCGAAGTCCGGGTGGTTCAAAGAACTCGCCGTCCTGTGCGTGAGCAATCGGCCACGCCACAGCGGTTGACATCACAAGAACGTCCGCAAATACCGAAACGGTCGCCCATTCCGACACACTTGCCGGCGCCACAGCGCTGGCTGATCGCAGAGTTGTTCGACAGGCCCGCATCATGACTTTCTGCACCGCAGCCACGCGGCCTTTGCAATCGCAAGTTGCTCGTCAGTCAGTGTTGACTCGTCGGGAAGATACCGGGCCTGCTCATAGAGTTCGGCCAGTTTTCTCAGATCGACGTCAACGTCCGGCCTCGATGTCGCGAGTGCCAGAGCCGCTCGATCATGAGTCCACCAGTCAGCCACCACAGCCGGAGAGCCTGCAGCGAGATCATGAAAGGCCCGCACGATGTCTGCTCGACTCTGCAGCGTCGCCAGGACAGTGGACTTTGCGGAAGTCGAACTCTGCAAGGTCATCGAAACACGCCGTCGCTGCTGCATCCAGAAAATGAATCCCCCAACAAGTCCCAGTGCCAGCAGCAGGTCAACCGACACCGGAAAGCCCGAATCTCCCGTTCGAACGCCGACACTATTGCCCGTGCCGACAGCCAGATCTGCCACAGGGTCGACAACGTCGACGAACCAGTCGTTCGCGCGTTCGCCGAATCGACCGATTCGCTCGAAAGTCCCGCGTTCCCGTCGCGGCGGTTGTCGCCGCCGCCAGTCGCGACCGTGCTGGACGCTCTGGCTGTCCCTTACAAGTTCGTCGACATGCACCGCGAGGTCTTTACTGGCTTCCTGAAGCGCGTTCATGAACGCTGATTTCAGTCCAGTCGCCGCTGAGAATTCAGCCGAGTCGCCATTCAGGTTCTCTCGACCGCTTTCGCTCCGAGCCAGTTGAGCGATTTCGGCGAACTTTTCCTGCAGCGTTTTCGATGACCCTCGCAAATCATTCAGCCGGTTCTCTCTGGCCGCCTGAAGTCGGTCGAGCGCCAACGACTGAGCGGTGCCGTCAACTGAGCCGCTCCGATTGCTGCCTGACTGTGCCGTCGAACTCGCGCTTCGATCGGGTTGCCCCGGACGCTGCGTCGGCTCAACGTCGTGTCCGTTGTTATTGGCAGTGGCCGGATCGCGCGACCGATTTCGCCCCGACATCCCTGCAACATTTCCATCAGGTGTTCGAGGTGGGGCGATCCCGCTTCCCGGAAACCAGTCGCTGCCAGACGGGCCCCCTGGAGTCGTGG
>JAQBWV010000073.1 GCA_027624335.1 Planctomycetota bacterium
CTTTCAGCGTTTGTAAAACCTGCCCGACGCTCCAGTCAATTTCCTCAATGACGTCGCCGTACAGTCCTCGCAGACTTTTGCTTTCGAACTCCTTCGATCGAAACAGCGGAACATGCGGCAGGCTGTGTGGCAGGTAGAGAAAGAACTTTTCGTCTTTGTTCTTTGTGATGAACGAGATCGCTTCCTCGGTGTACCGTCGAGTGATCGTTGTCTGGTCGGCAGGTCGCTCGACGATTTCAAGATTCCGCATCAGCGGAACGTTCCAGTATTCGACCTTTGGATCCCGGAAGGAGTCTCGGCCTCGCGGAGCGTCGTTCACGCGGTCCATGTCGTTGGAATAAGGAATGCCAAAGTAAGAATCGAATCCATTGTTTGTTGGAAGGAACTGCGGAAGATGTCCCAGGTGCCACTTTCCCACACAGGCTGTCGCGTACCCCTGTTGCTTAAGACCTTCAGCCAGCGTCACTTCGCTGGCCGGAATCCCGCCGCCGGAATCCGGAAAGAGCACGCGGCGTGTGTCACTGCACATGCCGCTTCGAATCGGCAACCGTCCCGTCATCAGCGCTGCACGACTGGGAGTACACACTGGTGATGCTGAATAGAATTGTGTCAGTCGCACGCCTTCCGCCGCCATTTGATTCAGATTCGGAGTTTTGATCGTCGGATGTCCGAAGCAACCAAGGTCACCGTATCCCAGGTCATCGCAGAAGATCACGACGATGTTCGGAGAGTCGGACTGCGCTGCCGGCGATGAACTGATCAGCGACACAGCAAAGGCCAGCGTCAGCAAAACTTTCAGCATGGTAACTCCCTGTTCGACGTTCGACTCTGACTGAAAAACCTCAGAAGCATTCCCCTCAACCGCCGAGGTAGGATTCCACATCGTCCTTCGTTTCTTTGAGACCGAGTGTCGCTTCTTCCCGATGCAGCTTAATAGCGGCGATTTTCTGCCCGGTATCCGCCAGGCGTTTCACTTCTTCCGACAGTCCACCCTGCATCATTTCCTCAGACAACTCGATTCCGAGATGCTGGATGATCGCGTCGACCTTTGCTTCCAGCCGTCGCAACTTCTTTTTTCCGCTCACTGGTTGTTGTCTGGCAGCAGACAACAACCAGGCAACGATACAGAGACTCCAGACCCAGAAGGCAATCTCGGTTCCGTCGAAGGCTGCAAGCATGTTTCATTTCCTCACATTGTCGAAAAAGGCAACACGGCACCTGCCACCAGTAATTCGCATGGCGATGTGTCACTATTCTTAATCGCAGTGAGCGCCGAGGACTCACAGGCAACGGGAGAGACCTTTCCGCAATAATTACGTCTTCAAGAACCGTTCGCTTCAGCAATCAGCTCAAGCATCATCTCGACGGCTTTCGTGGAGAACTGCGGATCATTGATGTTCGCGTCGATTTCTTCCACTCGAACGCCTTCTCGAACGTGCTTCCTGACTGCCGAACAGAATGCTCGATCGGCGTCCCGGTCGCAGAAGCGGTCTCCGTCAGCGTCGAGCATCGACACTCCCTTGAGCGGGAACAGAAACGCCACCGGCCCCGTCGCCGCGTTGGCTTTGCGGGCGAAAATTTCTCCCAGCTGACGGTTCTCCTCTACCGTTGTGCGCATGAGTGTGACTTCCGGCGTCCATTCGTAGAAGTTGCGGTCGCCGGTTTTGAATCTCTCCGGCACGCTGGCCATCGAACCAAAATTGCACATGTCGATACATCCTGGCACGATCAAATGAGGCAGTCCGCGCTGGCCGGCACTGTCCAGGCGAGTCGGTCCGGCACTCAGAATTCCTCCGCAGAGTTCGTCAGCCCACTCGGTTGTTGTGATATCGAGTACCGCATCGACCAGTCCTTCACTGGCCAGCGACTCGAGCACTCGTCCCCCGGTGCCGGTCGCATGAAACACGAGAACTTCGTAGCCGGCTCGGTCGAGAGCCTCTCGACAGGCATCAACGCAGGTCGTCGTGTTGCCGAACATGCTGGTGGCGATGAGTGGACGATCGCAGTTCGCTTCCGGAATCGCCGAGTTGACCATTCCGCAAATCGCGCCGGCCGCTCGCGAAAGAACAGTGCGCGAGATCCGATTGATGCCGGCCACGTCGGCGATTGAAGGCATCATCACAATGTCTTTCGTGCCAACGAACGGGCTGATGTCACCCGAGGCCAGCGTCGACACGCAGAACCTGGGAACACCGAATGGCAATGCTCTCATGGCCGCAGTGACAATCCCGGTTCCGCCCGAGCCACCCATTCCGATGATGCCGTCAAAGCAGTCGTCATCAAACATCTTCCGAACAACAATCGCGGCACCGGCGATCATGACAGCCATTGCGTGTCCACGGTCCCGCTTCGCGCGAAGATTGTCGAGCGATTCGCCGCCAGCCTTGGCGAGGACGTCAGCTTCGACATCGACTGAAAACAGATTGGTCGACCCATCGACTCCCGCGTTGACGGCGAGAATCTCGCACCCGCAGGCCGCAATACGTTCCCGCAGAAACGCATACTCCGGTCCTTTGGAATCAAAAGTTCCCAGCATCAGCACGCGTCCAGACATCGCCTCGCCCCTTCCTGCGCTTTCCAATTCGCCATTTTCCGCTTACTGGTTTCAGCATTCTGCGGCCCGTCACTGTCGACCATGACTCCCCAGGATTCAACGATGCTGCGAGGTTGAACAGGAGCCCCTTTCCGCGTCGCGCGCGTCGATCCGACGAAAATGTCTGGTTTGACAGGTCGTACCGTGTCCAATTTTCAGCAGATATCGAGGATTGGGTTCTCAAGTTTGACAGTCAACGGTGGCTCTCGGTAGGTTAGGGAGTCTGGTTTGGATTTACCGATTTCATCGGTTCGAACGACCTGTCAGGAGTCAATCGGGACTGGAGTCTGCCGGGATTACTCAGCAGTTGGACTTAAAGGAACTTGTCATGTCGGCCACTGAATTTCGCCTCCTGCTGTTGAACATTGCCTCAGTCATGCTGGTGTGTTCGCTCGTGAATACCGCGTCCGAAGCTGGTGATGTTGCGAGATATTCGGACGGCAGGAGTGCTGCCGCGACGGTGAAGATCGTGCCAGTAGCTGGGTCGAGTAGTGACGCCATTCCGTTGATCGCCGCTGATCCATTTGTGGGCGGACGTGTGACCGATGATGGTGCCGTCAGTGGCGACGCAACAGGAATCGTCATCGCGCCTGCTGAGAATCGCGCAGCGAAGCACAACGCGCCGGTTCTGCTGAGTCCGGGCTACGACGAACAGCCAGCGCAACCTGATCGCACAGGCGAGTCCGTCAGGGTTGTTGACTCAGTCCGACCGGTTGACGACGAGACGGCCCCGATGGCCACCGAGACGGCGAGTCGCAAGGCACGCGAGGAATGGCAGAAGCAGCAAGCTTCCGTCACGGATGATCAACCTGCAACGAAGCGGACCGAATCAAGAGCGGTCTTTGACAAATCGAAGCAGTCAAAACTTGAAGCTGAAGGCGCGGCAACTGCAATAGCTGACTCCACGCAGAAAAGATCACTCCTGCTTCAAAAGGATCCGCGAAGTTACCGCGACATCTACCTTTCGATACCGTTCATCCGGACTGAGTATGATGCCAATCCCGCGTACCGTCATCAGGCGACGATGGAGATCATGCTGGGGCAACTGCATCCAGTGATAGTAGCTCCGGCGAGTCCCAAAACTTCCCTGACAATTCAGTTGCTTCCGTTCATGCAGTCTGGATATCAAGGCTGGTGGCGATCTTCTCAGTACTGATCGTGCCGTCGCTCACCGCTACTGTGGACCGTACCCGATCAGGAATCGCGGCGCATGAGTCAAGGTAGATGACCTGCCATCGACATCCTGGCTTTAATTCGTGTGATCTAACCGGGTCTTTGTTAAGGATCATGTCAGGACACACGATAATACCATTCGTCGCGTCGACGCTGTACTTCCTGAAAAATGACTCAACTCGGTGAGTCTAAAGCGGAGATGTCGGACGTCGACGGTCACGTTTCGAAGATTCTTCAATTGTGACGGAACAGCGGTTTCGGACTCGAAGGAGTGAGGCCAGACATTGCTTAAAGCGCGACAGAATATCGGTAAGTATCGAATCGAGAAGCGGTTGGCGCTGGGTGGTTTTGCCGCTGTCTACCGGGCGTATGACACGATTGAGGGAATTCGCGTCGCGCTGAAGGTACCACACGACGAGCACGTCACGGTCGATGCGTTGCGCACGTTTCGAAACGAAGCGCGTCTGGTCGCGAAGCTCGATCATCCCAACGTGCTGCCCATCAAAGATGCCAGCATCATCGACGACCGCTTTGTGATCGTCACGCCATTGGGCACCGCGACGCTGCTGGAACGGTGGCAGAGACGGATGACCATGCAGAAGCGGCTTGAGCTTGTTGAGCAGATGCTGGCGGGAGTTGCGCATGCTCATGACCGGAAGATCATCCACTGCGACATCAAGCCGGAAAACTTTATTCTATTTTCGGGAAACCGAATTCGACTGGCAGATTTCGGGATCGCCCGATTCGCTCGTCGCACGCTGCATGGTTCCGGCTCGGGAACGGTTGGCTACATGTCGCCCGACCAGGCGATGGGGCGACCGTCGCTGCGGTCAGACGTGTTCTCGTTAGGACTGTTGATCTACCGGTTGATGACAGGTCACCTGCCGGAATGGCCGTTCGAATGGCCGCTCGAAGGTCATGCACGTCTGCGTCGCGCCACCAGTGGCGACTTCATTTCGTTTCTGCAGAAGTCGCTGGAGCTGAACCCTCGCGGTCGCTACGCCGACGCTGCCGAGATGCTGAGCGAGTTTGAACTGCTTCGCGAAACCTCGCTCCAGACTGGAAAGGTCAGGACGACCGTTCGCCAGGCCCGAGGAACGACTCGCCGCCGCCGAGTGACCCCCGCGCGGCGAAAGCATCAGCGAGTGCGCTGAGCCCGTGTTACAGCGGCTCGTCCACTTCTCCGCTGTTTCGCAACTGATTGTGTCTCTGAAGCGTCCGAGTGCCGGCACCTGGCTCCAGTCGAGTTTGCCACGTCGGGCCGCGACTTTGCACTGACGACGAAACGCACGATAGACTCGCGGTTTCGAAGCGAGTACGTAGCCTGGCAAATTCAGGCTGAGCGGGACTCACTGAACTTTCAAAGGAACGAACCCAATGAAACTGCATCGCTTGATCTTCTGTGTCGCGACTCTGGCTGTTGTGGCCGCGTGGTCTGTTTCCTCGGATGTTTCCGCTGCTGATCGGAAGGCGAAAGTTCTGTTCGTCAGCCAGAGCGCCGGGTTTCGCCATGGCTCGGTCAACCGCGGTGGCAAAGAACTGGCTCCTGCGGAAATCGCCATGACTCAACTCGGGCAGCAGACCGGTCTGTTCGATGTTCACTGCACTCAGGATTGTGCCGCCGACTTCACGAAAGAGAACCTGCAGAAGTACGACATGGTCATGTTCTACACGACCGGCAAGCTGCCGATCGCGGAAGCCGATCTGGATTACTTCTTCCAGGAGTGGCTTACTCAGAAGGGACACGGCGTGGTCGGCTTCCACTCGGCGACCGACACCTTCAAGGACTACAAGCCCTACTGGGACATGATCGGCGGCAGCTTCGATGGCCATCCCTGGGGATCCGGAACGACGGTGACGGTTTCGGTGCATGAGCCGAACCATCCCGCGATGAAAGCCTTCGGTGGCAGCGAATTTCAGATCAAGGACGAAATCTACCAGTACAAGAACTGGCAGCCGGAGAAAGTCCGCGTCCTGATGAGCCTGGACATGTCGAAGTGCAAGCCGTCCAAGCCCTACCACGTTCCCCTCGCCTGGGTGAAGGACTACGGCAAAGGCAGAATGTTCTACACCAACCTCGGCCACAATGAAGGAACCTGGACGGACAAACGATTCATCGAGTCCGTTACCGGCGGCATCCGCTGGGTCATGGGTCTGGAAGAAGCCGACGCGACTCCTAACCCGGAGTTGTCGGCAAAGGAAAACGAGAAAGCCAAAGCTGCAGCCAGTAAATAACTCGACGGTTGTCAGTTTCTGAATTCACAATGAGCAAACAATCGGCCCGCTCAGGAAATCCTGAGCGGGCCGATTTTGCGTGTCTGGAGTCGGTGTGAAGCCGTAAGAAACGGACGGAGTTTTACACGATCTCAGGGACCTCATACCCCTTACGATACTGTCGTTTCAGGAACTCGTTCGCGACGTCGGCATGATCGCCAACAAAGATTTCCTTCCCGGCATCCACATGCAACATAGGACTGAGCTTGATTGCCGCGCTAGTGATGTCGATCCCGTGCGCTCCGAGATGCGTTTTCGTTTCTTCCAGCAGTCCGCTCCAGACTCCGTGCTCATTGTTGACCTGTCGGGCGGCCGCATGGTTGAAAGTTGCACCGGCTCGGAAGGCGATATTCGCGAGATTGCACCATCCGGTCGACTGGTGCCCGACCTCCACATCGGTATTGAGCGTTGATGCGTCTCGCGAGCGGACAGCGTCAATGAAGTTCTGCTGATGGAGTCCGTTGCCACCGCCGCCCTTGAACGACCGAATCTTCCTGCCGTCTTTGTCGAACGCCGAAGCACTTCCTCGCTGACCTTCCAGACGGCCGCCTTCGCAGTAGGCGATGTAGCCGCTGCCGGGCCCTGGATGCTTCGCCGCACCGTTCTTGCCGGGACCTTCGGTGAGATTACTCAGGCCAATCACGACAGGAATCGAGCCTGTGTCGAAGTAAACAAAGTGGACGTTCGGAGTTTCACCAGCATCACCCCAGACGACTCGACCGCCGCCTCCGAAGATTCGCTTCGGCAGCGAGACCTTGTCCTGAAAGACGTTATTCCGCAGATCGTCGAGCACGTGAACACCCCAATTACCCATTTCTCCCGAGCCGGTGTTCCAATCCCAGTGCCAGTCGTACTGCAGCTTGTTGCGGTAAATGGGTCTTTCCTGAGCTGGACCCAGCCACAGATCGTAATTCAAGCCCGAGTCAATTTTCAGCGGCGTCGAAGTCTTACCAATCGATCCGCGCACTCCGTACCGGTTGACTCGTGCTGAAACAATCGCCCCGAGTCCTTGTTCCTCGTGCAGGAACTTCTGGATCTCCGCCTGCATTGGATCGGAACGCTGCTGAGTCCCAACCTGACACATGCGCTTGTACTTTCGAGCTGCTGCGACCGTCTGCCGGCCTTCCCACTGACTATGTGACAACGGTTTTTCGACGTAAACATCTTTGCCGGCCTGCATCGCCCAGATCGCTGCCAGACAGTGCCAGTGGTTGCAGGTCGCGACGACGACCGCATCAATACCGTCGTCGTCCAGCAGCTTTCGCAGATCATTAAACGTTTTCGCTGCGGGATAAGTCTTCTTTGCCGCAGCCACTCGACCTTCATCAGGATCGCACAGCCCGGCGATGTTCACGCCGTTAAGCTTGTTGAAGTAGCCCATCAACTCGCGAGCCCGTCCGCCGCAACTGATGAAGCCAACGTTGATCTCTGAATTCGCACTGGCGGCGAATGAGTGCCGGGAAGTTGCGGCAAGGAACGCTCCGGCAGCAAGTCCCGAGTGTAGAAATCGACGTCGATTCAAATGTGTCATGATGAGGCTTTCTCAAGGAGCGGCGTCAGCCGCGAGTAAACTCGGTTCAAACGATCAGAATCGTAGCAACAATTCCGTTGACTCAGCAGAGACCTGCAAGTGTCAAAACTGTGACTGACAGTTGAAAGCGTGCGGAGTTCATTCGAACTTCTGAATGACCGGCGCCTGTCACCCGTGTGACAGTACAGCGTATCACCGGGCAGGCACCTGCCGTCTTAAGGTGTCAAGAGACTGGAAAACTGCTCGTCCGTAAACGTTCCGGGACGCTCGCTGGCGAGGCGAGCAAGCGCGAACGCGCACGCTGCCGTTGACGCTTCGACCGAGAACATCTCCATCAGCGAATGACGCGGGATGTCCTTTAACCGAGCGTGAGCGTCCAGAATGCGTTTCGTCAGAAAGCTGCCTTCTCCGGAGACGATTACTGCACCGCAGGGAGTGCTCAGGGTTGAAAGAACCCGGTCAATAGCGCCGGTGATCCGTTGTCGTTGAACGCCCGCAAGGAATGTGGCGATCGACCTGGCTTCATCCAGTGAAACCTCAGACCTGTCGCAGCAGAGTTGTCGCGCCAGGCGGTTGTGCGCGTTGACAACTGTCGCTGAACGACCGTTGGCCGTTTCAAGGTCCTCAGAATTCTCCGTGATGTCTCCCAGTAGAAGGTAGACATCCAGCGTGTTGGCAAACAGTTCGGCTGCCAGCTGAGAGTAACTTTTGGCCGTATCGCCATGCTCGATCGGAACCGAATGGGCAACAGCGCAGAGAGGAGTGCGACGAACTCCCGAGTAGACGAGTTCGCCGGAAATGAGACGCTCTGAATCCGTCCGACCGGTGGGATTCGGAAGGCCGTCCTGCAGTGGAATAATGTCCGTGGTTGTGGATCCGACATCGATCAGCAATGCAGATCCTGTCGGTACGACTCGACCAACGAACGTCGCCTGCGCGTGCCAGTTGGCTGCTGCAGTGAGCTGCCAGAATTCGCGAGCGGTTTCAGCATCGACGAATTCGCCGACCGTTTGCCAGACCGCGATCGGCGTTCTATTCGCAGCTTTCTCAACGGCAGTCAGGATCTGATTGACACCCTCAGCCTTACTCTCGAAGCAGTCGGCCAGTTCTCCCGTCATGGTGACGGCGAGACCCGCGCACGGCAGCCAGTCACCGATCAGGTTGGATAGTTCACCGGCGAGACGCTCGGGCGATTCCCAGAGCGGAAAATACCGGGACCGGCAGGGACCGTCGCTGTGGGCGGCTTTCAGATTCGCTCCGCCAATGTCCAGACCAATGATGTGATTCATGTGCGTCAAGTGTTCTCGATGATTAGTCGTTGGACAAACGGTAAACACGTCGGCGAGACGCTCACCGACTCAGGAGATCTCATCCGCAGGCGAGGATGTCGATCCTGCGACTGTCGTTCCGGTAACGAGTACTCCCGTGGCTGTTTTTCCGGTGGTTCGCCTGCCCGGTGTTCCCTCGGGGTGCATGAAGTGATCGATCAGAACACTTTCCATGATAAGCCCTTTCACATCATCGCCGTCGACGATCACTCCCAGACTCTCGCCCGATTCACGAATTGCCAGCAACGCCATCAGACGCGTTGCTTTTGCAGGAATTCGAGGCATTGTTCGAACCGGCAGTGAAAATGATCTCGAATTCAATTCCAGGTCGAGCACTCTGACGTACCCGAACCAGCTGGACGTTGAGTTTCTCATTCTTATCGGCACGTGTGTCAGGTTGTTGCGTCGAGCGTATTCCAGCAGCTTGTCACGCGGCGTGTCTTCATCCTCGCCGAGTATCACGGCAGTCGGAATCATGATTTCGGAAATGGGTCGCGTTGCGTCGTGCAGCAAACCGTGAATCAAAATCCCCTGCTGGACGGTGAGGATTCCGTGTTCGTGTCCTTTGCTTAGCACCTGAATCAGACGATGTCGACCAAGGACAAAATCCAGACGGTGTGGCGGCGACGAGCTGAATCGTTCGAAAAGTCGCGTAGTCCAGACCAGTGGCATCGAAAACGGCAGGAACGCTCGATAGAAGAACTGGAACATGCCGAGGTTGTGACGCAGTAACTTCGTCGGAGCTCGGAAATACAGATTCTTTGGCATCAGCTCGCCGAAGACAAAAATCACTGGCGCAATCAGCAGCGTTGCTCCCAATTCGACGGCCACACTGCTTGAATCGATGAACGCGTCTGTCCCGAGACCGATCGCAATCGTCGTGACGTAGTTCGCGATGTTGTTGCCGACCAGTGTTGTAGCGACGAAGAATTCCGGATGCTGCACGAACCACAACAGTCGCTTAGCAACACTGTCGCCAGTGTGAGCGTCGATACTGAGTCGCAGAAAGCTGACTCGGTAAAAGCCGGTTTCTGAACCGCTGAAGAATGCGGAGAGATGCACTCCAATGGCGAACAGAGTTCCAGAGATTACCAGTAGCAGCCAGAAGTGCATGCGATCCTCAGTTGTCTTCCTGCTCGTCGAAAGTATGAGGGGTGACAAGAACGCGAAACTGTTGCCGGGTTTCCATCTCAAAGATCTCGAACTGAAAACCGTGCCACTCAACCACGTCTCCAAGTTCCGGCATCCGTTGCAGCTGTTCGTGAAATACTCCAGCGACCGTAACCTGCCCATCAACTTCCGGTTCGAATTCGATCCTCAGCCGTCGACTGAGGTATCTCAGCGACGTGATGCCGTCGATGTGCCATGTGTCCGGTCCCGCACTGATGACCGGGTCGCGCTGCAGAACGCGTCGCGCGCGGCTGGGTGCGGCCGAGAGCATCGTGTCGACAATATCCTCGAAAGTAACGACGCCGACAGTTTCGCCGTACTCGTTCACAACTGAAGCCAGCGACAGTGAGGCGTCTTCCAGCCGTTGCAGTACCTGAGCGACCGGAGCACACCACGGCACATGGATGACGTCTTCCGCAGCCAGTTCCAGATTCTTTCGCGCGAGTACCGTGAAACTGGCCAGTGGCACCGCACCTACGACGTCGTCGCCTTCAGCGCCATGCAACACCAGGTAGTCGGCTGGAATCGGCGAGTTCGCCAGGTCAGACAGATGCACCGGAGCACGCACGGTCCGGTAGGTCCCGCGCGGACGCATCACCTCTTCGACAGGAATTTCAGACAGGTTGAGAATGTTGTGCAGGACTTGTCGCTCCTGACGCAGCACCGACTTGTTGCCGGCAGAATTCTCGATGGCCTGCTCAAGATCATCCGCGTGCAGATACTGTTCTCTGCGGATGTGTGGCCAGAAGACTCGATGCAGAGCACTGGTGACTGTTCCGAAAGCTGGAGCGAGCGGATCAAAGAGCTGAACTGCGAAAGCCAGTGGAAAACTGACCAGCCGAGCCAGAGGCTGACAAAACATTACGGCGCTGCTCTTGGGAATTACCTCGCCGAACACGATCATCAGGCTGAGGCTGAACACGCCAAACACACCAGCAGAGGCGTTGTTCCCTGCGAACACCAACCGCCCTGAGATGACGACTCCACAGGCGAAGAATGTCAGGTTAATCAGCAGGTTCCAGAACAGGACGGCAGTTAACAATCGATCCGGCTGTTTCAGCAGCGCGACGACAATCCGTTCGCTGGGGCGGTCCTGTGTCTGGAAGGCCTGAACTTCTTCGGCAGAGAGAAAGAACAACGCCGTTTCACTGGCCGAGAAGAAACCGGAACCGATCAGTAGACACAGCATCGCTGACATCAGCAGCAGTGTTTCGGGATTCTCGAACAAGGCAAGCATTGTTAGTGACTGTATCAGCCCTTGTCTGAAGTGCTTCGACCGAGAGCCACGTCAAATTCGCTGACGGCGGGGACGAGCATCGCCAGAGTCGTGAAACCGTAGGCCGCAGCGATCGACAGGCAAACGCCCAACGTTCCGTTCAGCAGGAAGGTGGTGATGGCGTAAAACGTCAACACCGGCAACAGACCACCCGCCATCCACAACGCTGGCGACGGGTTGCGATACGTCAGCGACTGCCCCAGCCCGAGACTGCCGACTCCGATAAACAGGATAAATGCGCCGATTTGATTTCCGAACGAACCGCGAGTTTCCACCAGCAGAATCATTAGAATGAAAATTCCGATGAACAGGAAAAAGATTGTTCCCATGCTGTTGGCGATGGCCTGACGCGAACTTGCGAAGCCGAGCCCCGAATGCAGACCGAGCATTGCTGCAAAGGCGACCAGCGACAGAAACCCCATGCTCAGGTAAACGCCATTCTCAAGAGACATCGAACCTTCAGCGACGAACCACGCTGAAATCGCCAGCGGAACCAGTGCCAGTTCTTTCGTGTTGTAAAACACGCCGCCCAGTTTTCCGTAAACAAACTCCTTCGCGGAGATATCGGTCGCGACCAGCAGGTCTAGCGTTTGACCGTCTCGTTCGCTGGTGATTGATGTCGCCGCCTGCGCGTTGATCAGCACCAATCCAAGAATACCCAGTCCGACAAAAGCGAAAGCCGGGCGGGAGACCATGCCCAGAATCAGCTCATCCGAGTCGCCCGACAGGATCGCGTTGTAGAACACGGTCGCCGCCATCAGCAGGTAAGCCAGCTTGATAAAGACGACTCGTCGACCGTAGGCGCGTGTTCTCATTTCCCGCCAGATCACCGGGTTCGACCAGATCCGGCGATGGCGCACAACCTGGCCTGTTGTGCCGGATTCTGTTGACGCCGCTTCCGTTTCGGGTTGAACGAACAGCGTCCTCGACGGATTCCAGATCCGCAGACGGTTGATCGAAATTGCCGTCAGAACCGCCGACAGCAGACAAAGACCGATCACCGAATCCAATGCCGGAACTAATCCCGCCACCGTGGTCGACGGGTCGCTGAGCGGAGATGTGATTTCCAGGACGGCTCGGAAGGGACTGAACGCCGCCGCCCAGTCAGCCGCCATCGAGTGTGACGGAGTGATGGCGATCACAGTCTCGATTGCACCCAGATAAACGACCAGTCCCAGCACGCTGGTGGCCAGCGTCTGGAACGTCTTCTCTTTCCAGAAGGCAATCAGCGCTGCCCAGCTTCCCGATAGAAGTGCCGTGACAAAGCAGATGACGATGAGCCAGAAAATCTGGTGCGGCGTGATACCTCCCAGCAACTGCAGGAAGAAGAACACCGGCGCGGAAACCAGAATCAGAGTCCCGACCTGCAGCACACTGGCGAACAGTTTTCCGAGGACGATTTCGCGGTTCGACAAATCAGTCATCAGCAGCAGAATGAGTGTCTGTCGGTCCTTTTCCTGCGCGATGTTCCCGGCGGTAAATAACAACGAAAAGAACAGCACCAGCGAAAGTTGAACGAAACCGAGAATCCGAAAGACCTGCTCGCCGAAACCGGCCATCGCCGAGGTGCCGCGTACGTCCTGAAAACCGAAGGTCACCTGCCCGGCGGTCCACAACAGGACAAACAGCAGTCCGATATAACCCGAGCGGATCAGGTAGTGTCGAAACTGCCGCGGCAGAGTCAGAACTTCGCGACGGAAAATCGGGCCGGCGATCAAACGAGCGTCCCTGTGTTCGTGGAGTGGATTCGTCGGTTTGTCTTCGGCGTGGGAAAGCCGACTAATGAGGCTGCCGCGACGATTCCCTCGGCAGTTTTCCCGCTCGATCGGGATTCGAGCGGCAGATTATAGGCAGAGACCGCTCCGGCTCCACCCTGGCCGGTTAATACCTCATCATGCCCGGCTCAATCTCGACCGCCCAGACGTCAATTCCGCCGGCCATGCTTTGCGCGGTGGAGAAACCCTGCTGCCGCAGCCAGTTGGCAACTCGCAGGCTCCGTCCGCCATGATGGCAGTGGATGACAATTTCCGAGTCGCGATGAGCTTCCAGTTCGGCGACTCGTGCAGCCAGTTCGCTCATCGGAAGCAACGTTGTTCCCTTGATATTTACCGCTTCGTACTCGGATGTTTCCCGGCAATCGAGAAACAGAAACTGATCTCCTGAGTCCTGTTTGGCTTTGACAGTTGGGCAATCAATTTCCAGCGGAACTTCCTGAGCGGACATTCGAAAGACTTTCTGAGCTGAGCTGAGCAGGGCAGGGCGATGAGTCAGGACTCGGCGTAGATATAGTTCCACAGGGCGTCGCGGCAGGCGGACTGAAGATCTTCAGTGACGGTTCATCAGACTCAGGTCTCGAATCTCAGAGACTCATCGCAGCGACGTTGCTGAACTCGGTCAAGATGGACCGAATCCCGACTTCTCGGTGCCGACTTTACTGTCCGTGTCCGTACCGATCGCTTCGGTGACAAACTTTGCGAACTGAGATTTCGTCTTCTGCGCTTCGGCTGCGGCTTTGTCACGAGCGGCTTTCTGTGCTGCCAGCTTCTGCTTCGCGACGCGACGTTCGCGTTCTTTCTCTTTGGCCTTTTTGTCTTTCGCCATCGGTATTTCCCTGGTGTGTTTTCTGGATTGCCTTAGCAGCGATGCCGGACGTCGCCTCAATTGCGACCGGCCCGCATGTGTGAGTCAGGCATGTTGTAGCTGGTGAAGGCCAGTTCCGGCAGTCGAGCGTCAGTTCTGACCGGAGCCGACCGGCTGTTGCGTAATCCACTGCGTTGATTGAATGGATTGCGGATTCGGCTGCTGTCCTGCGGCAGTATTGGTCTGACGCATCTGCGGATTGGTCATAAATGGCTGTGAAAACGCCGCTTTGGTCGTTGGAGATGACAAAGCCTCGTTTTGCCATGACGGGTTGAGCTGGTCAGGTTGCGAGTAGTTGCGGCTGCGCTGTTCCTGCTGCTGCGTGGCGAAATTCCACGAATCCGGAATGGTCACGTCGGCCTGTGAGCCGGGCATGTTGAGCCAGGGCTGAGCCGTCTGAGGATTTGCCGTGGCGAAATCACTGGCAGGTCTGCCATGAGCCGGTGTGCCCGGTGCCCAGATATCCGCCTGTCCTGGAAGATGTTCGCTCGTCGGATGAACTGCGCCGGGGTATTCACGATCTGATTGCTGTTGCCCGTTCTGAAACTGCTGTCCCTGTTGAGGTTGCTGCGACCAGTTTCCGTAATTCGCAGACGTTCCGTCAGGATTTGGTGGAGGTCCGTACGCCTGTTGATCTCCGGTCTGCGGCCCGTAGCTCTGCGGTCCGTTGCTCTGCATTGATTGACCACTCTGTGTTGGCTGTTGCTGCCCGCTGTCAATCAGCGAGAGCGCCCCTTGCCCCGCGCTCATGCCAAGCTGCATCGCCTGTCGGTCCGCGTCGGTGTATTGCGGGAGTCGCTGTCCGCGATCGATGCGTGCCAGCGGTCGCTGATTGTTGTCGAACCCAAGTTGCTGAATTGGCTGCTGTGTATTGCCCCGGCTGTTTGGAGCCTGATTTGGGTTATATGAGCCTGTCGGACCCTGGCCATAGTACGAAGTTCCATTGGAATACTGCCCAGGTTGCCCTGACGGGTCGGCACGAAATTCAGGTGATCCGGTCTGCTGGTATCCGGAATGGGGGCCTGCCTGAGGAGGCAGATTGCCGGGGGGGGGGCCTTGCCCGTAGAAACCGGGAATCGGAGCCGTGCTGCGGTACTCTGGCGAGTACGCCCCAGGCGGCCCATTCTGTAACGGACTGGTGGGTAGACGATTCTGGTAGGGATTGCCGTACTGATCAGTGGAGCCCGTATTTAATCCGGTCTGAGGTGCGTTTCTCTGCTGCTGATATTGCTGAGAGTTCAGATACTGCTGCTGCAGATACTGCTGCTGGTTCAAGTACTGCTGCTGATCAATTGTCTGGTTCGCCCCTTGTGAGTTTCCTGGACCTTGCTGACTTTCAGAGTACTGGCCTGATGGTTGCTGGTTCTGCCAGGGTTGTTCCACGTATTGATTTGGTGGATCGAATTGGGAGTTCTGCTGATACTGCTCCTGCGGTGTCCAGTTCTGGCCGGAAGCACTTCCGCCCCCATTTTGCGGCGGAAACTGAAGCGGAACGCTGCCCCGGTTAGGCGGCCCGACAGTAATGGGTCCGTTGTTTCGGCGAACCGGCCGTTCGCTTGCCGCGGCGAGGTCTATGTCCCGCATTTGCTGGTTGAGACGAGCCGGATCATTCAAGTCGCCGGTATTGCGGGATTCCTGTGCGATCGCTCGACGCATCTGCTCGTCTGCCAGTTGTTCCGTGGCCCTTTCCTTCATCTCCCGGTCCCGTCTTTGCTGATCTCCGACAGACTTCATGATCCTGCGGATTTCGTCCCATGACTGGATGGGCTTTCCATTGGCGTCGAGAACATCTCCTTCTGGTGAAATTGTGTATTTTTCACTATTCTTAGCCAGTGCTCCGGACGCCTGATTGTAGAGGTAGGGTGCAGGTCGCGAGGTCATCGCCGTCAGTGTTTCCTGTGCCTGTTGTTCAGTTCCGACCTGTCGGAGCCAGGCGAGTGCTCCCGCCTCGTCTCCACTGTAGGCATGGACGGCGGCCATGTTGACTTTGGCAATGGCGAGAGTCGGCTCAAGCGTGATGGCCTGCCACAGGTATTTGCGAGCATCGTCAAGTCGACCCTGCTGCAGGTATGAGTACCCGAGGTCGCTTACCAGATAACCATCGTTGCGGTTGGCGCCCAACGCCGCGAGGTAGTGCTTCTCGGCCTCCTCAAACTTCTTCGTCATGTCGCTGATCCGCCCCAGCATGTGGTGGGCGTTCGCGTGTCCTGGTTCGAGGTTCAGAATCGATTCGTAGTGAATCCGAGCGTCGTCGTACATGCCCTTCTGCATGGCGTCGTTGCCCTGAGCCAGCAGGTCGCGGAGCCGATTGGCGTTATTTTCGCCGGTCCCCGCTGCCCTGAATTCCGCTTCTGCGACACGCGATGACGCGTTCCGCCATCCTCGTCCGGACAATTTCGAATTCGTCGCAGAAGGCGTCTGCGATTCATTTGTCGCTGTTAGAGTTTTCTTTGGTGTAAACGCGCCGAACAGCCCGTCGCTGAACAGTGGTGTCTGACATCCACAAAGAAAAGAGCATACGGCCAGGGCGACGACTGAAGGGAGCTTGCGCATGGGAACAACCATCCGTGGTTGAGACAAGAAATGGTCGAGGCAGGAAGATGACAGGCAGGACACCTGGCGAAGGGAGAATCTTCCCGATGTGGAGAGGGGCAGTTTTATACGGGCATTTCCGGATTCATGTCGAGATGTTCTTTATGCCACGGATTTACGCTGAAAACAACGACTCTGCACAGAACGATGCATCCAGCCAGGTGTCTTGAGTGGCCTGGCCAGGTTGGACTCGTTGCAACGCCACAGGATGATTCATCATCCCGGTCCAGTAAGAAACAAATCATCGAATGCCTACTGGCCGTGTCGGCGCTGTCGGAGCACTGATGTCAATCGGTCTGCAAACTTCACGGACAATGGCCCGTGAGCTACCCTCTGAACAGCCCCAATGTTCCTGCGACAGGATGCCTTGATGATTCGACCGACCCTGACTCTTCTGAGCCTGTTTCTGCTGACCGCATGGAATCAGTCCCTGGCCGCCGACCTTGACGGGCGACCGAACGTCATCATCTTCATCGCTGACGACGTCAGCTGGAACGATTACGGGTGCTACGGAAACCCGGCGGCGAGAACGCCTCACATCGATGCTCTCGCGAAGAACGGAATCCGATTTGACCAGGCTTACCTGACGGCCAGCAGTTGCAGCCCCAGCCGGTCGAGCATCATCACTGGTCGTTACCCGCACAACAACGGAAAGGCCGCCGAGCTGCATCAGCCGATCTCCTGGAACCTGCCGTGGTTTCCCGAACTGCTTCGCGACGCTGGCTACTACACGGCAATCAGCGGCAAGCATCACATGACCTCGACAAAAGGACCGCAAGGTGAAACTCGACCAGAGCCTTTCGACCTTGTCGATGGCGGTCGAGCGGCGGGCAACAGCGGCGGACACGCCAACTGGGTCAAAACCACGCGGGAGCGACCGCAGGACAAACCGTTTTTCTTCTGGTTCGCCGCGTACGACGCACACCGCGGCTGGGACGGTGATAAACAGTGGGACGTCGATCGTTATGGGCCGATGCACAAAGCCAAAGACGTCATCGTCCCGCCGTTCCTCATCGACGATGCAGCAACTCGACAGGATCTGGCGTCGTACTACAACGAAGTCACCCGCTTCGACCATTACATCGGAGCAGTCGTTGCCGAACTGAAATCGCAGGACGAACTCGACAACACACTGATCTTCGTCCTTGCCGACAACGGTCGCCCGTTTCCTCGCGCTAAGACAAGGATTCACGACTCCGGCATGAAGACGGCGCTGGTCGCTCACTGGCCTGCCGGCATCAAAACCGCCGGCAGAGTCAGCGACAGCCTGGTAAGTGTCATCGATCTGGCTCCGACCGTGCTTGGTGTAGCGGGACTTAAGCCAACGGAAACGATGCAGGGAGTGAGCCTGCAGCCGCTGCTGATCAGAACGGATTCCCAGGTTCGTCAGTACGCGTTTTCGGAACATAACTGGCATGACTACGAAGCTCACGGACGTGGAGTCCGTGGCGACGGTTTCCTGCTCGTTCGCAACTTCCGACCGCAACAGGCCTGGCAGGGCCCTGCAGATTCGGTTCGGTCGCCATCACACGACAGTTTGAAGACGAAGCGCGATGCTAAAGAACTGACCGCTGCCCAATCGGATGTATTTCTCGCCCCACGCCCGACCGTTGAACTGTATGACCTCCGGGCAGACCCGCATCAGCTGACAAATCTTGTCGGCAGACCGGACTACAACATTCAGCGAGCGCTATTGACGCAGGTGCTGGACGCCTGGATGGAGGAAACTCACGACAGTGTGCCGGAAGAGATCTCGCTCGACTCCTTCGACCGGGAAACCGGCGACTCACTCAAACTGAAGAGTTACCGGCGTGCGACACCAGGCGAGGATCGTGAGGCCTCATCCACAAACGCTCCTGGCCCCCGCTGAAGATTTTCCACCAGCCGTTGGTCAGGCTCCGCCTGACGAAGTACTCGCAGGTTAGAACCACGAAAAACACCAAACACACGAAAAGTGCGTCAGCGGACTGAGTGCATCCGGCGGTCCCCGGTGACGAATCTCACGAACCCATTTTCGCGTCTTCAGTGATCGTCTCCAGAAGCTCTTTCCGCATTACGACTATGAACCAATTCGCCACACTTGAGGAAGTCGTCAACCGCTGTGACGAAATCATGTCACATGCGTGGATGGTGCGCACCTTTGTCAAGCACAGCGAAGAGGTCGAAGACTACCCCGAGCTGGATGGCCTGATGGGTATTGCAAGGACAATCTTTGATGCCTGCCGCGCGCTCGAGACTCAGGTCGAGGATCCGCCGAAATACCTGCATATGCTGCGTAAGAAGATCGGTCGACTGAAAAAGGCGACCGTCGAATTCGAACGCGACGCGAAACAGGTGTCGGTTCACACGAATTTCATGATGGCCATCCGCTCAACGCAGATCTGTGTGCGGGAACTTGAAGAGTTGCTGGCGATCGGCACGACGATTCAGCAGACAGAATCAGCAACGGATTCGTAAGCAATCCATAAATCCTATGCCGACAACGAATCCTCAGACTGCATCAGCCACTGACGGCAACGTGGAAGAACCGTCAATGCCCGGTGACTGGATTCGCGTCCGCGGCGCGCGGGTTCATAATCTGCAGAACATTGATGTCGACATTCCACGAGATCAGCTTGTTGTGATCACGGGCGTTAGCGGCAGTGGGAAAAGCTCGCTGGCGTTCGACACGCTGTTCGCGGAAGGACAGCGGCGGTATCTGGAATGTCTGTCTGCGAGAACACGCCAGCACCTCACTCAACTCGAACGCCCGGATGTCGACACGGTGACCGGCCTGCCGCCGACGATCTGCGTTGATCAGAAAGTCGGGTCAGCCCGCATTCGCAGCACGCTGGCGACGACGACCGAAATCTATGACTACCTGCGATTGCTCTACGCGCGAGCCGGGCAGGCACACTGCCCGGACTGTCATGTGCCAGTCTCCCAGCAAAGTGTCGCGACGATTGTCGATCGAATCATGGCACTGGGCGACCGTGGTAAAGTGATGATCCTCGCACCGCTTGTCATCGGTCGTAAGGGGGCTCATCGAGACGTCTTTGAGAAGATTTGCAAAGTCGGCTTCGTGCGAGCCCGCGTCGATGGTGACATCGTCGATGCGGGATCCCCTCCCGACCTGCCGCGTAGCAAGGCTCACACGATCGAGGCCGTCGTTGATCGAATCATCGTGAAGAAAGGCATCGAAGATCGACTGCGGGAGTCGGTCGAAACGGCACTCAAGCACGGCGACGGTTCGTGTGTCGTCACCGAGCAACGGGACGACGAATGGAACGATCAGCTTTTCAGCAGCCGGTATTGCTGTCCGCAATGCGGCACGAGTTTTCCGCCGCTGGAACCTCGCTCGTTCAGTTTCAACAGCCCGTACGGAGCGTGTTCCGGCTGCCGCGGACTCGGTCGTTCCGTCCCTCCGGAGGTGCGGGCGAAGCCGCAGAAGCTTCGAACGGAACTGACTCGTCTGCCGCTCTGCGAAGATTGTCGCGGAGCGAGGCTTGCGCCGGTTTCCCGCGCGGTGACATTCGCCGGTCGGAAGCTGCACGAGCTGACGGCGATGACTGTTGCTCAGGCCGAAGAATTTGTCAGGACCATCCGAATCGACCTCTCCGCGGAGGCCACTCAGGCCGCGATGAGCATCCTCCCGGAAGTTAGATCGCGACTCGACTTCCTGCTGAAAGTTGGCGTCGACTACCTGACACTCGATCGTCCGACACCGACACTCTCCGGCGGAGAATTTCAGCGAGCTCGGCTGGCCAGCAGTCTCGGTTCCGGTCTGATCGGAATCTGTTACGTCCTCGATGAACCGACGATCGGGCTGCACTCACGCGACACTCAGCGCATGATCGAAGTGCTGAAGGATTTGCGGGATTGTGGAAACAGCGTCCTGGTTGTCGAGCACGATCCGGAACTGATGCGGGCTGCCGAATGGTTGATTGATCTGGGACCAGGAGCCGGCAAAGAAGGTGGGACTCTCGTCTGGTCCGGAGAACCCAGCGCCATCATCGGACACTCGCCGACGGCGCTCGCTTTGGCAGCACTCACTGACAAAGGTAGTGCGAAGCGAGCGGACGCTCCCGTCACTCGGCAAAGCATCGCAGACTTTGACAAGTGCCTGCAGTTGGAAGGAGCGACCCGGCACAATCTCAAAGACGTCACCGTGGAAATTCCGCTCGGAGTTCTGACAGTCGTCACCGGAGTCAGCGGTTGCGGAAAGTCTTCCCTGATCACACATACGTTGATCCCGGCAGCACGGCATGCGATCGAGGAGTCGTATCGGAGATTCCGAAAAGACTCGGACACGCCGCCGCCGAAGCCAATAGATCTTTTGCCCCTGGACATTGCCTGCCGCAGCATCTCCGGCACGCAGCATATCGATCGCCTGGTCGTCGTCGACCAGTCCCCGATCGGCCGTTCCGGGCGATCGAACCCGGCAACTCACACCGGCATGTGGGACGAGATCCGTAAAGTCTTTGCTAAGACTCGCGACGCGAGAGTTCGAGGTTTCAAATCAAGACGCTTCAGCTTTAACGCGAAAGAAGGCCGCTGCCCGACGTGCGAAGGTCGCGGCACCCAACGTATCGAAATGAACTTTCTCCCGGACGTCCACATCGAGTGTCCCGACTGCCGAGGTTCTCGATTTAACACTCAGACTTTGACCGTGAAGTATCGGGGGAGCAGTGTAGGCGATGTTCTGAAGATGCGCATCGACGAAGCTCGCGAGTTCTTCACAGACTTCCCGAAGCTGAAATCGACGTTCGAAGTCATGTGCGACGTCGGGCTCGGATACCTGGAACTGGGTCAGTCTGCGTTAACACTTTCCGGCGGCGAGGCTCAACGAATCAAACTCGCCGCCGAGCTGGGAAAGGGAGGCGAGCAACGTATCCTTTTCGTCCTTGACGAGCCAACAACTGGCCTGCACCCGGCGGACGTAGCCCGCCTCCTTGCCTTGTTCCGAAGGCTGATCGAACGCGGTGACAGCGTGCTGGTGATCGAGCATCATCTGGACGTGATTGCCGCCGCTGACTGGATCATCGACCTCGGCCCCGAAGGCGGCGAAGCCGGCGGCCAGATCATCGCCACCGGCTCACCTCGCAACCTGGTGGCGCAACCGAATTCCGGCCACACAACACGGGCGCTTCGAGATTACCTTGACCGAAATCACTGACTCACAGACGTGTAGGGGGCGTGCAGCGCAGCGAAACGCACCATTCATCCGGCTGTTCAAGGTGCTCGAACTCCTCGCCGTACCATTAGGCCGCGCTGCCACAGTTCTGTGGATACTCGCATCTTCGAATGCTCTCGCCGCGGTTCGGAAGCTGTTGGACGGTGCGTTTCGGTTCGTTGCACGCACCCTACATCTTGTCGAGACCGGTCAGTTGCTCGATCAGGTTATTCAGGACTGCATCCCGGTCAGCGATCCAGTCTTTGGTAAGCACGACGGCGACTTGCCATCCGAATGCCCGCAGCAGACGTGGCTTCATCAGGTCACGCTCCAACAGGTCGCGCTGTGCGTAGTACGATGGGCCGTCCAGCAGGATGCCAAGCTGGTACTCCGGGGAGTCCGGGCGGCAGACGGCCAGGTTGCAGCGGAAGTGCGATTGCCCGACGTTGGTCTCAACGACGTAACCGCGTTGTCGCAGTTCGTTTGCGATCTGCTCAGCGACGCCTGAGATCTCTGCGTGTTCGGTCTCGTGCTCGGCGTTCAACGACAGGTGACGCAGGACGAGTGCCGCCGCTTCCTGATCGCCAATCGACGATGCTTCCGCGTAGCGAAGATAGTTCTTCAGGCAGTTGGCCCCGACGTTGTACTCGTTGGTGATCGCCGTCGACCGGATCGAGCTGACCAGAGCCATGTGATGCTTCGCTCGCGTGAAGGCGACGTTGAGTCGCTTCTCGCCGCCGGAGCGGTTGATCGGCCCGAAGTTCATTCTCATTTTTCCGTCAGCGTCCGGTCCGTAGCAGACGCTCATGATGATCACGTCACGTTCGTCGCCCTGGATGTTTTCCAGATTCTTGACGAGTAGTCCAACGAACTGTCCGTCGTCTTCGCGGTCGTATTCCGCTTCCAGCTTCGTTGAAAAATCGCTGTCGTCCTGGGCCAGGCTTGTCAGTGCCTGGTCGATCTCGTCCTGTTGAGCTTCAGAGAAAGCCACGATGCCGATTGTCATGCGACGTTCGTCATTGAGCAGCGCTCGCACAATCTGCGCGATGTATTCGGCCTCAGCCGTGTTTCGGCGTTTCTGGTAGACACCGTGTTCGACGAAGTGAAAGCTGACCGGTCGGTTCAGCAGTTCTGCGGCAGCGGGAACTCCTGCTTCGGCAACGGTCGCGATCAGCTCATCCCGTTTCGCGACAACGCGACTTTCGTCAGGCACCGTCAGCAGTCGCCCTTCGTAAAAAGCCCAGTTCGAAAAGCTGATGAGCGATTCCGATCGGCTGCGGTAATGCCAGCCGAGCATTCTCGACGACAGATTCTTCGCCGCGTGATTCAGAAAACTGTCGCTGTTGAGGTCGTACTCGACGACTTCGCCGCCCTCTTCGAATGTCAGCTGCTCTTCATCTTCCGATGGCGATGACGAAAAGAAATTTGTCGGAGGCAGCTGCATTTCGTCGCCTACGACGATCGCCTGAGTCGCACGAAAGAGGGACGGGACGGCCTCTTCGAGCGTGATCTGGCTGGCCTCGTCGAAGATCACGACGTCGACATGTTCAGTGTCCAGTGGCAACGTGTCGGATACGCTTAACGGACTCATCAGCCAGACCGGTTTCAGGTCACGCACGACGAGTCCGGATTCTTCCGCGACTAGATCCCGAATTGGCTTGTAACGCATGCTCTTGCCGAACTCGTGTTCCAGTTCGCGGCGGCCCTTGCTGTAGATCTTTTTTAAGCTCTTCTGCTCGGCGGTGAGTTTTGCCGCAGGCAACTGAGTCACTTTGACATTGTCGAGGAATCTTTGCCGCACAAACTCCCGCACGCACTCGGCGTTGAGCGTCTGCCATTCGTCATAGAGTTCTTCGAGACGCAGCGAAATGCGATCTCGCGTGGAGCCTGTGAATCTTGCCAGTTCGCGATCATGCCGCCACGCCGCGTCGATCGTCTTTGTTGCCGCTGCCGCTTCGAGAGCGTCGACCGTCAACGGCTCCGAACGAAGCACCGATGCGACACTTGGAGGAACGTTCGCCAACGATTCCAGACATTCCAGGAAGTTCGGCAGTTCATCGAGCGAATCGTCAATTCCCGCCAGTTCGCGTTGAAGTTCGGAGGCAGAATTCTTTTCCCAGTCCAGGACGACGGAGTACAGGGCATCGCGCAGTGAGGTCAGCGACTGACGGCAGCCGATCATCTGCTTGACGGAATCGTTCGGACTTTCGGCAACACGGAGAGCTTCCGCAAACGCTTGAACCGGTCCAGAAGCTGACTCCACGAATGATGCGACCTCGCCAACTCGCTGTGTCAACGTTTGCCAGTTCAGCGACGATCCGAGTTCGTCGGTCAGTTCGTTCCCGGCAGTCCGACATTGCTTCTCGGCTTCGTATTCGTCGCTCAGCCATTGTAAAACCTGCGAAACGGGTACGACGATCGAGTGTGCCTTGAAGTCGTACCGCTGTTCGACAATCCCTTTGAGTTTCCACCAGCCTGGGTTCAGAAACCGGAAGAACGAACTCTCCTGCCTCTTCGCCTGGGCCAGAGCGATCTGAGTCTCGTGCGGCGACAGTCGTTCCTTCCACGCCAGGGTACGTTGTTTCGCTGCGGTATGTTCGGCGGCGCAACGCTCCAGTTTCGGAGTGTGCTTCCTGACGATCGCATTCAGGGGGCTGTCGGAATCCAGCAACTCGATGAGACCATTCTCCGCGAGCAGCGATGCCTGCTCGGCAAACGAAACCACTGCTTCCCAATGATCCAGCGTCCATGCCGCAATGAAAGAGTCGTCCCTTCCCCGAAGCACGCTCTGCAGAGAATTCAATGGTGCGGCCACATGACTCAGCGTTGTCGAGACGGTTGCGATCGGTCGCTCGACAGTCGAGAGAGCAGGATCAAGTGATCGCAACGGTGCCTGACACAGTAACCCGTCCGGTTGAACGTCACGCAGAGTGACGTCGAACTTGTGCAGGATGGGTGCGCATTCCTCCCAGACAGAGTAGTCAGGCATGCGCTCCCACTGCTCTGCGGTGAGTTCGACCGGTGTCGCGTTCGAAATCTGCACGAGTCGGCCGAGGAGATCGATCAGCGTGGTCGTGGATCCGTCAGCAAAGGAGGACATTGAGTTGCCGAACTGCTCCAGCGATCGAAGTTCCTGCTGGATCGTCGTCACAAGCTCGTCGCGTTTCTTCCGCTGGGTATTCCGACGTCGGGAACTCGCTTCGAGGAACGATTCGTACGTCGCCTTGAGATCCATCACGAACGACTTTTTGTCGGCCTGCGAGTCGTGAATCAGGCAACACAATTCATCCAGCCCTTGAGTTTTGAGGCGGTGGTAAACGACGTCGATAGCGGCTCGCTTTTCGCAGACAAACAGGACACGTTTGCCACGCATCACATAGTCGGCGATCAGGTTTGTAATCGTCTGCGATTTTCCGGTACCCGGTGGACCTTGAATGATGTAGCTGCGTGACGACCGCGATTCGGCGATAGCGGACGTTTGAGTTGGGTCGCAGGGAACGACGTGATACCGCTCAGTCAATGGCAACGTTTCGTGAGCGTCTTCCGACAGTGGACGTGGGATGAGCGAGAAGCTCGCATCGAATGCCGGATTGCTGGCTTTCCCCTCAACCAGCGATGCGTAATCACGCACCAGCGACATGCGTCGGTAGCGGAAGTTACCGAGCGTCACGCTGCAGAGATCGAACTCCCAGTGATAGGGATTCTCGCCTGATCGTCCCTTGAAACTGTAAAAGCTGCGATCCTGCTCAAGGGCGACAGGGCTGTCGATAATCGACTGACGTGGAGCGGCACCGTTCGCGTTCTGATCCGGTGGTGCGATCCGTGGTCGTGGTTTGGTGCTGAGAATGTCGTGCAAGTGCACATCAACCGGCTTGACCCGCGCGGTAAACAGTTTCAAACCGAGCGGGTGGTAATTCGCTGGATCATAAGAATAGTCCAGGTCCAGAAACCGCCGAACTCCGCGGCCGCCAATGCGAGCCTTTCGGCGATACTGCTCCAGGCGTCGCCGAGCTTTGTCATGCAGGACTTCAATGCGAGGCTTGTCGACGAGTTCGAGCGTGACGCCCGGTTCGGTGCCTCGAATCTGGTTGTCGAGAAATGTCCACAGCGCTTCCGGAGAGGACTCGTTCAAGTCGATTCGTTCCGGCAACGTAATTCCGAACAACGCTCGAAACTGATGCCGGATGACCGGGTTCACTTCCGCTGCGTCGCTGAGTGGCTGCAATTCGAAGAGATCAGTGACACCTTTCTTCTTAAGCAGTCGCACCGGTATCAACAGCAGCGGTGAATCGAAGGACTCGTGCGGAGTTTCCTTGAGATTCGTCCAGCGCAGAAAGCAGGCGACGAGTCGTAGTTGTGCAAAACCGAATTCCTTCTCGTCGCGACGAGCCTCGGCGGCGATCCGAGTCAGCGTGCTCGGCAGGTATATTGCTTCCCGGAAATTCAGAAAGCTGTTCAGCGACACCGTGCCGTCGCCAGTCATCTTCTTCTGAAACTGTGGCGTCCAGGTCAGAATTTGAGCGGGCCGAATATGTTGAATGTCAAATGAAAGTGGCACCGACGCCTGAGTCAGGTCGACGGATAGCGACGTCGGCGTGAAATGGAGCAATCGATTTCGGCGTGAAATCTCAAACAGCCGCTCTTGCAGTTTCGCAAGCACGACCTGCTGTTTGCCCTTGATGTCGCGCGTTTCGAAGCCGGAGATTCTGGACATTTCAACGTCGAAACTGACGGTCTGGTCCCGGTAGTTCTGCAACGCCCGAAACAAAGCGGCGACATCCTGCGGACGTCTGGTTCGATGAAGTTCGGTCATCTGCACGATGGCTCGTGCGACGAACGGGTGCAGGTCCGGGTTGAGCTGGAACAGGTTGTCGCGTGATCGCACAAACGACTCAAGTTCTTCGTCGACTGATAAGTCGAGGCCGCACACTAGACTGCCCAGAATCATTCCCAGGCAAAAGACATCGGTCACCGGATCGTGATGGTCGATCAGATGTTCCCACGCCACGTAACCAGGCAGGTAGACAGGGCGCTCGATCTCTGTCTGGTCGCGGCTGCCGATCAACAGATCCCGCCACTCGCGGTCGACGTCGGTGACCGCTCGACTTTCGCTGACCACCTCAACCGCTCGTGCTCGCTGTTGCTGGATCTTCTGAATCATCCGAGACTGAAGAGTCGGCGTTTTCAGCTGCGATTCCTCAAACCAGAGTTGAACGCCTTCAACCTGCAAGTAGTTGATGTTGTCGAGAGGGGCAACGCAGTCCGCCGCGTGAGCCTCGACGCACTGCCGCATCAGCGGCAGAAAACTCGCCAGTGCATCTTCGGTGGAAAAGCCGCTGGCCGCAGTCCGCTCCCGCAGGAATTCAAGAAACGTCGTCATGGCTGGACAGGATCCGTTCGAGTGAGCGATTCGTTTGAGTCCGATTGAAAGTCAGCATGATCGTGCTGTTAGGATCGCTCGATAATATAGATGACAGGCACTGCGCTATCCGCCGGTTCGTTGATTCCCCAAAAGCCGGCGGCTAGCGCCGTGCCGCTCATAAAAACAAACTGATCCAGCACCGCGCCTACGGCCACAGAAACATAGAACACTTCCGTCTGCGAATCCTCACGCTACACCACACACGAATCAAACTCACCGGATAGAAAACGATACGCAATTACCCCCAGCGTTTCGCGATGAA
>JAQBWV010000387.1 GCA_027624335.1 Planctomycetota bacterium
GCGAGAGTTGGACCGGATCGATGCCCACCGCGTTGTTCAAGTCAGTACGGGCAACCACCGTGGCGAGCCCCCAGTCGACGACCAGTGTTTCGCCAAACTTACCGAGCATCACATTGGCTGGCTTCAGATCCCGGTGAATAACACCTCGACTGTGTGCATATGCCAGCGCATCGCAGATATCGACAAATCGATTCAGCAGTTCCCGCAGACCTTTTGTGTAGTGTTCCGACAGCGTGTCGCCTCGGCGGGAACGATTCCGATTTTCGCCTGCCACATCCGCGAGCGATCGATGAAACGCATCAATGGCAACCTGCAGACTATGTTCCCGCAGGATCCGCATCACGTAGTAAGGCGAACCATCCGAAGTGGCCTTGCCGGCTTCATAGATGGGAATGATGTTGGGGTGTTCCAGCTTGCCGGTCATTTCCGCTTCACGCTGAAACTGCGTCAGCGTTGGCTGCGAACCTTTCAGTCCGGGCTTGATCACCTTCAGCGCAACTTCGCGGTCCAGTTCCGGATCGACTGCTTTCCACACTTCTCCCTGACCGCCGCGTCCCAGGATTTCACTGACCTGGAATCTTCCCGCTTCAGGAGATCCTGCAGCCGTCGGTCGAGTCGTCACTCTGGCATTAAGCGGCGTCATTGGTTCGTCGAGCGTTGCTCCCGACTGCAAATCTGCGTCAGTCTGGTTGCGAGTCTCTTCACCTTGAGCGACATCGGATTCGGTCAGAGTGCAACTGGATGACTCCTGCTCGACCGGTGAGGCCTCAGTGTTCACTTTCTCAACGTCGTCGTGAGTCGGAGTTTCGGAAAGTTTCTCGAAACCTTCCCTGGCTCGGCTGTCGATTTCACGCGTCATGAGCGGCGAGCTCCTGTCAAAACAAGATGTTGATCGCACTTCACTCGCATGTAACTCTAACCCGGAATGATAGCGATCCCTCACCCCCATCAAACACTAACACTTCAGCCAGAGCCGGTGATTCCAGAACATTAACGCGACTCTACATAACGAGCCGGACGCCGGTGCAAATCATGCAGCTTTACTCAGGCGCGTAATTGATTAGCCGCCCGGCGTCATCGAGTGACGACAGCACACCTGCGGCCACTCCGCCGACGAGTGCTGCACCGAACGCAGCTTCCTCGCGATGCGCGGTCACCATCGCGACCGAACCAAACTGTCGGGCAACGGCTGCGGCCAGCTCCGGGTTTTCCCGCAATCCGTTTCCGGCTCCCACAAGAGTCGGAGCTGTCGCTGTCGGGCCGGTGATCTCCAGAATCTGATTCCAGGCAAGGCGATAGTTTTCCGCCATTCCGTTCAGCACCGCACGAGCAAAGTTCGCTGGAGTCAGACTGTGAGGTGTGATGCCGTCGAACGATCCCGTCTGCAGCGGATTGGATCGTGTCCCCGAGAATGTCGGCACACATCGCAGCCCGCCGCAATCAGCATCGGCCTGTCTCGCCAGCGCTGTTAGCTGGTCGTAAACCGCGTGATCCGAGTCGGCACTGAACAGCGTGACTCCCAGTTGCCGGACAAAACTTTCAATAACCTGAAACGACCAGCCACCGGTCAATCCGACATTCGAAAGCAGGTTGCCCTGAATCGGAAACGGCCTCAGTTCAACAGGCGGCGAGAACACCGTGTTGTTCGTGAACACCGCCACCTGAGCCCCGGTTCCTACGTTGAGTAACACGCTTGAATGACGATCCGCGACACTTCCCAGGAAGCTCGCCTGGTGATCTCCGATGGGAACCGCAACTGGCGTTCCCGCCGGAAGTCCGCACGCTCGGGCTGCTGACAACTGTCCCGCAGGGCGATCGACTTCCTGCACCGCTGGCAATTGATCGCAGCTCAATCCCAAAGATTCGATCGCGCCGGGGTCCCAGTCACGCGAAGCGACGTTGAGAATTCCCGCTGAACCCGCCACCGAAGGATCCGTCTGCAATTCTCCGTTCGTCAGCTGCGACACCAGCAGGTCCATGATGAAACATGCTCGGCTGCCAGGCGGGACCAGTCCCTGTTCGTTAAGCCAGAAAAGAGTTGTCCCTAGAAAACCGGAGTTGAGCCGGCAGCCGAGTCTTGCCACCGAGTCTTCGCCGCAACGGTCGCGGGCTTCTTCGACCCACGTCGACTTCCGACCGGGAATCAGCTCGTTACCTCGCTGATCCTGCCAGTTGATCAGCGGTGACAATGGTTTCAAATCGCGGTCGACCAGCAGCATGCCATGCTGCTGCCCGGTAACTCCCAGACTGGCGATGCTCTGATTCACCACAGCTGGGTGACGGGCGATTTCCGACAGGCAGTCAAAGCCGCTTTGCAGCACCGCCGCAGCATCCCACTCGGATCGTCCGAGCTTGAGAGCTTCCTCTGACGTGATGTTGCCGCAGGTCGGAATCACCACCGATGCGACCAGCTTTCCGGACTCTGAATTGACAGCAATGCAGGTCGTTTTCGTGGTCCCCAGGTCAATCCCCAGCAGCAGCGTCATCTCAACATTCTCCCGACGGAAAGAATTCTTTTCCAGCGGTGTCTTCGAGCGACAAGACAAATCGCTGATAAACACTGAGGGACACAAATTCCTGCTTGTCAAAAGTTGTGGCGTTGATCAGTGTCGATCAGCGGTCACAAACCCTGTTTGTGAACCTCTCGACTCTAATCCAGGAAGCGAATGCGTTTCTGCATTTCGACATTGAAACTCTGATAACGGGTCAGCAGGTTGCCTGGCGAAAACAGACACTTGATCGCTTCCATATCTTCGTGGCCGATCGCGTTCTGAAAAATCGGAGCAAAGTACTGACGTCCCAGTTCAGACGGCTGAAACCGCTGCTCGCTGTACAACGAGTGGTGTACCTCGCGGGCGTGAATGATGCCGTTCTGGTCTCGCAACTTGTTGGCCGACAGCTCTTCCAGTGTGAAACCCGCTTCAGGACACCAGTTGAGCGTCGCCAGATAGTTGTTGTGCTCTCGATTCAGGATCTCGACGGCTTTTCCACCCAGCTGCGCTGCGTAAAAACGGTCAAACAGAATCGGTCGTCCGCCGCGCTGAGTGTGTCCGATCTTTCGAGTAAAGATCGCCGATTTGGCCGCGTCATGCCGACGATTCTTCTGGAAGTACGAATCTCCCAGTTCCGTCACCAGAATTTCAGCGAGTCTTTCAGCCGCTCCGCTGAACTTGATGTTGCCGGCCGGGTCAACGCTCTGCGACTTCGCTCCCAGTTGTCCTTCGGCATCCTGCACGCCCTCGCCGATCACGATGACCGCGTGTTTCTGCATGTCGTAAAGTTCGCGGATTCTGGTGATGATTTTCGGATAATCGAGGTCGACTTCGGGAATCATAATCATATCGGGCTGGCCGTAGGCGGCACCCAGCGCGATGTACCCCGAGTCGCGACCCATCACTTCAATAATCGCAATGCGACGATGGCTTTCCGCCGTCGTACGAATTCTTTCAATACTTTGCGCCACGACGAACACGGCTGTCGCGTATCCCGGCGTGACGTAATTCACAATCTCGCTCAGTGTGACTGTGTCACGCATTGTCGCGTGGCGATACCCGTCGTGAATGGAATCATTCTCGTCACGAATCCATTCATTCGGCTCGTCGATGTAGTTCAGGCCGAGATCGTTATCGATCGTCTTCGGAGCGAGCACGCACGGGAAGTACTCGCTGAGCGGCTGCATGCCGTTGATCGTCCCGTCGCCACCGATGCAGATCAACCCCTCAACGCCAAGCTTCTCCATCCGCCCTGCAACAGCCTGCAACTGTTCCTTGTCTTCAGAGTTGATGTACGTCCTCGAGGCGCCGATGATCGTTCCGCCCTGGCAGGGATCGAGTTCGGGAATCGTCGAAAACAGCGGATTGAGCCGAACGTGAGGCAATCTCGGGCTGATCATCCCGTCGAAACCTTTGAGCAATCCGTAGACTTCGATGCCCAGTTCGTTGGCCTGCTGTACGGCTCCGAACAGCGTTGCATTCAACGCCGGTGTGTCGCCGCCAGCGGTCAGAATCGCGATACGTTTCATCACGGTCTCTCTTCGACAAGTGGGCCACGGCGGATTGTTCGATAACGGGAGTTATCTTGAGGCAGCTGCGTAAAGGACTACCATCCGTGCCGAGGCAGCAGCATTTGTGGTCTTCCGGGTGCGTGTCATATCACAGATGATTCCCGTCGGCTGCCAGGATTTTACGAAAAGTGTGGATGAGTTTTTCGGAGACAGACGAATGAGATTTCTTGCAGGCTGTATTTGTTCGGCAGTCATCGGCAGTTTCCTGACGGTCTGGATGCTCGACGCGTACGTTTCGGATCGAGGTGCTGCCGTCGCGCAGGATCGTGACGGCCCGCGCGGACCGCTGTTCCCGATGCAGGTTCCGCGAAATGCCGGCAACAACCTCGACCAGCTCTTCAACGCTGACGGTCTGAGTCCG
>JAQBWV010000388.1 GCA_027624335.1 Planctomycetota bacterium
AGCACGGCTACCCACCCGACCTCCAAGACGAAGCCACCAAGCTGGTCCTGGAACAAGCCGAAGTGCTGTGCGCCGACTGGGCATCGTGAGCATCACGCAGTCAAAAGCCAGCGGGCCACTCCCGTCTTCCGAGCGATAGTCGGCGGCTCGTCGCCCGCATCCTTTCCCCAGTTCCGGCGTCATCGGGAAGCCGTGGCGACGAGTGCCAGCACGGCCGCTTTGATATGGTTCGGCAGCGTGGTCCAAGCCTGAACAAGATTCACCAATTCGGGGTCGGTCGGTAAGTCAAACGGTAAGCCCTGAACTACTGATGCCTGTCTTATCAAGATAGAGTTGCTTCATTCGTTCCATGCCTCGCAGTGCTTCAAGCGCCTCGTTCGAGATTCGCGTTTCATCCAAACTCAAGTGTTCCAGAGTCGTCTACACGCCAAGATGCCTGACGGAATATGTAGTAAGGATCGCTGACGGAGAGAAAGCTGAAGCTAATCGCGGAATCGGCCTAACTCACGAGTGCGAGCGATTGCACTGGTCGGCCCTGAAAAGAGTTGAGGGTGGAGATGACCACGAATCCGCAATGGTCGAAGGTCTCTCGGCTCGATGGCAATCCGAACTGGCAGCCTTTCGCATTCAGTTTTGATATCCACGCACGCCCGATTCACCCCTCTGCCACGCGTGGGTGAGCAAATAGGGTCAAACGTCAGGGACTTCGCAAGATCGCTCAGCAATCGAATCTGGGGCAACCACAGCATCTGAATGCCGTGTCGATTCTCAGTTTAATGGCCCCTGTGAAGCGATGGCCGTTTAGAACCAGATGGCAATGTCCACCTGCTCTGCCAACGCGCGACTTGTGTTGAGCAATATCTGCGCGATCTTATCAATAGAAACGAAGAGCCCAGTCATGTGGTCATGTGGGCTCAACCTCATCTGCAAACACCATTCGCGCTGCAACTTCCTGCAGCCTCGGACAGCAACTCGCCTATCAACCGATCCGTCATCCAGGTTGTGTAACAAAAAAGATCCCGCCATCTCGAATGCAACAAAAGGGATGATTCCTGCCGTTTTTCCGTGATCTAAAGTGTATCAGTAAACGTATACCGTTATGATGTACTGAACACTCACAGGAGAAACGATGTGAAGAAGGTGGCCGTTTACATCCGAGTTTCAACCGTCGGCCAGAATGAGGCTGGTCAGCGTGATGCGATTCAACGATGGCTCGACGGACATCGGGTTTCGGATGCTGTCTGGCTTGTCGACAAAGCGAGTGCGAAGAACCTTGATCGACCGAAGTTCCACAAGCTGCAGTCGGCCATATTTCATGGCGAAGTTGAGACTGTTGTGGTCTACAAGCTGGACCGCATCAGTCGGACGATGCAGGACGGAATCAAGGTTCTTGCGGACTGGCTTGAGAGGGGGATCCATCTCGTTGCTGTGTCGCAGGAGATGGACTTCAGCGGCGTGCAGGGGAAGGTCATTGCCGGGCTGCTCTTCGGTCTGGCCGAGATGGAGAACGAGCTTCGACGTGAACGGCAGCGACGCGGCGATGAAGCGTGGCGTATACCGTGATCGTTGCGGCAGACGGAAGGGCTCATTCAAGGCCAAGCCGAACCGCGCAGCAGCACTACAGGCGAAGGGTATGAAACCAGGCGAGATCGCTAAGGCACTGGGCGTGAGCCGCATGACGGTCTATCGCTACTTGAAGCAGGCGGAAGCCGGCGGTTAGGAGGCACTGAAGATGAGCGAATCGAAAGCTGTAACTCGTCGACCCATGCAGCGGACGACTGCCGAAAGGAGGCGAGTGTTTCTCAAAGTCCTTGCAGAGACCGGCAGTCGCTCTGCAGCAGCTGCTGCGGCAAGCCCTCATCTTGATGGTGGAGGTGGCGACAGGCCCGGCTATGAGTCGTTCAGGGACCTCTGGAATCGCGACCCAGAGTTCGCGCTGGAAGTACAGCGTGCCGAAACACTGGCTCTGGGACGTGTGGAATCTGAGATCGCCAAGCGCGCCTTCACGCTCGACGAGAGGCCCATCTTTGACCGTCAGGGAAAAAAAATCGGGGTGCAGACCGATAGTCGTCCAGCGAACCAGATGCTGCTGAGGCTGGCAGAGAGGCTGGCTCCGGGCACCTGGGCTCAACGGAAGCACCATGAGATCGACGGCAAGGTTACTCACGATCATCAGCACTCGGTTGCTGTCGCGACTCTTCAGCCTCAGGACGTGCTTCTGCTGGAGCCTGACGAACAGGACGAGCTGCTGCGGCTGGTCGGGAAGATCGCTGAGTTGAAGTCCGGAGCTGACAAACCCAAAGGAGCGATCGATGTCTGATCTCAATGAATTCCTGCGAGCAGCCACGGTAGAGGCCGAAGAGCAACGGTTTCAACGCGATCACGAGGCTGGCCTCATTCCAATGGAGGAGCTCATCGGTAGGGTCCGGCTCGTTGGTAATCCACGTGCGCCGTTGGCCGTGCCGTATCACTTCCGTACCCATCAGGAGTGGATGGATTACTACGGGAACCGTCAGTACGACTTCGACAGCAAGCCGGAACCGCCGCCTCCCATCAATGGGGCTATGCCGCCTGCCCCATAAAGCGAATCGAACCCGATTCTCGGCAACCGCGTTACCCCGAAATTGAGATGGCCATCTGCCAATGTTTCGAATGTTCTCCGGCTTGCCATGAATCGCTTTCCGGAATTCCAGCGTGGGCATCGTTTCCTATGTGCGGGCAAGAGATTCAACAATCGCGACGACCGACTTCCGAGCATCTTCCGACAGGTTACCCCAGCCTCGCACAACCGCAGCCAGATCAGCAGGCAGAGCGTCAATTAGCCTGACCGAATCGTCGAGTGGCGGCACTGATTCGCAGGTGTTATCAGAAGTCCTGAAAGCAACCATTCCAGCAACCACAGATTCCGACTCGCCATAAACCCCCTTGAGTTCGTCACTTGCACCGTCACGGTCACGCTTTCGTAAAGCGTAGGTCGTGAGTTCGAGTCTCACCGGCGGCTCTTTTTTATGCGCTGTACTTTTTCGTAACCTCATGGTCTGATTGCAGCTTACGCTCACTGCTGCGATTTGGCGAAAGCCGGGCTGCCTGAGTGTCTGTTCTCGGTGATAACCCCTGATATTTACCGAGATTGCCTGTCTGCAGTGCAACTTTAGTGCAATTGAAACCTGAGTTGGTCGATGCGGGCCGGCGGTCGATGTGATTCCTGAGCAATTCTTCAATGGCCCCGGCGAGGTCACTCATCTCCATGTGCGAATAGATACCCAGCGTCAGATTCACGCCGCTGTTCGCATCAGCTCCTGAGCCACTTTCGGAGCGACTCCAGCCCGCGCAAGGTTGGTTCCAAACGTGTGGCGTAGCGAGTGGAAGTCAAGGAATCGACCGGCTTTGTCCTGATACGGAATGCCAGCCGCTTCCAGATTGCGTTTGAGCATCACCGATGCTTTTTCCGGCCAACTCCCGACCAGATACGGGAACGCTCGCTTGCCGGGTTTGCAAGTCGCCATTCGTCGATGAACTGTCGTAGCGAGATCGCCAGGTCTGCCGGCAACGGCCTTACATCGGTTTTGCGACGTTTTGAATAAGCTGCGAGAACCGTGACCGTTGGAACATCGCCAGAGAAGTAAAAACTGTCAGACGTCAGGCTGGCGAGTTCTCCAGCCTGGAATCCTGTATTTACTGCAAGCAAATGCAGCATGACCCGATGGCGGCCAGTCAGCGACTGGACCGCCGGCGAATTCGATGTTGCTGCGCTCAGTCGCTCAAGATCGGTGTCGCTAGCCGGTCGACTTTCGTGTTTGCGGTTTTGCTCTGTTGCCGGATTGAGGTTTGCCAGATATCGAAACGGGTTCTCTGAGATTCGACGTGATCGAACAAGCCAGTTTGAGAATGCCTTGAATACAGCGAGATAATCATTGCTGGCGAAAAATGCTGATTCCCGGTTTGTCCGGCAGTGGACATTGTCGCGGGAGTGAGCAATCAAATTTCGATTCAATCCACGGCCTGACAGATGCCCGGTTCCACAACGCAGGAGAACCGCAACGAGCTTCAACCTCCGGTGGCGGTGGGCTTTGTCGCTTGAGCTTCGCTATCGGCTGATTCGGCACACCCGCGCCTGAAGGAATTTGCGATACCTGTTTCAGGCTGACTTGCGTAGTCGGAACCAGTTGCCGTCTGGCGTGCAGGTATACAGCGACGGTGTTCGCATCGAAGTCGGGTAGTGACTTGAAGTCGCAATCGTCGAGAATTCGGCCATCGCATCGGCAGATCGCAACGACACAGACACACCCAGATCGACTTCGACGCCGTCGATGGCGCGAACTCAAGGCCGACGAATCGCCACTTTCTGACCACCGAGAATCGCGTAGCCCGGCTGACTTCCATGACGACAATTCTCACGAGCCCGGTCGCGGAATTTC
>JAQBWV010000389.1 GCA_027624335.1 Planctomycetota bacterium
AGGGTCAGGGCGGTTCCGACACGCTCCGCGGCAACGACGGGAACGACACGCTGCGAGGCGGCGGCAGCGCCGACACGCTGCTGGGTGATCAGGGAGACGACACGCTGGACGGCGATTCGGGCGTGGACCTTGGTGTTACCGGCGAAGGTGGCGACACAACGCTGGGCATGGAAGCCATCGACGAAAGCTTCGTCCTCAGCTCGTCCCAGCTGACAAAGCTAGACGGCGTGTAGGCCACAAAAAGAATCTGACTGCAGGATTCTCAACGGGGGAGCGTATCGGTATTCGATCCGCTCCCCCGTTCTGTTACTGCCTGGCAGTTCGTTGAACATTGTGCCATTGGCTCCGCCAGTGAGAATGCCGCCTGTTCACACCCTGCAGCATGACTGAGATGTGCGATTAATTGTTCATTGAGTCTTACTCTGCACAGGTCAGGCCAGTGGTGCATCGGGCTATCGGGCAGTTTCCCGGTCGCACCACATTCCAACACGCTGCCCGTTTCCGGATCCGGTCTTGTGTGGATTCAGTCGGGGAAGCTAAAAACCTCGCCTTGATCGATTGTTTGGACATGGAACGTCCCCTAGTTACGCAGCGATTTAAGCTGCTTTCGGAACACATGGATGTGGTGCAGTGTCTGTCAGAGCGACGTGGCGGCTGAGGTCGGTGCGGATAACCGTCGAGTTTCCTGCTCGAACTGCGGGGATTTGCTTGGCGGAGCAGCAGGCACAACGAGCAGGCCCGGTGTTGATTCGACGTCCGCTCCCCTGACCAGTCCGGAAACTCGTACTGAGGAAGCGAGGCAGTTGCTGGATCGCTGGGCTAAGGGGCATTTCTTTGATCCGTACGGCCCTCCGAAAAGAACAGGTGCGAGTGTTGCTTCGAACAACAGCCCGAACCCAGGTAGCGGCAAACGGTCGGTTGGCGAACAGCATTTGGATGGCGATATCAGGATTGGCGTTACGGAGCGACAGTCTATGAATTCGTCCCAGGCGGGCACGGATCTCGCCGAAGATTCGAATGTTGAAACGATCGACGAACGCCGTTTCGTTGGCGGTTCTCTGGGCGTTGATTCGACTTCGCCTATTCAGCCAGATGTCTCGTCAACTCGGCCAGTTGCCGGATCGGCACATTCTCAGGCTGAATCTGTGGGGACACCTTCCCGCAAGCAATTGAACCGCGACGGTGAACCATCGGACAGCAAGGTTCCACCTTCTGCTGCACAAGTGGAAGCCAGTGCTGCGGAACTCGATCGACTTACCCGAGAAATCATGAATCGCGTCTCCCGAATCACGGAAGCACGCGAATCTGCCGTCGAGGACAGAAAGGTCGAAAGCGATTCTCGTCAGGAAACAGCAGCGATTTCGTTCGAAGTGGATGACGTTTCGGGGCGGGATCTCGACGCGATGGCCAGGCACCCTTCGCGTCCTGCGGGTCTGGAAACATTCGCCGAGCCGATCAACGCTCGTCCCGAATCCCGCGTTCGAGCAGACCCGCCTCATCAGTCGACACGAGCGCCATCTCGAATACAGCAGACAAGTTCGACTGACTCTGCATCGACAGGCGACTCAGTAGCTGGCGGTTGGTATGCGAATGTCGGGCAACTGTTGGCGTATCTGGGGATTATCGCCTTGACTGCTGGTACGTCTGGCGTCGTGGTTTCCTACTTTGGCGGCCCGGCAAGTTATGCACCTTACGGTTGGCTGGTCGCCACAATTGGCCAGATGCTTTTGTTTCTGGGGATCGTGACGTTGATTTCAGCGGGTATGGAACAGACTTCTCAGGAATTGAAGCAGACGGTAGATCGCCGCATGGAAGACGTTGTTCGGCAGCTCGATTTGATCGGCAGCCGAATCGTCCGCATCGAAGAAGCCAGCTCGGACGGGCCTCGTAAACCACATCTGCTCTCGCAGGCCGATCACGAACGTCGCCGAAGTGAACGGCATTCGTCGCAACCCGTCGGCAACGACTGATGCCAGCCCGTTGAATGCCACGTGCGCTGCGAGTTTGAGGTTTGCCGCTGGCTGCGTTGCATAACCTCCGGTCGTAAACTGCTCGTTTCAGCATTGGCCCGACTTTGGTCGCTGGTCTACCCGTCCGCTCATGCCACGGGAGCAGGTTTTGAATCGACGTCGAACCATTAGCTCTTTCGGATGACGTATCAGTCCGTCCGTCGAGCCACAGTCTGAGTACCACTGCTCACGCGATACAAGAACTCGCATTCTCGGATGGCGGGAACGCAGTGACGTGGTGTGTTAACTCGTCGTCGTCGTCGCGGTAAGCTGGCAGTGACAACGCCCTCGACTACTATTTGCGAGCCCTGCTCGTGATTGTGTCCGAGCTCGTTACTGTCGTCCTGTGGAAAAACTCATGCCGATTGAACATCTCAGTGAGTTCCTCGACGTGCTGGCCGAACGCGGCGAGCTGGTTCGTGTGAGCACTGAAGTCAACTCGCAACATGAACTGGCAGCCATCTCGAGGCGAGCAGCGTTGCAGCCGGGAAGCCCGGCGCTGCTGTTTGAAAATGTGACCGGATATGCGCTGCCGGTCGTCGTCGGATTGTTCAACACCGCTTTGCGAACCTGCCGCGCACTCGGTGTTGATTCTCTCGAAGAAATTGCCGATCGCATCACGGCTGTTGTCCGACCGGACTTGCCTTCAGGATGGCTTGAAGCGCTGCAGATGGTTCCGAAACTGACCGAGGTCACTCAGTGGCCTGTTCAGGTTGTCGAAACAGCGATGGTGCAACAGGTCGTTCACATGGGCAGCGACGTTGATCTAGGCCGACTTCCAGTGCCCGTCTGCTGGTCTCAGGAATCGATGCCGACGTTGACAGCGACTCAACTTTTCGTCGAAGAGTCGATTGCTGCAGGTCCAGGGAAGAGCCCGTTACAAAATCCGCTGCAAACGGAAACCGGGCAAACGATCATCCGGCATGTGTCGCGAGTCCCCGTTCAGATCGTCGACCGGAACACGGTCCTTGTTTACTGGACATCGCACGATCCGGAGTGGCAGCTTGTTGAGAAAGCGGCCAGGCAGGGACAACAGTCATCGCTGGCGGTCGCGCTGGGCGGCGATCCTGTACTGACTTTCGCGGCCGGAGCTCCGTTGCCGCCATTTGTCGACCCGCTCGTCTTCGCTGGCTTTCTGCGCAGCCGCAACGTCAATGTGGTTTCAGGACGCAGTGTTACCACTCAGGTTCCCGCCGACGCTGAAATCATTCTTGAAGGTTTGGTGGACCCGTCGCGAGCGTTCGCCGAAGCGTCAACCGTCGCGACACCAACAGGCTACTACGATACTCGCGAGCGTGCAGTCCGAGTTACCATCACCGCAGTCACTCATCGAGCGAACCCGGTGTTGCCGGTCATCATTCCGGCGGCGCATCCCAGCGAAGATGGATGGCTTGCTCATGCTTCCGAGCGGATCTTTCTGCCGCTTGTGAAACTCGCGATTCCCGAACTGGTCGATCTGCGACTTCCGGCGTCTGGCGATCATCGCCACATCGCGTTTGCGAGCATTCGCAAGTCGTGGCCTCAGCAGGCCCGCAAGGTGATGAACGCGTTGTGGGGCATCGACCGGCTGAGCTGCGCCAAACTGCTGATCGTTGTCGACGAACGCGTTGACATTCACGATAACGATGCAGTCTGGTCGGCGGTCGGAGCGAACTCGCATCCGGGACGCGATACGATTTTCTCGGAAGGTCCGGCGGACATGCTGGATCACGCGGCTCCAATTCGTGGAGTCGGGCATCGAATGGGCATTGATGCGACTTCGAAGTCGGCTGAGGAAGGGCATCCGCGTCTGTGGCCGGACGCTCTTGCGATTGATGATGAAACCTCGCGCCTCGTCGAGCAACGCTGGCAGAATTACGGAATCCCCAACGGAAAGTCCGTCTGATGAATGCTGTTGAGAACTCTGAACACGACACTGCATCGCAGGACTCGTCCGCGCTCACAGGGCAGCCAGAAGCGGCAGCGAAAGTTGACAAGTCCGGCGATCGCATACAGAAGATGTTTGGCGAGATTTCTGGCCGGTACGATTTTCTGAACCATTTCCTGTCGGGAGGTGTGGACTATTACTGGCGCTGGAGAACTGTCCGACGAATCCGCCCTGCTGGCGATTCGCCAATCCTTGATGTGTGTACCGGAACCGGTGATCTGGCCCTGGCGTACTGGAAGAAAGCACGTGGCCAGTCGTCCGTTGTCGGAACCGACTTCACTCCGGAGATGCTTGTCATCGCCCGGCAGAAGTCTGCGAGGCTTGGGATCGTGGCGTCGGATGTCTCGTCAGAATCGACTGATTCAAAGCCGGGGCGTCAGGCAACACTGACGTTTATCGAAGCGGATACCCTGCAGCTTCCGCTGGAATCGGATGTGTTTCAAATCGTGTCGGTC
>JAQBWV010000390.1 GCA_027624335.1 Planctomycetota bacterium
GGTACACCACCCAGCCAGTGAACACTCGCGCCGGGTAAATCGTTACGATGAACACGATCGTCACCAGCCACATGGCGTCGCTGGGCAGCAGATAAACTTTTGGCAAATAGAGCGGCAATGCCATCACGTAAACGACAGCCGTTGCCAGGAACCAGGCCAGCGGGGCTCTTCGATACAACTGCCGGATCGCGCGTCGGTCAAACATGTCTCCCCAGCGCCCCGTCATCGCGAATCGAGCCTGCAGGAATGGAAGCCAACTGAAAACGATGACCAGTCCTAATCCACCGATGCCTGCCACGATATTCTTCGCGCCTCCGCCAGGCGTCGCACTGGCAAACAGGGCTGTCGGAATCACCAGCCAGATGAAAGCACCGGCGAAGCCGCGCACACCCAGCCAGAAGTGGTGCCGCAGTCGCAGACGCAACAGAAAGTCCTGCACACCCGCAGTCGCATGTGACATATAGTCACCGGAGTGCCATCGCTTCATCAGCCATCGGATATTCTTGATCGGTCGGAAGAAGCAACTCAGACTGCCTCCGCGAGCCAGAGCCAGACACAGGTGTGCTGCGACGAACGCAGCCACAATGGGTGCGATCACAACGAGAACGCGATCGGATTTTCCGCCTGGGTCCAGGTAGAACGCATCACCTCGCATCGCCGCCAGAAATCGCAGAGGGAGCATCCACAGCCAGATACCGAGAGCAATTGAACCAAACCTCGGTGCGACATCGAGCAGCAGAAACGCATTGCGGATTTTGCCAGTACGAGCGACTCGGCCTTCGACTTCGAGGAGATATCCCAGCGCCAGAAAATTGACGATGGGAATCGCCGCGATGACAGCCAGCATCAGAATCAGGCTGGCGATGCCGAATCCCGCTCGCAAAAACCAGGCGACCGCTCGAAAGGGATGCTTAAGCATCGGCGGTCGTGGCGGAAGACGATACGAAGTGACATCAACGCCGTCCCGTTCAGCGATGAGGTCAGCGGGCGCCTCCGAAAAAACGATGCCAGCGTTGTCGGCAGTCGGAGACTGATGAGATTCGGCAGATAAAACTGTCTGCGACGTTTCAGGTTGTGTCACGACACTCTGCTCCCACCGGCAATGAAACCACGTCCAGGTACGGACGCACTCCGCCCAGGCGAGACAGTGTACCCGAATCGTGGCGCTGCGGTTTCATGTCGCCTTAATACTGGTCCCGCGAATAACAGATCGATACTCGTCAGTAGTCATGATTGGACGCAAAGGCGCCAGGACGCGGAGTATCGCAAAGAGCTGCTCTTAGACTCGCCATTTAACTGACATCACAGCGACACTCGCTGAAACTCCCAATGGCTGTCTTTTCTTTGCGTTCCTTTGCGTCAGCCTTACGAATACCAGTCCTTTATTCGCTGGATCAGTACCTGGTTTCCTGCGACCAACGTTTCACGTCGGTTGCCGTTCAGGCCAGGCCGCTGTGTCGCAGCAGTGGTGCCGGATCTGGTTCGCGACCTCGAAACGCGCGGTAAATGTCCATCGGATGCTGGCTGCCACCGAGGGACAGGATCGTGTTTCGGAAGCGACGGCCCACTTCGGCCACGGCGTTTTCATCGTCCAGTCCCGCGTCTTCAAAAGCGCTGAAGGCATCAGCACTAAGAACCTCAGCCCACTTGTAACTGTAATATCCGGCCGCGTAGCCACCGGCAAAGATGTGAGAGAACGAGCACAACATGCGGTCTTCTTCGAGCATTGGCAGGATGGATGTCTTCTCGACAACCTGGCGCTGCACGTCGAAGGCTGTCTCGGCAGAGTTGTCTCCGTCCTGCGGAGCTTTGAAGCCACCGTGCAGCAACATGTCAGTCATACCGAACGTCAACTGCCTCAGCATCGTGGAGCCTGCACGGAAGGTTCGAGATGCCTTCAGTTTTTCGAACAGTTCATCCGGTAACGACTCACCGGTTGCGTAATGACCAGAGATGCTGGCGACAGTCGGTCGGTGATAGCACCAGTTTTCCATGAACTGACTGGGGAGTTCGACGGCGTCCCATTCCACACCGCTGATACCTGCAGCGTCGGCCTCGTTGATCGTTGTCAGCATGTGCTGCAGGCCGTGGCCAAATTCATGGAAGAGTGTTTCGACCTCTCGAAATGTCATCAGCGATGGTTTGCTGCCAACGGGAGGCGTGCTGTTACAGACAAGGTGAGCCACTGGAAGTTGCGTGCGACCGTTGATGACTTTTCGACCGAGGCAATCGTCCATCCACGCTCCGCCGCGTTTATTTTCCGGACGCGAGTATGGATCGAGATAGAACGCGGCGATGTTCGAACCGTCGCTGTCCAGCACTTCGAAGTAGCGGACGTCCGCATGCCAGACAGGAGCGAGATCCGCCTGTCGCACGGTGATGCCGAACAGCCGTTCGACCAGATCGAACATGCCGGAGAGCGTTTTCTCCAGCGGAAAGTACGGACGCAGCTCTTCGTCGGTGTAATCGAACTTTCGTTCTCGCAGGCGTTCCGCCCAGAAGCCGACATCCCAGTGTTTCAATTCGCCGGCGAAACCTTCGGCACGCGCCAACTGGCGAACTTCGTCCATGTCTACAACGGCGGCATCCCACGAGGCAGACCGCAACGTTTCGAACATTTCTTCGACGGCAGTGGAACTCGGAGCCATCTTTGTGGCGAGGCTCATTTCGGCGAACGTCTGGAAACCAAGCAGCTCTGCTTTTTGCTGTCGAAGCGTGAGAATGCGGTTGATGTTCTGTTCGTTGTTGAATTCGCCTTCCGATGCGCGAGTGATGAAGGCTCGATAAAGCTTCTCGCGCAGGTCGCTGCGGCGGCAGTGCTGCATGAACGGCAGAAAGCTCGGACCATCGAGCGTGAATCTCCACGGTCCGGCTTCAGCAGTGGCTTCCAAGGCTGCGACTGCTTCACCGGCGCTGTCACGATCTGCTGCTCCATCATCGGAAACTCGCTCAGCCTGCTTCTGAGTGAACGACTGAGCGGCCATCGCCAGTGCGCTTTCCGGCAGGCCATCGACCTCGGCCTGTTCAGTAAGGACCAGCTCGAAAGCCTTCGTCGCGTCCAGCACGTTGTTCGAAAACGTCGTGCTGAGCTGTGACAGTTCCTGAGCGATTTCGTTGAACCGTTTCTGCTGCGCGCCTGCGAGACCAATGCCGGAAAGTTCGGCAGACTGGATCTTCTTCTCGACAATTCGCTGCCGCGCCGGTGACAGGTTCGACCATTCGCTGCCGTTTCGAATTGCCACGCAGGCTTCATAAATTGGACGGCTTTGCGAGGCTCGCAGTCCGAACTGCACCACATCATCAAGCACAGCTTCGTAGGCTTCGCGGAGTTCCGGAGAATTCTTCACTCCGAACAGGTGCGACACTGGTCCCCATCCGTATTCGAACGGTCGATCGATTTCTTCCAGCTTCGCGAAACAGCCGTTCCATGTCGGCTCAACGGATTCTTCCAGCGATGACAGTGCCAGCTCGGCATCAGCAAGCAGCTTCTTCACTGCCGGGACAACATGCTCTGCTTGAATCTGGTCAAACTTCGGCAGGCCTTCCATGCACAGCAAAGGGTTATCCGTAAGATCTACAGCAGTCGCTTCGGTCTGTTCCGACATGAATGAGCATCCTTTTCTCGTAAATTCAGGCTCGTGAGGCCGAAAGTTTAGAGTCGCCGTGCAGGATGAACAGTCATGGCCCCGAGCCCGAACTCGCGATCATCAACCGCGAAACACGGCGATGCTGGCGGTGTAACCGTGGACATAGTTCTTTCCGCCAACCGGGCCAAGTTCACCCTGAGCGAAGAAGCCAGTCAACGGCACCGTGTTGAGCCGTTTCTGAATCGAGCCGGCATCGTGGTTCGCACCGGGAAACAGTCGAGTACCTCGACCGTTGCAACTGAAGAGCAGCGCTGCTTCCGGCGCGGATTCTGAACTCTCCACACACCGCGTCAGAAGCGCATGAAGTTCTTCATGAGCCGTCTGAGCGTCTCTCACATGAAATCGGACTGTCTGACCGACTCGAACGCGATTGCCGATCGAAATGGCACCTGATTTCTGATCGACGCCGACCACATTGGAAATGAGGAAGTCTCCCAGTTCGAACTTCTCCTGATATTCGTTCATGACGATTCCCAGATGCGGTCCCTGCTGAACGAGTTGCTGATCGCGTTCGGCGAGGTCAACGAAAACTTCCTGCAGTCGCTCCAGCGCTGGTTTGCCTCCCAGCTCAGCAACGTGGTTTCCTTCCGCCTTCGTCACGATGAAGTTGGGACCAATCGGACGACATCCCTGAGAAACAACAGCGTCGACTTTCGGACCTCCCTGTACGATGACTCCGACCGCTCCGAATCCAACCTGTT
>JAQBWV010000391.1 GCA_027624335.1 Planctomycetota bacterium
GCTGAAAGCGAGCTTCCAGTTCGTGCGCCCCGGTCCAGACGAAGTCCGGACGCAGGACGTCTTCACGTTCCTGACCTGGCGGAACGATGATCAGCTCAGGACTCTGTGTTGATTTCTGATCGCGGCGTTCCGGATCGAGTTCCAGCCTGACCACCGCATCCTGTCCGGACTGCTCTACATGCACGAACACCTCATTGGTATTGGAACCGCCCAGCAGCCAGCGAACGTGAGTTACCAGAAAGTCTTCATAGTGGTCCCACGTGCCGAACTCTCCAGAGAAGGTGCCGTCAACTTCCAGCGTGATCGCTGAAACTCGCCCCAGTCCTCGATACCAGAACGACGACCACGGTGCCTGGTACTCGTCCTGTGAAAGCACGGCCGCCGTGGCTTCAGGACGCAGATAGCTGAGGTTGTACCCACCAGCGTGTGGAAAGCTTCCGTTGCCGAGATTTCCCATCAGGAGAGCGTCCGGCACGCGCGTGCCAGGAATGCCCGCAGGCTGGGAATCCGGATCCCGTTCAACAAACGTGTTGCGAGCGATGCTCATCGTGTCCTGAGCGAACAGTCTCGGAAGCTCCTCGGCATCCGACGTGAACATGATGTTGCCACTGCCGAGTTTGGCGACATCTTCCAGCAGCTTTGCGTCGGAATCCGACTTCGTTCCCAGCCCGATCACGCTGACCGTAATTCCCGCGGAGGCGTACTTCTTGAGCAACGCCTTGTAAGCGCCGGGCTCTTCACTGTCGGCGGCGTCCGAAAACAGAATGATGTGCCGAGTCGAGTATCCCTCCGCCTTCATGAGCTGCGCACCAGCTTCAACGAGCGCTTCGTAAACGAAGATGCCACCACCCATACTCTGAATACCAAGCACCTTATGCGCGATGCCCTCAGGATCGTCGACAGGAATCAGCGCCTGAATCACATGCGGTGAACTGTCTACGGCAATCACCGCGACCATGTCCTGACTGGAGAGGATCCGGACGCACTCGGCGGTGCCCAGATTCGCCAGGTCCATCTTTGTCTTATTACCCTTCACCGGTGCCGTCATGCTTCCCGACCGGTCCAGAGCGACCGCGATAGCGACGCGCAGCTTCCGGTGTTCTTCGCGAAGTTCCATCGAGACCGGCAGAATTTCCTCAAGTGGACTCCTGAAATAACCACCTGTTCCGAAACTGCGCTGGCCTCCGGTCATTAGCAGACCGCCGCCAAGATCCTCGACAAACTGACAGAGACGTTCCATCTTCAGTCGCCCGAATTCTTCAGCGGGAACGTTCTCGATCACGACGCTTCGGTACCGGTCCAGCGAGTCCTGTGTCAGCGGATGATCGGAAGCTTTAACGACGTCGACGGGAATTCTCGCCGCCTGCAATGCTCGTTCGAGATTTCCGGAGACGCCGTCGGAATTCAGCAGCAACACTCGCGGACCGGCGTCAACACGCACAACCCCCGCCCCGGTATTGTTCTCAGGCAGCGGATCATCTTCGAGAATCAGCTCGACTGAATAGTTGTGCAACCCGCCGTCTTCGAGCAGATCACGAAACAGCAACCGATTAAGCCCTGGAATGAACTGAGCATCACGTCGGGCGATTTCACGACTGTCGCGCAGGACCCGCACGGTCCCCGGCGCATCGCGCCCCGCATGAACCCACACCGAATACTGAAACGGCTCGCGAGGTGCCACAGTCTCAGGCAGAAGGACCGACTCGATCGCGACATCGCCGACCTGTAGCCGCTCGAATTCCCGCGCGTCGATCGGCACTCCTTTTTCCATCGCCCGCCGCGCAGCGGATTCAGGATTGGCTCCATTCGCCTCGCCGTCTGACAGGATCAGAATGCGAGCGGGACGGTCCGGATTAACTCGATCAAGTGCAGTCAGAATGGCCGCGTTCAAATCGCTGCCGTTCGGATTAATGTCCTTCGCAAATCCGGTATGGCTGATGCGGTTCGCCAGTTCGTACTCGACTCGGGAGTCGGTTCCAAAAGTCACCAGCGAGAGCCGGTCGCCACTGGTCGCAGAAGTCGTTACGTGATCCTGCAGGTTCAGAATGAGTTCGCGAATGTTGTCCCGAGCCGCAGGAGACTGCGACAGTGACCGATCCGCCACGACAACGACATCAACTCCGCGCCCACCGACATTGACGCGAGGTCCCGACAGAGCCAGTAGAAGAACGGCAAGTAGCGCAACTCTGAACCAGCTGGTCGCTCCAGACGTCCGTCCGAAACGGCGATAGAGAAACCAGACCGGAATGGCAAGAATCAGCAGTTCGGGAAACTCAAACTGCATCGGCAAATCAGCTCCACGCGGGGTTGTTAGTCAATTGACATGAAGTTGCTGACAGGCATGTCCAGAAGTTCCGGCGACCTCGACCGCAGATTATGGCAGCTTACCGAACTCAAGTCGTCCATCGCGAGATGACGGGGCCTGGATTGCAGGAAATTGGGGAACTGCAGCACACAGAATTGCCGACGCTTCGCTGGTGAATCACTTCGCATTTCAGCATTCGATCAACATTCGAAACGTGAAACCTGCACCGATACGATCTCGAAAGACCTCTGGGAAAAGGATTTCACAACTCCGATAGCGATACAGACTGGCCCAACTCAGATATCCGCGTCCGATTCACTCGGACCCATTCACAAGATGGACAACACACACGATGGGCAGCTTGACACCTCTGCGGCACAAAACTAACTTCCGCGCGTCGTCGGTCGACAGCAGTTTGAGATAAGCAGACTCCAGGATCTAAGTAATTCGATCGCAATAATCTTGAGAATCGTCATCCTATCTGCCGATGACCAACCCGCAGCCTTTTGAGATCTCCATCTCCTCATCAGGCGACCCAACGCCCGGGGGATTAGCTCAGTTGGGAGAGCGTCTGGCTGGCAGCCAGAAGGTCAGGGGTTCAAGTCCCCTATCCTCCACTCTGAACGGCTGTATGCTTCCGCATGCAGCCGTTTCTCTTTGTATGGCTTCGACTTACGCGATTCGCCGTTTTCTGGCTGCGAAGCCTTACTGGCCAGTTCGTTGCCGTGCTGCACCAGTTTTCGCACCACTTTTGAATCTGGTGCGGTGCTATCCGCTGTGCTCGCACGATCGAAATCAGCGTCTGTCACTTGAAGGTAATGCTTCGTGGCGATGGCCTCGCTGTTGCCCAGCCATGAGGTGACAACATGCAGCGGGTGTTCGTGGACCAGTTCCGTTTCGCGACTGCTCCGAAGGTTCTGCCAAAGCCGTGGCCACGGTGTCAGACCGGCTCGCTGAATGATCTTTGTGAACCGCGTCCGCAGATTGACCTGTTCCCAGTTCCCGTTGCACCGTCGGACGGATTCCGGGCGATTCTTGGTGATGACAAATTCACTTCCGGTATCAGCCTGCTCCCAGACATCCTGAAGTGGTGTTACCAGTTCGGGAAACAGTGGCAGAAGTCTGGATTCCTTGCCCTGATGGTGTTCCGTCTTCGCTGAGTGAATGCGAATGCGTTTCTGTTGCCAGTCGATATCGGTCCATCGCAGCATCATCAGTTCGGATGGAATTCTCAGCCCGCCGTATCGAGCCAGAACGATCATCAGCCGCCATTCGGCATCGGGGGCCTGTTCGATGATCAGGTCGATAACTTCCGGGCTAATGAATCTTTGTCGGTCGCTGTTGGTGCGAGTGCCTGCCTTCACGTCGGCAAACGGGTTCGCTGAAATCAGTTTATGCCGATGGGCAGAGCGAAAGATCGTCTTGGCCAGACTGCTTCGGCGGTTCAGCGTAACTGATGACAGTCCTTCCGCTTTGAGAAACCGCACGAAATCGTCTGAGTCTCCCAGCGTAATTTCCCGCAACTGTTTCTGACTGCCGAAGCATCCCAGCAAGTTCCGTTGAACGTGACCGTAAACGGTTCGAGTGCTTTCCTTCACGTCGGTCCGTTTCGCGAGATACTCCGTCAAAAAGTCTCCCAGCGTTGCCGGTTGATCATCTTTGGCGTCAATCGCATTGATCACAGGCTGTCGAGTATCGGTCAGACCGACTTTCACCAGTTTGGAGTGCATTCGGTCATCCAGTCCCGCCACCCATCGCGAGACTTCCTGATTCAATGGCGTGCCCGTCACAGCATGCTCGACCAGTTGCTCGACTTTGTCCCGGATGCGTTCCGCGTTTCGTTCGCTGATGGAACCGATACCGAGACTTCGCCGCTTTCCGTTCCCGTCGTAGAACTGGAGTCGACGTTGTCCGTTTGCGTTCTTTGAGATGGAAGCCATGTCATTACCTTTGGTATGCCCCGCACGGCAGCCCGGATGAAACCGGGCCACCGGATGCGGAGTGAGGATCAGAGAAGAAAGATAACCC
>JAQBWV010000074.1 GCA_027624335.1 Planctomycetota bacterium
ACCACGATGGGAATGCTTGGGGCGGCCGAGTTGACCTGCTGGCACGATTCGATTCCGAAACTATCGGGCAGAGTCAGATCCAGGAGAATCGCGTCGAACACAGAATCGGCAAGAAGATTCAACCCGGATGCGAGATCAACGGCGGTGCTGAGTTCGAACAGCGCTTCGCCTGAGTTGGCGAGCATACCTCGAATGAGGCGAATCTGAACCTCACTGTCCTCGATGACAAGAACTCGCATCATTGGCAGTGATTCTCCGGAAATCGTGGCCAGACCAGAAGTAAGCAGTGTTCCTGCGGAGGCTGTCCCATTTGTGGTCTGCCAGCCGTGCTGCAATTCGTGGCCAGTCGTCAGTTCGTCAAACACGTAGTGTTGCTCCTCGAGGTCACAGACTCAACGTGGCGGATTGTTCCAGTTTATGCCTTCCACTACTGCGGAAAGGCGAACAATCGCGTCCACAGGTAGTTCAGCCCACGAATTGACCGCCGGAGAGACTGTCTCCCAATGGAAATCGACTGACCATAGTCGGAGTGACTATGGCAGTCCCGGATTTATGATCGATCATCTGTCAATACCTGCACGGAGGAAAGAGTCGAGACTCTTCCGCCCCACGACGCGAGTGCGCTCATGAATTGCAGTTCCTGTGCAGGGTCGGAGGGAACAGCTCTACAGTTGGGAACCGGTTAGCCCAAACCCCCGAACATAAGTGAACGCAGTCCTCAACGCGTTTCGTCACGGTATTAAACGGTTTCGCAGGTTCGATGGAGAGTTCAGATATGGTCGCCACATTCACGACGTCGATCGGGGATTCTTTGAGTTTCAGTCTGAAGCTCGATCAGTTTCCCGCAACCATCGGGCGAGACGCTAATGCCACCATACAGCTGGTAGATCCCTGGGTGAGCCGCAGGCACTGTCGGATCGAAATTGACGGCGACCGACTTGTCGTAAAAGACATTGGTTCGACGTACGGAACTTTCGTGAATCACGAAGCAGTCACCGAAGCAGTGCTGCTATCTGGAGACGAATTGCAGGTTGGGATCAGCCTGTTTCGCGTCAAATATCAACCGACCAGATTGCGGGTGAAGTTCGAAAACAGTCGCAGTGGCGGTTCGAAACATCCGCTGGCTGTGGACAGCACACCGGCGTAAGTCACTCTATCCGGTCGGCAACTGCAGTTAGCTTAACGTACACGACTTACTTGGAACTTGATTGGCAACTGCGAAGAGGACACAGGGCATGGTGCAGGAACGAACGATCGGACTACTTCTGGCTGGCGGGGTTGGCTCACGACTCCATCCTCTCACTGAAGATCGAGCGAAGCCCGGAGTGCCTTTCGGCGGTAAGTATCGAATTATCGACTTCACACTTTCCAATTGTTACCACTCCGGCCTGCGTCAGATCCTGGTGCTCACCCAGTACAAGTCACATTCATTGCAGAAGCATCTGCGCGACGGATGGTCAATCTTCAATCCGAGCATTGGAGAGTACATCACTGCCGTACCCCCGCAGATGAGGACCGGTGATTCGTGGTATGTCGGCACTGCCGACGCTGTGTACCAGAATCTGTACCTGCTGGAACGCAGCGATGCTGAACGAGTCGTGATCCTGTCGGGCGACCACATCTACCGCATGGACTATTCGGTGATGCTGCAGTTTCACTGCGAGAACTTCGCGGATGCCACGGTCGCGTGCATGAAAGTGCCGCTGGAAGAAGCCAGTGCCTTTGGCGTGATGTCCATCGATAGCGAAGGTCGGATCGAAGCGTTTCAAGAGAAGCCCACGCATCCGGAAGCGGTTCCTGGCGACCCTGGCCACGCACTGGCTTCGATGGGAATCTATGTCTTCTCGCGCAGGCTGCTGTGCCGAATCCTGCGGGAAGATCATGAGAACCCGAAGTCATCGCACGACTTCGGAAAAGATATCCTTCCACAGTTGATCAAAACAAATCAGGTTTACGGTTACCAGTTCGGTGGTGATGCAGGTCGCGTACGCAGTGATGGCTACTGGCGGGATGTCGGGACGATCGATTCGTTTTTTGAAGCTCACATGGATTTACTGAAACCGAAGCCTCCACTCGATCTCTATCAACGCGATTGGCCCATTCGGACCACTGAGAAGCAGGCTCCGCCCGCTCGAACTGTGCCGGGAGCGTCCGGTCGAAAATCTGAGCTGGAAAACTCGATACTTGGTTCCGGAGTCGTCGTCTCAGGGAGCACTGTCAAACATTCCGTCCTTTCCCATCGTGTTCGCGTTGAAGAAACGGCCAGTGTCACGGATTCGGTCCTGTTTGACCATGTGCATATCGGCGTTGGGGCTTTGATTCGCAATTGCATTATCGACAAGCATGTCCAGGTTCCGGCGGGTGAGACAATCGGATACGACGAACAGAAAGACCGTGAGCGATTCACCCTTTCGGAAAACGGCATCGTCGTCGTGCCTCGATCGTACCGCTTTGAGAGTGATCCTCCGTCAGCCGTCGACAACAAACCTGCTGACACGATTGCGTCGGTGTGACCTTGTTCGATCGCTGGCAGATCGGAAGGTTGTCCTTCCAGACGTACAGCAAACTATCTGGCTGTGAACAAGCAGTCCGCGAGCACATTGAAACTGGAGTTCTTCATGTCAGCAGCGATCTTTTCATTGATTTCCTCGGGCACCAGGTTGTGGCTCGATTCAATTGATCCCGACCTGATTACAACCAATCGAGCACTGGGAGCGACGGGAGCGACGTCGAATCCGATCATCGTGAGCGATCTGCTCAAGACGGGCCGCTTCGACGACACGATCAATCGACTGATCACCGATGGTTTGTCCGACGATGAAATCGCGTGGGCAGTAACGGATCGCGTCGTTCAGTATGCGCAGACGGCTTTTCTGGACGTCTGGAAAAGGACCAAAGGCAACGACGGCTACGTTAGCTTTGAACTCGATCCCCTGCTGGAAGATCCCGAGGCCAATCTGCCTCATGCGGACCGCGCTGCCCGCTACGTTGAGCTGGGCACGAAGTGGGCACGCGGTCACGCCAATCGTATGGTAAAAGTGCCGGCCACTCCCGCAGGTCTGGCGGCGCTGGAAGAACTCAGTGCCGCCGGAGTGACGCTCAACGTCACTCTGATCTTTACCGCTGAGCAATACCGACAGGCTCGCGAAGCAATCTGGAAAGGGGCACAGCGACGAGAATCACTCGACACCTTCAAAAGTGTCTACAGCATTTTCGTTTCCCGCATCGACGTTTACACGGCGGCACACGTTACGGACCTTTCGACAGCCGCTCAGGGGCTGGTGGGGATTGTCAACGCGCAACGAATCTGGCAGGAGAATCACAGTTTCTGGGCAGACAAAGGTATGAAACTGGATCAGGAAATGGTTTTTGCCAGTACCGGGACAAAGAATCCCGCTGACGTGCCGTGGAAATATGTTGCCGCACTTGCGGGAAGTGATATTCAGACAAACCCACCTGCAACCAATCAAATGGTTGCCGAGAGCAACCAGTCGTTCTCGCGTCAGGTTGACATCCTGCCGCCCGATTCCGTGTTACAGGAGATCGACCAGCTCGTCGACTTCGAGAAAATGCAGGACGTGTTGATGCGAGAGGGCATCAGCAAGTTTGTCGCTCCTCAAAAATCGCTACTGGAACTGATCGCCGGAAAACGAATTGACGCCGACTCTGCGCCTTGAAGTCAGGCGGTCGGCAGAATCTTCGACTAAAAACTTCTCCAGGTGACTCCCGACGCCATTTGGAGTCAGTCACTAAGAAGTATCCAAGGTGTAAGGAACAAAGAGATATGTCTGACAAATTGAAAGTTGTCGGAGTGGAACTCGACTTTCGACGCATGCAGTTACCCGGCGACCTGTCCGACCGGTATCGCGATCAGATCGATCGTGCACTCCGGGAAATGGCAGCCGTTGAAGCAGGCGAAATGGTCAACTCGGACGAGGGGCGACAGGTCGGCCACTACTGGCTACGAGATCCGGATCGGGCACCACACGGTATCGGGACATTGATCCGGCAGACATGGCAGGAGATCGACGAGTTCGCCGGCAACGTCTTTGCTGGTCGATATTCCAACATCCTGTGGATCGGAATCGGCGGCTCCGGCCTCGGCCCGCAGTTGCTGTATGACTCACTGCGAGTGCCGGGCGTCACACCACAAATGTTTTACTTCGATAATACGGACCCGTTCGGCTTCAAGCGGACGCTGGGCGATATCGAACAGGCTGGCGGCCTGGGAGCAACGCTGACGGTCGTCGTTTCAAAATCAGGCGGCACCAAAGAAACTGCCAATGGTATGAAGATCGCGAAGGTTGCCTACGAGCAGGCTGGTCTCGTGTTCGAGAACCATGCTGTTGCTGTCACTCAGCCGGGCAGCGCTCTTGCCAGACTCGCTGGTCCGGAGTCCGCCAGCGATCCCGCCACCGCCGGGAATGAATGGCTCAGCCGGTTCGCAATCTGGGACTGGGTGGGAGGACGGACTTCGCTGTTCTCCTCGGTCGGACTGCTTCCTGCCCGATTGCTGGGTTTCGATACAAAAGCATTCGTCGCCGGCGCTCGCGAAATGGACAACGCAACGCGAGGGGATTCGATCGAAACGAATCCCGCATTGATGCTGGCAGTCACCTGGTATGACACCGTCGAACACAACGCACTGCGGAACATGGTCGTACTGCCATACTGCGACCGCATTTCGCTGATGTCAAAGTACCTGCAGCAACTTGTCATGGAGTCGGTCGGGAAAGAGGGAAAAGGGATCTCGGTCTTTGGCAACAAAGGTTCGACAGATCAGCACTCCTACGTCCAGCAGTTGCGCGATGGCTATCGGGACTTCTTCGCAATGTTCCTGCGCGTGCTCGACTCGAAAGCCGATGTGTGGGAAGTCGAGCCCGGCGTTACCGCAGGCGACTACCTGATGGCGTTCCAGGAAGGAACGGCGAAAGCGCTCAGTGAAGCCGGACGACCGTCGTTACGAATCACGATCGATCGATTCAGCGAGCACGCACTTGGCGCGCTGATCGCACTCTTCGAGCGAACCGTCGGATACTACGGCGCGATGCTCGGAGTTAACTCGTACCACCAGCCGGGAGTCGAAGCCGGCAAGATAGCCGCGACTGAACTGCTCGCCGCCCAGCACGCCATCGTAAAACACCTGCCGGCCAATGCGGCAGAGATCGCTCAAGACGCAATTCGCGTCAGGGAATTTGCCGAACAGGTGCGAACCGTCGAGCACCTCGAAGCACTGACCGATGAATTCGTCTCAGACGTCCTGAACCGCTTCGCCGTCAGTGGACGATTCGCGGAGAGCATTTGACATAACAGTCGACAATGCTGAAATCCCCCCCCGTTGACGTCATTGTGACTCAGCCGCGAGCTGATCGTTGTCGAGCGATCGCACCGTCAGGCTTCAACGAAATCGAGACCCGGAATGCAGAGTTTCTGATGTAGTTCTACCGTCAACAATCCCATGCTCTATATGGATGACTCCGAACGATGGTACTGCTGGGACAACTGGTGCCGCTCCACGGCGGAAATTCAATTCCGTTGATGCAGGATCGGATAACAATCGGTCGTGCCGAGGGCTGCGACGTCGTTGTTCGCCATCGAAGCATTTCAGGGCAACATTGCTGCTTGCGGTATCGTGATGGAACCTGGTACGTCAAAGACCTGGACAGTCACAATGGTGTTTGTGTCGGCGACGTTCGATGCCAGAAGGGCAGCGTTCCTCCCGGAAGTGTGATTCGACTGGGAGCTGTTCGGTTTGAGCTGTCGTATGGTCCACCTCAACCCGCCAGTCGAGTCGACTCGGCAGACGATGAGCTGGCACTGTCCTTTCTCGTTGGCGATGTTCCGCAGGCGCGCCGATCCTCACCAGCCTCCGCCGGTGAACCTACGGCTCGGTTGGCTCACAGCAGTGAAGCAGCAGCGCGACCAGCAACCGAGTCACCAGCCGCCCGGCATTCGGTCAGGCCGCAGCACCCGAGTATCGCACCAAAACAGCAACATGCCGGCAAGGCTGCGAATGGCGACGCTGCTGGAATCACCAAACGCAAAAAGCCCGTCCGGCGTTTTCTCGGTAAACTCACTCCAGTCGCAGGTGGCGATCCAATTCCCCTGCTTGATGAACGGGTCGTCATTGGTCGTGACCGAGGCTGTGGGATCCGATTGCATTTTTCGACTGTCTCTACAAAACACTGCCAACTGGACTTCAGGGATGGGTACTGGTGCGTTCTCGACCTCGGTAGTCGGAACGGCATTCGCGTGAATGGCGAGCCTGTGCTTGAAGGCTGGCTCATGCCTGGAGCGAAGCTGGCTGTTGCAAATTTTCGTTTCGAGATTGACTACACGCCGAAGAGCGACGAACCGCCTCCGCCTCTTGATCCAATGGCCGGTGGCAGTCTCCTGCAGAAGGCAGGACTGGCGAAAGATCTGGAAGGCGACCGCCACCCGGATTGGCTGAAATCGGATCAGGATCTGGAACCGAACAAACGAATTGATCTGGAGTCGATGTAGACGCGGCCCGACACAAACAAAGGCATTGAACATGGCAAACATTCTGATCGTAGACGATTCACTGGTAGATCGTCGGTTGGCAAGAGCCATCCTGGAGAACGGAATGGAGTGCGCGATCGTCGAAGCATGCAGTGCGGAGGCAGCGATTGAATACCTGGAAACTGTCGCCGTCCCGGATCTAATCCTGACCGATCTCCAGATGCCAGGGCTGAACGGATTGGAACTCGTCGAACGAGTACGCGAGGAGTGGTTGTCGCTGCCAGTGATTCTCATGACGGCTGCGGGGAGTGAAGACATCGCGTCACAAGCTCTTAAAGTCGGCGCGGCGAGCTATGTTCCCAAAAAGAGGCTGGGCAACGACCTGATTCCGACAGTGCAGAGAATTCTGGATGGTGCCAGGTATGAGCACACTCACTCACGACTGATGCACAGTCTCGATCGAGGCGAGCTGACTTTCAATCTGCGGAACGACGTGGGGCTGATCGCTCCGCTGGTTCGAATTGTTCAGGAAATGCTGCGGAGCCTTCCGCTGAAAGACGAGACGGAACGTCTGCGAGTCGGTGTGGCTCTGGAAGAAGCAATCAAGAACGCGGTTTACTTCGGCAACCTCGAATTAGATTCCGCAATTGACAAGGGACGCACTTCGGACGCGCTCGCAGCCGAACGACTTTACGTGTCTCCATACTGTAACCGCAACGTCTCGGTCGTCATCTCGGTTTCCCGCGACGAGGCTGTCTTTACGATCTCCGACGAGGGACAGGGATTCGACCCGTCATTATTTGAATCCGACGAGCTCAATAATGACGATCCTCGTGGACGTGGCATTTGCCTGATGCGGACTCTCATGGATGACGTGACATTCATCAACAACGGTCGACAGGTCGTGCTGACGAAGTTTCGCTACACCGAGAGCGAAATGGCTGACGAAGCCGGCGAGTGCCCAGTAGATTAGAGTCTTACGATGAATGATGCGTGCAGGCCGCGCGTAACTTCTGAAAGTAGCCTCTGCTGTTGATCGATTCAGGTAATGGATCAGACTGACGGGGTTCACTGGGCCGAGCGTCACGATATTAGTGGAAGGTTTCCGTACCGACTGAGTCGGTGACGACTGGTCGACTGAGGATGTCGCCAGTAGCGTCTCACGGTTGTCGAACGAAGTGTCGCAGTACTGAGAGGAAATCCGGTGCTTTCCATCCTTAACAAAGGGACTCGGCTTTGCGATGGCCTATCGCGGCGCGAACTCATGCGAGTGGGCTCGCTGACTCTCGGGGGACTTTCGCTGCCGCAGCTACTCAAAGCACGCGATATTTCGCAGCCGGCACCTGTTTCTGATAAGGCCTTCGGTCGAGCGAAGAACGTAATCTTCCTCTATCTCGCTGGAGGACCACCTCAGCATGAGACATTCGATCCAAAACCGGATGCTCCTGACGGGATTCGAGGTCCGTTCAAGCCAATCAGCACCAACGTCCCCGGTATCCAGTTCTGTGAACTACTTCCCCGAACAGCTGCGATGAGCGACAAGCTGGCTGTCTGCCGATCGATGGCGACCGACGACAACGTTCATTCGTCCAGCGGAGCGTGGGTTCTGACTGGCTACAAGTACCGCGGCCCCAACGCCCGCACGATTCAACCGACAGACTGGCCCTATGTCGGATCAGTCGTCAAGCAGCTCAAGCCGAGTGAAAAGTTGCCCGCGCTTACTTCAGTCTGGCTGCCCGATGTGATGCGTCTCAACGAGAACGTCACTCCTTCCGGACAGACCGCAGGCTTTCTGGGTCCGCAATGGAATCCGGAAGTGTTCGTCGGCGATCCGGCCGAGCCGACTTACCAGATCGAGAGTCTGCGGGAAACGGACATTACTCCCATTCAACTCGAACGTCGGCAGTCGCTGTTGTCGCAACTTGAAGAGCGTTTCAGGCATCTGGATGGATCGGTGACGGCGTATGACTCCTTCCAGCAGCAGGCGTTCGATCTTCTGACGTCTGGCAAGGCCAGGCAGGCCTTCGATATCTCTCGCGAACCTGAAGTCGTGCGGGAACGCTATGGTCGAAACCGTTGGGGACAAAGTGTGTTACTCGCTCGACGGCTGGTCGAAGCCGGTGTTCGACTGGTTCATGTCCATTGGCCTCGCGAACCAGGCGACAATGCTTCGGACAATCCGCTCTGGGATACACATGCGCAGAATGCTGATCGTGTCGAAGACGTCCTGTGCCCGATGTTTGACGTCGGCTTTTCAGCGTTGATTGAGGATCTCGAGCAACGAGGACTTCTGGACGACACTCTGGTCGTCACCGTTGGCGAATTTGGTCGGACTCCGAAGATCAACGCGAAAGGCGGACGTGATCACTGGGGCTCGGTCTTCAGCTTTGCGATGGCCGGAGCGGGAATCAGCGGCGGACAGGTTTACGGATCGAGCGACAAGGACGGGGCATTCCCGGCGAGCAACCGCGTTCAGCCAGGCGACTTGACGGCGACGATGTTTCACCTGCTCGGCGTGCCGCACCAGGGGCACTTCCTCGACGCCCAGAACCGACCGCACCGACTGACAGACGGCGAACCGCTCTGGCAACTGCTTGGCAGCGAGCCGGCAACCCCTGAACGCGTCGCTTCGACTGGAAACGTTGCTCGCGTTCCACCGTTCGATCCGACTCGTTATCTGCTTCAGAAGGACTTTGCTGGTGATGATCCATTGAAGCCCGTTGTGGAACCGTCCCGTCCAAAAGGATGGCGCGCCGACCCGTTGTACTCACTCGCTCGCGAAGACCAGTTCAGTGCAACAGTACTGCGGGATCTCAACGAACCAACGGCCGCACTCGGTTTCAACCTGGGCGCTGGAGCTCCGCTTGAGATCGCTCAGAACGCGAAGGTTTACCTGGCTCAGGAAGTCCGCAGCCCTTATCCAGGTTCCTACCGCTTACGGGTTCGCCTGCGGGCGGAAGCTTCGTCGCCTGAATTCTTTGCAAACGTCTTCCGGCAGAACTTCACATGCCGACTGGTGTTTTTCCAGTTCAACTCGCAGTCGAAATTCGTGAACGAATCGCACGAGCTTGCCTCGACGGCCTGCGAAGTGATCCTCGTTGAAACCGGTACTGACAAATGGCAGACCGTCGAACTCTCGAAACAGTTCGTCAATCCGAATCCCGGTTCGAACTTCTCGTTCGGTGCCGGGTTGGGAGTTGCGTTTCAGATTGTCAAGTCGAGCGGAGGAATTCTCAAAGTCGCCGCCGGTGATCGTGCCTTTGTCCGTATCGCAGACGTCACACTTGAGTTCCTCGGTAAGGAAGTCAACGAAAACGTAAAAGTGTAAAACGGTGATCGCCAGGTATGAGTCGACACCGGAAATGAGCAATCGAATGATCTTGTCGAGTTGAAGCCGGTAATGTCGTGGATCATCGATCGAGCTATACCTCTCGCAGCCATGAATGCGATGTTTCCGGTGAAACAATCGCGTCCAGGTGAGCGGCGGACGTCAGGCCACTGGTACAGGAGCATCCTGCGAAAACGCGGAGAAACCGACTACCGGTTATGCCTGCGGTCGGTGTCAGAGGCTGGTTGAATGAGCCGGTTCGGGCGGATAGAATCTCTCGTCTCAACCACTTCTGGTGACGGGATTTCGGACCGAACTGCGGCTTCCAGACTTGATCGGAATGACACGTCGTGCGGCAGAACGCGGTAACGGAGAGAGAGTTTGAATACTCTCAGCGTTAAGGAACTAGAGTTCATGGTGGAGACGGTCCGGGCAGACGGCCCTGAACAACAGCGAGACCTCGTCCATCGTGCTGCGCAGGTACTTTCCGGTGGCGGCCTGATAGTTCTGCCGACTGAAAGCAGCTACGTGCTCGCCGGCCTGTCGCATTCGGTCGATGCTGTGGCCAGGCTTGAGGAATTCAGCCAGGGCTCGATGACGCTGCTGCCGCGATCGGTTGACGAAGCATTCGACTTCCTTCCTGATCTGTCGCGAACCGGAAAAAAACTGGCTCGTCGCTGCTGGCCCGGCCCAGTGATCCTTGCCGCAGAGTCGGGTGCCGCCAAAGGTGGTCTCGCCGAATCTCTCGGTCGTAATTCTGCAGGCTTGCTGGGAGGAAGTCGGGTCAGTGTGACCGTTTCATCGGAGCCGACCGTAGCCGAAATCGGTCGCCTGCTGCCGGCGCCACTGATTGCCGTCCTGCCCGAATCGCCCGCCTGCAGCGCTGGCTCTCTGAACGGTCTGTCGGAAGGAGCAGAATTCATCGTCGATACGGGAGACGTCCGGTTTCCGGATGGTCCAACGTCAGTGAGTTTGTCGGGAGAGACGTATTCCGTCTTCCGGGAAGGTATTGTCAGTTCTCAGAGTGTTCGTCGCATGACGGCTGAAGTCATCCTGTTTGTCTGCACGGGCAACACGTGCCGCAGTCCGATGGCCGAAGCTCTTTTCCGACAAATGCTGGCAGCACGAATCGGATGTCAACCGGATGATCTGCCGGATCACGGATTTTTTATATCTTCGGCGGGAATTGCTGCGTCGTACGGTTCTCCAGCAAGCGCTGAATCCGAGACACTGGTTGCGGAACGCGGCGCTGACCTGTCAGGACACGAAAGCCAGCCACTGACGGAACGCTTGCTCAACCATGCTGATTTTGTCTACACCATGACTCGCGGTCATCGCTCAGCCATCGTGACTCGACGGCCTGACGTGGCTGACCGAGTTCACGTTCTCGCGGGCGATGGAAGCGACATCCCAGATCCTATCGGCGGAGGGATGGACGAATACGAGCGTTGTCGACAAGCAATCGAGCAGCATCTCAACAGGATCCTGGCGGAACTTCCGCTGTCCGATCCGACCTGACCTGGCGGGCATTCTTTTCGGAAGCCTGGCTGCTACGGGATTCTCCGCTGGCGGCTTTTCAGATTTCAACGAACAGCTTGAGTAACTGAAGTCGCGGCCGTTGCGCCGCAGGTAAAACAATGAAAATTGCCGTTGCCAGCGACCACCGTGGAGTCAGCATTCGTGCGCGGATCCTGGAAATTATTCGTAGCGCGGGCTATGAGGGGATCGACTTTGGCGCGACCAGCCAGGAGAGCGTCGACTATCCGGACTATGCCGCAAAAGTTGCCGGAGCCATTTCGAGGCATGAAGCTGACCGAGGCATTCTGATCTGTGGGACGGGCATCGGGATGTGTATCGCTGCCAACAAGTTTGACGGAATTCGTGCGGCACCGGTCCACGACGACATTACTGCGGCTCTCAGCCGACAGCACAACGATCTCAATGTCCTGTGTCTGTCTGCAGATTTGATCAGCGAACAGGCTCTCGATCGAATCATTGAAATCTGGCTGAAAACAGAATTCGAGGGGGGGCGACACGCGAGACGTCTGGGGAAGGTCTCACAAATCGAAGCTGGAAGTTATCGTGAACCTGTTGCTCAGGATGATCCTGTCGCCTGAACGCTGTCCATTGACCGCCGAGCGGCAGCCGGTCGAGATCATGGAAATGGTCTCAGTCGCGGCTCGGCAATTGAAAGTGAACGTGCACGGAGAAGCACCTGATGGATCTCGCCTCGCTGAAGTACGCCAGAAGTCACGAATGGGTCGCCGTCGAAGGTGACATTGCCACAATCGGCATCACCGATTTCGCGGTCAAAGCGCTGACTGACCTGGTCTACGTCGACCTGCCCGCAGTTGGCAAGCACCTCAACGTCGGTGACAACTGCGGAGAAGTCGAAAGCGTCAAGGCCGTTTCCGACCTGTACGCTCCGGTCAGCGGTGAAATCATCGAGATCAACCAGCTGATATCTGATAACCTGGATCTGCTTTCCAGCGATGCATTCGGCAAAGGCTGGATTCTGAAAATCAGAATGGCCAACCTCGCAGACCTCGACCAATTGCTCGACCGAGCCGCTTACGAACAGAATTGTCAAAACGAAGACCACTAGCAGACTGCCAGCAACCGGTACCGGTGAACGTTGTGCCATCTGATCCGACAGGATGACCGCAGGTACGGCTTCTCAACAGCTGTGAGATACTCCAATGGCGGAGCCATTGGTACTCATCAGTTCTCCCGCCATGGATGGCTGCGGAATTTCAATTCCGCATGCGTTTTGCACTCACATCCCAGATGGCGACCGCACTGAAGTCAGCCCAACCGCTGCCGCCGGTGCCAGATTCGGAGTTTCTGTTGAGCTACCTCTTCAACACGCCCGACGAACAGCGGGAAATGCTCGAGACGATCGGCGTCGACTCGATCGAGTCTCTGTTCGATCAGATTCCCGATTCTCTGCAACTCAAACGTCCGCTCGACATTCCGCCGGCGTTGTCGGAACTGGAACTGGAGCAGCTCGTTCGTGAACTGGCTTCGAGGAATGTTGGGCCCAGCGACCGTTCCTGCTTCCTTGGTGGAGGCGTCTACGACCACTTCATCCCGTCGGCAGTCGATGCCATTGCGGGACGGAGCGAGTATTACACCGCCTACACTCCGTATCAGGCGGAAGCCAGCCAGGGCAGTCTGCAGACCTTCTTCGAGTATCAGTCGCTAATCTGCCAGCTGACCGGCATGGACGTGTCCAACGCCAGTCTTTACGAAGGAGGCACCGCCGTCAGCGAAGCCGTTTTCATGGCGATGCGATGCACGAAACGACATCGCCGCATCGTCCTGCTGGGGTCCGTTCATCCTGAATATCGGCAGATTGTCCAGACCTATCTCGGTCGGATGGATTGCGAACTGGTCATCGTTCCCACACCCGGCGGCACCGCAGCGCCGTCCGCCGTTGAAGAAGCCATCAACGATCAGACTGCCTGCGTCGTGACTCAACATCCGAACTTTTACGGGTGTCTGGAAGAGGTCGAGCAAATCTCCGCTCTGGCGCACAAGCATGGTGCTCTTTCGATCGTCTCGTTCGACCCGATCGGCCTGGGGATCCTGAAACGTCCAGGTGACCAGGGCGCTGACATTGCCGTCGCCGAAGGACAGTCACTGGGAACACCGATGCAGTACGGCGGTCCGTTCCTGGGAATCCTCGCGTGCAGGCAGGAGTTCGTCCGGCAGATGCCGGGACGATTGATTGGCCAGACCACAGACCGAAATGGAAAACGTTGTTTTGTCTTGAACCTGCAGGCCCGCGAACAACACATTCGCCGCGAGAAGGCCACCAGCAACATCTGCACGAATCAGGGGCTGATCGCAATCCGTGCAACTGTGTTCCTGTCGCTGCTCGGACCTGCAGGCATGCGACAGGTCGCTGAACTGTCCTGCAGTAAAGCTCACTATGCCGCTCAGCGGTTGACCGCACAGGACGGCATCGAACTCGCCTTCGATCAGCCATTCTTCAAGGAGTTCACACTGCAATGTCGAGACGGAGCCGACGCAGTGATTCAGCGAGCACAGGCAGCGGGATTCGATATCGGGCCGGCGTTGCGACGAGTCTCGCACGACGAATCTGAAGATCGCCTCCTGGTCGCGGTGACGGAATGTCGCACTCGCGAAGAGATCGACGCTCTGGCCGATGCCATCGCCGGATCGAGTGCGGTGCCCTGTAACAGTGCGAAGCCGGTTGCCGAATCGAACCTTTCCGAAGAACTGGAAGCGTCGTGCAGCAGTACGGTCGCCGCTCCTCACGAACCTGCTCTGCGTTCAGCACGAAGCTCCTCTCGGAAGACAACATGAGAAACGAACAAGCCACACAACTGCTTTTCGACCTGTCTCAGCCCGGTCGTCGCGGCGCTGAATATCCCGAGTCCGACTGTCCCGAGTTTTCCTCGACAGCGTGCATTCCGGCGGAGTTTCTGAGCGATGTGGCTCTGCCACTACCGGAAGTCAACGAGCCGGACGTCATCCGCCATTTCACGAACCTGTCAACGCTCAACATGTCGGTCGACACGCACTTCTACCCGCTCGGCAGTTGTACGATGAAGTACAACCCGAAGCGGCATGAACGTCTTGCAGCGATCCCCGGCCTCGTCGATCTGCATCCGTGGCAGGCTGAGGAAAGTCTGCAAGGCATGTTGCAGATTCAGTTTGAAATGCAGGAAATGCTGGGCGAAATTGCCGGTCTGCCGGCCGTCTCACTGCAGCCGGCCGCCGGGGCCCAGGGCGAGTTGGCAGCATTGCTGGTCGCGTCAGCGTACTTCAAGGACCGAGGCGAGAATCGTACGAAAGTCATCTTCCCGAGTAGTGCTCACGGGACGAATCCAGCCAGTGCCGCGCTGGCCGGTTTTGATTGCATCCAACTGGGAGCGGGAAAGAACGGCTTCGTCGATCTCGAAGAACTGCAAGGTCATCTCGACGAACACACGGCCGTATTCATGATCACCAACCCGAACACACTGGGCCTGTTCGAATCGGAGATCGGTGAGATCAGCAGCATGCTGCACGATGTTGGCGGACTGGTCTACATCGACGGTGCCAACATGAATGCCATTCTGGGCATCACCCGGCCTGGTGACTTCGGCGGCGACATGATGCATTACAACGTGCATAAAACCTTCACAGGTCCGCACGGCGCTGGCGGCCCCGGAGCCGGGCCGATCGCTGTACGAGACTTTCTGGCAGATTATCTGCCCGGTCCGGTCGTTGCTTTTCACGAAGAGTCTGGACAGTTCGCACTGCAGACACCGGCAAAGTCAATCGGTCGAGTCCGGTCGTTTTTCGGCAACGTGGGAATTCTGCTGCGAGGTTACTTCTATCTGCGAACTCTCGGCGGTGACGGCCTGAAGGAACTTTCCCAGCACGCTGTGCTGAACGCCAACTATCTGAAGGAACGACTGAAACACATCCTGCCCGTTCCGTTTGGCGAACGTTGCATGCACGAGTTCGTCGCCTCGGCTCAGCACCTGCAAAAGGAGCGTGGCATCTCCGCGATGGACATCGCCAAGCGTCTGTTGGACTACGGATTCCACGCGCCGACCGTTTACTTCCCGCTGGTCGTTCCGGAAGCGATCATGATCGAGCCAACGGAAACCGAGTCGAAAGCCACGCTCGACGCGTTCGTCGCAACGCTCGAAAAGATCATCGCGGAAGATCCCGAATTACTGCACACGGCACCGCACACGACCTCGGCCTCGCGCCCGAACGACGTTCAAGCGGCACGCAGCCCTATCCTCTGCTGGTCTCCAGCCTGCGACGCGTGAGCCTGCTCAGGACTACGGTTCATAAATTGTCGACCGGTAATCCTGGTGGCCAAATCTTTGGCTGCCCACGTTCTGGCGAACATGGCTACAGCATTTGCAGGGTGCGTGAAACGCACCTCATATGGATGCAGCCGGCTGAGGACGTGTGCGTTCCGCTCCGCTTCACGCACCCTACAGCATGAGCCAGATCGACGATAATTTCGCCGCCGTACCTAAGCGACGTTTCCCAGTCGGAAGTATTTCTCGCCGGACGAGGCCAACTGTTTGAGCGATTCCGTCGCCTCGAACCGTTTTCCGAGATGCGCGAACTGTTCGAGCCGGGTGACGATCCCACCGGCACCTTCGGTGTCGCACCAGTGGAGAATTCCACCGCGGAATGCTGGAAAGCCAATTCCCAATAAGAGACCCAGGTCGACGTGGGTTGGCTCGGACACGATTCCGTCTTCCAGCACGCGCGTCGCCTCAAGCAGCATGGGCAGGAACAATCGATTCGTGATCTCTTCCTGCGAAAACGTTTTCGAGTCGCTGGTATGCTTTTGCAGAAACGCACCAAATTCGGGATCGGGCGCCGGCGTGCCTTTTGGGCCAACATACTGCCTGAATCCCTTGCCGGCTTTTCTGCCGAGACGACCGGCCTGAACGATGTCTTCAAGCAGCGGGCACATATTGGCTCGATCCGAAAACGCTCCGGCCACGACCTGCCCGGCAAAGAGCGCGACGTCCGTTCCGACGAGATCGTGCAAAGCGATCGGCCCCATCGGCATGCCGAACCGGGTGGCGGCCTTGTCGATGTCGTCCATCGACGCACCCTCGCACAGCAGCAGCAACGACTCGTTCATGTACGGGAGCAGAACCCGGTTGACCAGGAATCCCGGACAGTCTTTCATCACGATCGGCGTTTTTCCAATTCGTCGGGCCAGGGCGACAACGGTTTCGACGGTTTCATCGTCCGTCTTTGCACCCCGGATTACCTCGACCAGTTGCATCCGATCGACCGGATAGAAAAAGTGCATGCCGATAAACCGCTCAGGATGCGAAGTCGATTCGGCCATCCGGGTGATCGAGATTGTCGACGTATTACTGGCGAGAATCGCATCATCACGCAGGACGGGAGCCAGCTCGCGGTACGCAGCGGTTTTAAGTTCCTCGTTCTCCGTGATCGCCTCAACCACGACGTCGCAGGTCGAGAATGCAGACTTCGAAGTGGCGGTGCTCAACAGGCTGAGCATGTCGGCCATTTCCTGCGGGGTTGACCGACCGATTTTCATCCGAGAGTCGATCACATTCGCGCCGCTGCCAGTCCCCAGCCGATCCTTTGCTCGTCCACATCGACCATCGTGGCTGGCACGCCGCGACGGCAATGAGCGGCGGCGATACCCGCACCCATCTGCCCGGTTCCGAGTACGCCGACCCGGTTGACCGGTTTCGGACTCGCCGGCGTTCCGCCGAAACCGGGATCTCTGCCGACCTGAGTGTTCATAAAGAAAACGCCAATCAAATTCGCCGAGATCGTCGAACCGACGACTTCCAGTGAAACTTCCTGCTCAACCTTCAATCCATCCTCGAGTGACAGATTGATTCCCAGTTTTATGGCCTTCAAAGCGGCCATTGGCGCAGGGTACTGCCCCTTCGTTTTGCCTCGCACTCCGCCTTCTGACACGGCGAATGCGAATGCCATCTGGTCTTCGGTCAGGCCCAGTGGCTGCGACCGCTTCCTGCGGTTTGCTTTCCAGAGATCGTTCTCACGGAGGATGCCAATCACTCGCCGACCTTCGCTGAGCAATTGATCGACCGCGACAGCATCGAAAGCAAGTCCACACTCGACGCACGTCCCTGGCGACTGCGGAGCTCCGGAGGTGATCATCTGAATGGCGTGGTGAATTCCGGTGAGCCGAGGCAAACGCTGCGTGCCGCCCCAGCCGGGGATCAGACCGACGTTCACTTCCGGAAGTGCGATCTTCGTTTTTCCCGAGGAAACGATTCGCTCATCGAACGAAAGAATCAGTTCGGTTCCGCCGCCCATGCACGCTCCGTCGACAAGCGCGACTGTCGGGAAGGGTAGCTGGCTGATTCTCGAAAACAATGCGTGCCCTGCTCCCACCGCTTCGAGCACCTGTTCGCGAGTGGCGGTCGCCAGCGCTCCCAGTTCGTTCAGATCCGCGCCGGCAATGAACTGCCCTGGCTTCCCACTCTGAAAGAGCAGCCCCTGCAGGCCGTCGCGTTTTTGAAGGTCGTCAACGATGGCGGCCAGCTCTGCCATCACGCTGCGACCGAGCGTGTTGACTTTCCTGCCAGGGGCATCAATCGTCAGCAGCCCGATTTGCCCATCCAGCTCTTCGAATCGAAACACGTTACTCATGGCGACTCCATTCTCACAATACCATCGGACGACACTCCATCGCACGTATGCTTTCCTCGAGGCGTCAACCTGTCAAGAAGCGTTCCCTTTAGAAACATGTTTGAATCAGGTTTCAAACACATTCTCTATCCGGCACGCTGTGGAGTGGTCATGACTCCCCAAAGGCTTTCGAGAACTCGCAGCCATTGCGGGCTCATTCGGGCGGGACGCGGGGCGTCTGCGGGCGAGTTTCTGCGCTGAGCGCAGGAATGAGTTGCCGGACGAATCGTCGCGTTACTTCTTTGTTAGAGTGAACGCGCCGTCCCAGTTGGCGGGAACTTCGAAATTCGTCAGCTCCATCTGCTGGAACACGAAGTCCGTCGGACCGTCGGCTCCACGAAATTCGGACAGCAGCTCAACTGCTTCCTTCCACTGACCGTCCAGAACGGCGTTGATGCCGGCTTCGTACCTGGAAATCATCTCGTCAGAAACGGAATCGTCTTTTCTCACGGGAGGCAGCAGCTGATAAACCGTCAGCGGCGTTGCCATTCCGGCGGGACGGACGCGCGCCATGCGACGGCATCGAGCTTCGTCTCGCGGCATGAATGTCTGCACGTATTCAGCGGTCGTTTCATCGATACAGATTGGGACTCCGAATTGTTTTGTCAGACCTTCATAACGCGATCCTTGATTCACCACCGGGCCGAAGACTCCAATCTTCGCCTGTTTCTCCGTTCCAATTTCGCCAGCGATAGCTCGACCGTGGGCGATACCGATTCCGACGCTGAAGCCGTCGAGTATGCCGTCACAGTTCAATTTGTTGTCGAACGCGTCGACTATACTCAACGCTGCCCGGCAGGCCGGCACTGGACCTTCAGGAAGTGGAACCGGCCAACCCCAGAAACCAAGAGCGGCGTCGCCCTGGAAGTCGGCGATGGCACCGTCAGTCTCCACGATTCCATTGGCCATCAGTCCCAGAGCGGACTTGACCGTGGCGAGCAACTGGAACAGGTCATCCTTAAGCAGTTCTGATTTGCGAGAGAATCCACGAACGTCGCAGAACAGCACGCTGATGTCCTGCTCGGCGGGTTCAAGCGACGCCGAAGTGCCTCCCATCAGGCTTTCCATAATCCGTGGCGAGAAAAACGAGCTGAGCTGTGTTTTCTGTTCTTCCAGCAGTCGAACATGCCGGATCGACCCGATGAACTGAGCCACCAGTTCGACAAATCGCAGGTCGCCTTTGAGCGTTTCATCATCAATGAACACTCCCGAGTGTTCGCTACCCTGCCCCGAGACGTACAGGCACCAGCCGCCGACTTCGTTGGTTTTGATCGGTGTGCAGAACGCCCAGTCCAGGCTGCCGCTGATGGTGAACTGACCGTTGCCCTCATCACCATCCCAGATATGCAGAACGCTGTTGCCCGTTTGCAATGCCGAGCTGATCATGCGTCGGCTCGGCTTGAAGCGGCCTTCGTAGTCGTCTCGCGTGGCGACTCGCATCATCGCGGGTCGAGTCGGATCGAAACCCGACGCCAGCGGATTTTCCAGAGTGTCAGAAACGTCGCCGTCATACCTCATGACTGCCGTCGCCACGCTGGCCGGAATCGTCTCCAGCAGAACATCGACCAGCAAACCGGCAAGTGCTTCATCGGACGTTGAACCGGAGATCATCTTTGGCAGTCGAGCCAGCATGTCCATCTGCCGGATCGGGTCACTGAACTCGAATTCGTTCAGCTCGTCGGATTGATAAGTCTGTAGTCCGGCAAGCGGTTCGTCGTCAGACGTATCCAAATCGTTCGAGCCAGCGGGTTCGATTGTTTCAATCAGTCGAAACTTCGTCGCTCCGATCAGAAACTCGCCACCCACGTCGATTTTTAATTCACGGAATGATTCACCGGCAATAACGACCGGATTGGCAGCCTTTTCCAGACAGCGAACCTGGAGTTGCCCTCCGTCCCAGGTCAGATCGGCGTGCTCCCGGGAAATCAGTCGGTCCCAGTTGACGACCCAGTCGTTCTGAGGCGCTCGACCAAGCCGCATTACCTGGCTCGACACAAGAGCCAGCACAGCACACTGACTGTCATCAGTTCCGAGAGCCTGAAGTTCTACCGACATCGACCGTGACTCCCGAGTTGGGTGCTGATCCGAGGGCACACCGTGTTCACCTTGCCTTCCAGGTAAGCTCGAAGGCCCGACACGGTCTCCTGGCGCTGAAAATCTGCGCTGTGAGAATGCTTGAACGATAGGTCGAGGCTCACGAGTTGGACGGGGCGTGGCACCTCGAATTACGGGTTGCGGCAATTCGAGGTGCGTCAATGGGCTTACAATCGGGCAACTGGCACAAGCGATTTCATTAACTGAAGCTGGACATTCGGAGTGACACCACTCCCTGGTGTGCCTGGACTCGGTAGCCGTGGTCCACTCCAATGCTGATTCTTCCGACAGACGCGTCTGTGATGACGCATCATCCGGCATTGGCGATTCGTGAAAGCGCGACGGTGCAACTCACAGGGCTCATACTGATTGTCGCGGCTTGTCCAGTGATCACGGCCATGGCCGGTTCGCTTGAGACGCTGCTGCTGGCTCACGCCGTGAGCCTTCTCGCGGGAGGTTTGCTGCTCCAGGAAACTCGGACGGATCATCAGACTCGATCCGAAGTCGTTAGACAGAGTCATTTCGTCGTCCTGCACGAACAATTGCAGAGCCGACGAACGATGGGTGTGTTGAGCTTCGTGTGTGTCGCTCTGGCATTCACACTGTTATTCAGTCTCGGCGGCAGTTCTTCGCTGGAGTCGATCGAAGCCACGTTGCGAGAGAGCTACCGACCAGCGCGTGCTGAATTGATCGTCGGTGACGGCTCGATTCTCGGCGTCGCGGCAGTCGTTCTTCTGTTCGTCGGCGTCGCCACACAATTCGGACTGTTTCCAATGCACGGCGTCCTGATGAACAGCTTCGACACGGCACCGGCCACGATCGCCGGCTTGTCAGCCGTTCTACAACGTTGTCAGGCGGCGATTGTACTCTGGAAGGTCGCCAGCGTCGCGATGCCTGGATTCGAGTCGACGACACACTTGCTGTGCCTCGTATTCGGCACGTCGTCCTGTGTGGGAGGAGCGATTCTCGTCTGCCGCAGCGAATCACTGCGCAGCCTTGTCTCGACGTTCTGGATCACCTGGGGAGGCGTCACTCTGGTGGCGGCAGCGACCGGAGTCATGGCAAGGCATCCGACCGGCCCGGAAGCGAGTTGGCAGTTCCCGACCGGCATTGAAACCGCAGCGTTTGCGATGCTGATATCGAGCGTCGCTCTTGGGATGTTGGTCGCTTGTGATCGATGGCTGGCTCTGGATGACCGCAGCATCGACTTTGTCGAAGACGTCACCGGACTGGGGCAGCAGCACGGACTGATCGCCTTCTCCATGACCTGTTCGCTACTGACACTCTGCGGCATCCCGCCATTGCCAGGATTCTGGTGCGCATCATTTGTCGTCGGGAATTCGTTTCTGCCGGGCATCGAGTCGACTGAAGGGCCATCGTTGATTCCAGATCCCTCGGTTCTCGTCGCAGCATCGCTTCTGTTGGTTTCGTTGCTGGTTCTTACCGCTCGGACTGTGAGCCTGTTGAGTCTGATGTTTCACCACGAGCCGATCCGTCGATTCAATGTTCGCAGCAAACGCACGGCTGCCGGAATCAGCGTGACCGTTGCCGCCGTTCTGCTGTGGATGGGAATCGATGCCGGCACAATGCTGGCATGGCTTCACACGCTACTGCTTTGAGTGCGTCCTGGAAGCGGCGATTACCCCATCCATTGAGCAAGGTCATCCAGTGGGTAGATCGGTCGACGCAGCCTCTGGAAATCGAAGGCCGCTAAATCGGGACGGTGAATTCCTGGAGTGTCGGCATCGAATATTCGGCCAGCCAGCGGTCCGAAGTCGGCTCGAAAATGCACGGCGCTCTTCAGCACCAGCAGCCGGCGAGCAACCGGATCAACTCCGGCAATGCGGAGCATTTCAGCATCAAAACATTGTCGTCGCTGTGATGAAACAACAACTTCGACACCGCCCACGATCAGGGTTGCCGTCGGGCCCAGGTTATCCTGGACGCCGTGCATCATCGGTCCGCGATAAATGTATTTTCCGTCACAGAGAGCTCGCACATAGGCATCTCTTTCGACGGGAGCCCCGTGCAGATTATCGGTCTTTCCGCCCAGACGAACGGGAATCGTCGCGCCGACTCCAGCACGATGCGCCTGCGCCGCCGTTTCAGGATCATAAATCACGCCAACGACTCCGCCCTTGAAACCTGCATCAATCAACGCGTGCAGGGCAATTGTTCCGTCACAAGGCGCGCCGCCACCTGGGTTGTCCGAACCGTCCGCAAAGATCACGAGGCCGTCGTCTGGATGGTCATTCGCGTAAGTCATGGCGTCTTCGATCGTCGTCAGTTCCGGCTGGAGTTCGTCCCGCAGATCCCACAGCCAGCCAGCCAGTTCATCCGCCTTCGCGCGAGCCAGTTCGGCGTCGCCATCGGTTGTCACCATGATCGACGCACCTGTGTCCGGAATGTCGGCAAAGGGAAAACCCATCGCGACTGTAGCGGTCAGCACGCCAGCTTCCTGCTCCATCTGATGCACTCGAGCCATCAACGTCTGCATGGGATCTCGCAGCGTGCATTGCCTGGGTGGCAGCGTGATCAGCGGAAGTTGCCGGAACTCCTGTACCGGAGTGATTTCGCCTTTGACGATTCGAGCAATCAGTTCCGCCGCCTCGTGGCCTCGATCCTGCATGTCCACATGCGGGTACGTATCGAACCCGATAATTACGTCAGCGAGCTCCGCTAATCGAGCCGAGATATTGGCATGCAGATCCAGCGTAACGACAATCGGCATCTTTGCGCCAACGACATCCCGCACCGCCGCAACGAATGCTGCTTCAGCATCCTCATGATGTTCGGCGACCATCGCTCCGTGCAGGTCGAGCAACACTCCATCGAATGGCTGCTCCTCTTTAAGCCGCTCCACGAACCAGCCGAGCATCGTGTCAAAGGCCGTTTTCTCAACAAGTCCCGACGGTTGCGCTTTTGCACACAACAACGGCACCAGTTCAAAGCCCGCCGCTTCCGCTCCGGAAATGTATCCGCCATGAATCGAACCAGTACCGCGAAATCGTTCGAAGATCGTCTCGCCGCCTGCCAGCGTTTCACCGCAGTTGCTGTCCCGCACGAAGTCGGCCAGCGTCGTTGGAATCTTCGAGAACGTGTTGGTCTCGTGCTGAACTCCGCCGCTGACGATTCGCATCACAACACTCCCTGATACCGGGTGATCGTTAAGCTGAACGGAAGCGGCAGCGCGCGTACCGCACTGCCGCAATCTCAGACTACCTGCTCAGATTACTTGCCGGAGACCGACTGATTGAGCAGCCCTTGAGCTGTCAGCCAGTCACCGAGTCGGACATGCCATGTTGAGATCGGGTTCTCCGAAGGCCGAATGCCGTAGCCGTGTCCGCCTTTCGAGTAGATGTGCAGCTCAGCCGGCACCTTCGACTTCTTCAGCTCGACAAACAACAACGCCGCCTGAACCCCTCGAAAAGTATCGTCAGCGGTTACCGCCATAAACGTTGGCGGCGTCTTTTCAGTGACGTTCACCAGTGGTCCCAGTTCCGCGACGTAATCTTTGTAATCCGGACCCAGGTACGCCGCGTAGATCGGGCACATGAAATCGGGACGACAACTCAGGCCGTCCGCTTCGTCGATGCGGTCGTACGCGGCCTTTTGCCAGTGCATGCCGGTCATGGCTGTCAGATGTCCGCCCGCCGAGAAGCCCAGGATTCCAACTCGTTGCGGATCAACGCCCCAGTCTGACGCGTTGTGTCGAACCAGGCGGAGAGCACGTTGAGCATCCTGCAACGGCTCGACATGCGGGGCTGCCGGATCACGTCGAGGGACCCGGTACTTGAGGACAGCCGCGGTGACGCCGATCGAATTGAACCACTCGGCGACTTCAAGACCTTCTTTGGGCCATGCCAGAATGTTGTAGCCGCCGCCGGGACAGATCACGACGGCACATCCGTTGGCGATTTCTTTCGGAGCACGGTAGACAGTGATCGACGGCGTCTCGACGTAGTAGATCCGCTCTTCGGTTAGACTGGCCTTGAGTTTCTCGATCTGCGCTTCCGTCAGCGGCTTCGCACCTGCAGGCAGGCCGTTCGGCCAGATCGAAAGCTCCTGTCGCTCGGCAGCGTGAACAGAAACGCCGACGGCAATTGAAGCCAAAGCAGCGAGAAGAATCGCAAGTCTCATGGTGATTGTCCTTCGTGATGCGGGAAGAAATGTGTTCCGGATGGCAGATCGACTGTTCCAGCGACCGGATCACTCCACGAAGTTATCCGAGCCGTCCTGCCGAGTGAAGGATCACTCGCTGATATCACTGGCTGGTTCCTGAGCGGGTAGAACGCTTTCTCCGACCGAGAGGCTGTGATCGGCTCCAGCGTCGGGCGGCAGGATGTCATCGCAGTTCAGTAAGGCGTCGCCGGTGACCATCACCGAGAATGTTGTTCCGCTCGGACCGGTTTCGGTCAGATCAATCCGGCCGTTGGACTCCCTTTCCAGCAGTTGCCGACAGACGAACAGGCCGAGTCCCGTGCCGGTCGCTTTGGTGGTGAAGTACGGTTCGAAGATGCTGTCGCGGTTCTCTTCCCGGATCCCGTGACCGGTGTCTCGCACAGCGACGCGGATCCATCCGGATTCCAGGCTCGTGGAGATCTCGACCGTGCCGCCCTCGGGTGTCGCATCCATCGCGTTCAGAATGAGATTCAGAAACACCTGCACCAGCTGATCGTGAACAACTCGCAGCGGCGGCACACCTTCGGCGTAGCGTGTGACGATGCGTTTGCCTTTGCGGCGTTTGTAGTACTTGGCAATGCTGAGCGCTTCTTCAACAGTATTTCTCACATCACACAGACTGGCCAGATTGCTGGCCGGACGGCTGAAGTCGACCAGCTCACGCAGCGTCCCCTGAATTCTTCGCAGCTGATCGCCGATCATCTGATATCGCTCGATCGTGTCGTTATCCTCGGATTTCCGTTTGAGAATCTGGACGAGCGAACTGATCGCCGCGAGTGGGTTACCGACTTCGTGTGCGATCCCGGCCGCCAATAAGCCGAAAGCCGCCTGCTTTTCATGCTGAACCAGCATCGCTTGAGACTCTCGAAGCTCCTGAGTCCGTTGGGCGATGCGTTGTTCGAGTTGCTCGTTGGCTTCCGCCAGCCGCTGACTTGCGAAACGGATCAGCAACGAAAGTTGGATACTGGCCCAGGTGACCCAGCCCATCGACACGACCATGATAACCCACGGCAGCGTTTGAGAATTCGGTACCGCCAGAAACAGTATTGAGTAACTCGCTGCGTGGAAGAGAAACGTGGCATACGTGATCGTCGGCGCGTACCGGATCGCGCACACGACGACGGACAGTAAATAATAAAATCGAAATGCGCTTTCCTGTCCAAGGTCGAAGTAGCAGAGCAGGCCGATAAAGACCGTCTCCAGCAGGGAGACTGCCAGCGGGAAATCGCTCAGAAACACCTGGCCGCGGTAACTCCAGTAAGTGTCGATCGCGACGTAAGCGACGCCGATGCCGAGGATCGCATTGAGGAGCAACACATTCCTCGACGTACCTGGCGGAAGTAGTTCGTCACTGATCAGATTGACCAGCGCAAAACCGACACAAACACCGAACCAGCGTATCCGCAACGTAATGGCCTCGGCCGCGAGGTCGAAGCGGAATGTTTTAGGCGAGGGCGACTCGGTGGACACGGTCAGGATTTCAACCTCGCATGGAATTCAAAATGCCGGCCAAAGCAGCGCCGGAACCATGCACGACGTTTTAATGCTTTGCCCCGACGATTTCACCGCACTCGCGTTGTGCTGTGGCTATCGACACTTTGGGACGCGTCCTCGCCAATCACCAGACTGCGCCCTGACGAATGCGGTGACTGCAACATTTTTGTCACCGTGAGATGCCGTGTGCTGCTGTTGGTGGCCAAGCTATGATCTGAATGTCGATACCAGACGCCATGATTTGGCGCTGAACTAACGACCGTCGCGGATACGGAGAAGCAGTTGCAGCTCACCGCCGCGAGCATTTACGTGGCCTTCGTGACTTTCGACGATGAAACAGCCAGCCGTTTACATCCTTGCCAGCAAGCGCAACGGGACGCTCTACGTCGGCGTGACAAGCGACCTTCCTGGCCGTGTCTGGCAACACAAGAACGGAATCGCAGAAGGATTTACGAAGACATATGGCGTTCACATGCTCGTTTACTTCGAGCTGCATGACGACATGGAGTCAGCGATTATTCGCGAGAAGCGAATCAAGAAATGGAACCGAGCCTGGAAGCTCCGGCTGATTGAAGAAATGAATCCAGACTGGAACGACTTGTACGACTCGATCTTGTGAAGTCAGTTCCTCGACGGTCTCGCTTATGCGTCATGCCTGCGCTCTCACTCGTCATGCCCGCGCAGGCGGGCACCCAGTCGATTGCAGAGTTTGTCGTCAATGCTCACTGGGTTCCCGCCTGCGCGGGAATGACGTGAGTCGCGAGTGCGAATGGTGACTCTTCAAAAGATCAAGGGTACGAGCTGTCAAACGTTCGAATATCCATACCTCGTTTATCACGTCGAAGGTGTATTAAGCG
>JAQBWV010000392.1 GCA_027624335.1 Planctomycetota bacterium
TCTCGAAAGACAACATCACGATCCCGGCGGAACCGTCGCTCGTGTCCCGTCTTCTGTCGGGCGACGGCAGTGAAGCCGTCCGCATTGCCACCCGTCGGCTCGGAGCGTCCGGCATCCGGACTCCGTTCACGTCGGCCATCACTGATCACGAAACCGCGCGCCGCTGGGCGGCGGCTCTGGCCTTTCCTGTTTCGCTTCACAGTGCTCGTCGCGCTGTGGAAATCCTCGTGCCTGACTTCTTTGGAGAAACTCACAATGACTGACCTGTCACCACTCAACGGCGTCAATCGCCTGCTGTTTACGGTCCCGCTGAAACCGTTGCAGTCTGACCGGTTTCAACCGACCGGATTCCCCAATCTCGGAGCGGCGACTTATCAGTCGAGCGCCGGTCAGAAGCTGCTTGTTGAAAGCGCGCAGAGCATGGCCAACCGTCTGGAAACCGTCTGCTGGGACACCGTCAATAATCAGCCCGTCGCCGAACTGAACGGCATCAGCCACGTCACCGTGAAACGAGGCGGTAAATTCCTGACAGACACGATGCTCGAAGCACACCGGCTTAACAGCCCGTACCTGCTCGAAGGAAAAGACACGTCCTTTATCAGGAAGCTCAAGGCAGATCTGGGTGGCCTCGCCGACGGACCGATCGACCGCCGATTACTCGCAACCGTTGTCCTGAAGTATGACGTCGGCAGCCTGATCCACGGTCTGTTTTTGGCGAAGAGCGAACTCGCTGGCGGTCGTCTTCGCATCGCTCGAGCGTTGTCCGCGTTCATCGAAGCGACCGGTGTTCGCGTCGCAGCGTCAGGCGGGGTGAAGAACGACCACGTCAATCCATCGGGCGATACAAAGGCCGGCTTTGGCAACGTTCCGTTTGCCCGCGACGAGTTCACGGCAGAATCGATCGATTGCCACATTAATCTCGATCTGGCTCAGATTCGCGGCTACGGACTTGGCGACGACGTCGAACATTTGCTGATCCTGCTTGCACTTTATCGCATCCGCCGACTGCTCGATGGCGACCTGCGTCTCCGTACGGCCTGCGATCTGGAACCGGTCGACGGTGCAAATATCGTCGCCAGCCGCCTGACAGATTTTGCACTGCCTGCTCTGACCGATCTTGCAAAACTTCTCGCAACGGCCATCGGGAAGTGTGGCGACAGGATGACTCACGAAACCGTGAGTTTTGAGGACGACCTGAAAAAAGCGAAGGCAGCGAAAAACGACAAGTCCAACGATGACAGCGACACCGAAACCGACGAGGAATAGCCGATGCCTACCATCGAAATTCGGTTCCCGGGCGGTCGGTATCACGCGACTCCCTGGGGACATCATGTCAACGAGGGACAGATCGAGTGGCCGCCCTGTCCCTGGCGACTGCTGCGGGCCCTCATTGCCACCGGGTTTGCAAAACAACACTGGCTGGAACTTCCCGATGTCGCACGATCACTCATCGAGCGGCTGGCGTCGGTGTTACCGACGTACGAGCTTCCACCCGTCAGTGCCGCTCACAGCCGGCACTACATGCCGACGGGCGAACTCTCGAAAGGCAGCGAAAAGTCCACGCTGGTCTTCGACACCTGGGCCAACGTCGAGGACGGTGTCATCAAGGTCCGCTGGGACTGCGAACTCGATGAAGAGCAATTGACCCTGTTCGCTCGATTGGTCGAGTCGCTTGGATACCTCGGTCGCAGCGAGAGCTGGGTCGAAGCGAGTGGCATTCCGGACGATTTCGAATTGGCCGTTGACCGCCTCGCCGCTCCTCTTCAGGACGGCGAAATTCGAGGCCCTGGGTGGGAACAGATTTCGCTGATGGCCGCCGTTCCGGCTGAAGCGTACGCCAGGTGGTCGGAAGAACGCGCGACCGACGCACTCAAAGAGCATCCGCTTCCGGAAGGGAAAAAGAAGCCGACCAAGGCACTGCTGAAGAAACGCGATCAGGTTCTCGCTCCTTATCCGCCCGACTTGGCCGACTGTTTGCAGAAAGACACGGCCTGGTGGAAAAAGCAGCACAACTGGAGTCAGCCGCCCGGCTCACAGCGCGTGTTGTACTGGCGGAGGGCCAACTCACTGGTAGTCGCCGCATCACGCGACCGATCCCAACGCAATCGGAAGCGAGTCGAACACCGGATCGAGGCGATGCTGCTGTCGCTGTCCACGCCCAGCCGGAATTCGTCCGCGTTGCCGCACGTGACTCGGACTCTGCCGCAGGCTGAGTTGATTCATCGCGTCCTTGTGAGTCGGGCCGGGCGCGGCGGGAAGGTGGACTGCCCGGAAATCACCGGCCAGAACGAACACGGCAAACCGTTGCGGGAGGGGCATCAGCACGCGCATGTGCTGCCGCTTGACCTCGACGGCGACCTGCATCTCGATCACGTACTTGTATTCACGACACGAGCAGAACAGGGAGGGCTGCTGCTTGGAGAAATTGCGCAACAGGCCGTTGCTGGGTTGCGGAAAACATGGACCAAAGGCCGCGACGCTGATCTGCAGGTTTCACTGATTGGACGTGGTCCACTGGATTCACTCCGCCACCTGCCCGACCCCCTGACGCCGGCTATCAACCAACTGCTCGGTCCAGCGAATGGTACTACTGACTGGATCAGCGCTACGCCGTTTGTTCCTCCCCGGTATCTCAAGCGAAACGGGAAAAACACACTTGAAGGCCAGATCGCCTCGGAACTGGCCTCTCGTGGACTCCCGGAACTCGTCAGTGTCGAACTGCTCGACCAATCAGACAGCGACTCCGATCGCGAACGGGCTCGGACACTCCGGCACCATGTCCGAGTACGCCGACATGGCGGCGGCGCCCCGCCGCTCGATGTCGGTTTCGCATTGAAGATCGAGTTGGCCTGTCCGTGTCCGGGTCCGCTCCTACTGGGATACGGTTCCCACTTCGGTCTCGGTCTGTTTCAAGCCCTTGACGAGTAACCGGTGAAGAGTCCCCTCTTTCTCGCCGGAATAGTTCTTTGACAACCTGGAAATACTTCTTGAACTGATGTCTGTTCAGTGGTAGAGTGGATGCCTTCAATCCACACCGTGGTGATTCGTTACTGCGGTGTGGATGCAGGGCTCTCCTCGGGATCGATCCGCAGTGGCGGCGGGTGATTGAGTCCTGGTGAATGGAGCACTGACGTGCGTCTGCACTTCCGCAGCGCCCACAGTCCACACTCCTGGCACCAGAGGATCCCGACATGATTTCGCCTCGCGGTTTCACGGACTCGACGTCCGCAGATCGCACGGAAGCTCCGTCGTCGCATGATGCTTCTTCTCTCGCCCCGCAGCCCAACGCTCCTGGCCCCGAGCCCTCAGCTCTTGGCCCTGCTGACGAGACGCACTTTGATGTGCCCGAGCTGATTCCGGCGCGGATGCTCAACGAGTTCGCCTACTGCCCGCGTCTGTGTTACCTCGAATGGGTGCAGAGCGAATGGGCGGACAACCTGGAAACTCACCAGGGAACCTTCGGGCACCGCGTGGTCGATCAGCCGACCAGAAAGACTGTGCCGACCGGGAAGCAGGAACCGGAAGAGGAGCCGTCTCGCGGTGGGACGGTTGATGAATCATCTGACGCGGAGTGTCATGACACCGAAGTACTTCATGCCCGGTCACTCACCCTCTCCGCTCCATGTGAAGGCTTGATCGCCAGGCTGGACCTCATGGAACTCGATGGAAACTCTGCGACGCCCGTGGATTACAAACGTGGTCGCGCCCCCAATGTTCCCGAAGGAGCCTACGAACCGGAGCGGGTTCAGCTCTGTGCCCAGGCACTGATCCTGCGGGAGAACGGCTATGAAGTTACTGAAGGAGTTCTGTACTTCATTGCCTCACGTCAGCGCGTGGTCATCCCGATCGATGACGAACTCGTTGAACGAACTCGCGAACTCGTCAAGCAGCTTCGCTTCACGGCGGACGAAGCTGTAATCCCGCCACCGCTCGACGACAGCCCGAAATGTCCGCGGTGTTCGCTTGTGGGCATTTGCCTGCCGGACGAACTGAACTGGCTCAATAGGAACGAAGGGCATGGGCTGAGGGACCAGCGCAAGAAGGCGGAGCCCGATGACTCAGGGAAGAGCCGGCAGCTTGAAATTGATTTTGACGCTCCGCCCAGGCCGGTGTCGCCTCGACGATTGTTGCCGACTCGCGACAACGCCCTGCCGTTGTATCTGCAGGACTATGGGCTGTCGCTCGGTAAGAGCGGCGACCAACTGGTGGTCAAGAAGAAGGGAGTGAAGATCCAGTCCGTCCGGCTCATCGATCTTTCCCAGGCCTGCCTCTTCGGCAGCATTCACATC
>JAQBWV010000075.1 GCA_027624335.1 Planctomycetota bacterium
AAGGTCGGAGTGAAAAACAGACGACTCTCAGCCGCCTGGAACGAGGACTACCTGCTCAAAGTACTGCTCGGTGCATGACTTAACGTGCAATCGCCCTGAACCAAGGGGCGTGTTCTGAATGACTTCCCGAATTCAGACTGACAGCCGCTCAAAGGCGCAATGCTCAGCAAAGACTTTGCGATCCTCTGACTCCTGGGCTGAAGTGACAGCCTGTATCGCAATCGTAATTCGAGAAGTTAATCCCAATACGTTCCGATGTCCGACACGATTCTTATGGATCAGTGCCTGAGACATCCGCGTCGCAGGGGTCTGACGCAGGAACGGAGTCCGCCGGTGCTTCACCAGCGCCAGTCTTCGGATGCGTTCCGGGCATGATCTGCGCGCCGGGGTGATGGTCGTCGAGGATTCGTTTGAGGTGGTCGGCGTCCATGGTTTCGACTTCGATCAACTCACGCGTCATCTGCTCCAGTACCTGACGCCGGTTACGCATGATCTCCAACGTCTGTTCATAACAGGCGTCGATGATCCGCTTCACTTCGAGATCGATTTCGCGAATCGTCGCTTCGCTGTGACTCGGTTCTTCCGCTGTGCGGAGACCCATGAACGGCGACGATCTGGATTCGCTGTAATGGACCTTCCCGATTTTTTCGCTCATGCCCCATTCAGTCACCATGCGGCGAGCAATATCGGTGGCACGCTGCAGATCGTTCTGCGCTCCGACAGACGGTTCGTCATAAACAACATGCTCAGCCGAAGTTCCTCCCAGCAAAACGCAGATCTGAGCAATCAGCTCTGACTGCGTCTTGTTGTTGCGTTCTCCGACCGGGCTGTGCATCGTGAAACCCAGAGTCATGCCGCGTGGAATGATTGAGATCTTGTGAACAGGATCCGCATTGGGAAGACTGCTGGCCGCCAGTGCGTGACCACACTCGTGGTAGGCAGTCCGCTCTTTTTCGTCCTCATCGATGACTCGAGTCTGCTTGGCCAGACCGGCCACCACTCGGTCGACACCCTCTTCGAACTCGTCGTGTGTCACGCTTTTCTTGTCTTTACGAGCGGCGAGCAGCGCGGCCTCGTTCACGAGGTTTGCCAGATCCGCTCCCACAAAGCCGACAGTCAGCTTGGCAATTCGAGGCAGATTGACTGACTCGTCCATTTTGATTTTCGTGGTGTGGACTTTGAGGATCTGCTCGCGCCCCTTGATGTCAGGGCGATCGACCAGAACGTGACGATCGAAACGTCCCGGTCGCAGAAGCGCTGGATCCAGAACGTCGATTCGGTTGGTCGCCGCCATGACGATGACACTTTGATCGGATCCGAAACCGTCCATCTCGACCAGCAGTGCGTTCAGTGTCTGCTCGCGTTCGTCATGTCCGCCAGGCATTCCCGTGCCGCGAGCTTTGCCCAGCGCGTCGAGTTCGTCGATAAAGATAATGCATGGCGATCGCTGAGCCGCCTGCTGAAACATGTCTCGAACTCGCGCGGCACCGACGCCGACAAACATCTCGACAAAGTCAGAACCAGACAGACTGACAAAAGGGACACCCGCTTCACCAGCGACGGCTTTTGCCAGCAGCGTCTTGCCAGTTCCCGGAGGGCCGACCAGCAGCACGCCCTTCGGGATGCGACCACCGAGTGCCTGATACTTGCCGGGTGACTTCAGAAACTCGACGACTTCCTTGAGCTCTTCAACCGCTTCGTCAATGCCTTTGACATCGTCGAAAGTGGCGTCCAGATCGTCCTGCGCGTAGACCTTGCCACGACTTCGTCCGAACGAAAGCGCTGACCCTGCTCCACCGACTCGCCGAATCATCAGGATCATCAGCAGCAACAGTGGTGCGGCGATGATCAACATCAATGCCCAGGAATGCCATTCCGACGGGCCTTCACTCAGCGTGTAACCGATGCCGTGCTGCTTCAGCTTCAGAACCAGCGCCGCCTGCATCTCATCGCCCATCGTCGCGCAGGCGACTTTGAAAACCTGAGGGCGAACCTCGGGAGTACTTCCATCTTCTTTGTTCGGCTGGTCCTGAAAGCGAATTGACGTGAGACCTACCAGCAGTTCATGCACGTTGGTGGAGTTGTAGGTCTTATTGTCGATCCCTGCTTCGAATTCGCTGTACTTGAGTTCCTTCACCTTCGACTGGATAAACAACATTGGATAGAAGACCAGGAAGATCGTCGCACCGATCAGCAGATAGAGGATCACTCGGTTGGAATTCGATGACTCCGGCTTGCGCGGCTGACCGTTTCGCGAGTCCTTCGGACGGTCACTGCCTGGCCTGGGATCCTGCGATGGACGTTTGTCGGAATCGGACATCGAGTGAAGTTCTTTCCGTGAGATGAGCTATCGAGCTTGCTGGATCAGGAAGACCCCGTTTCACGGCGTCGTCGGAAGGCAAATATGCCCTGTGATCGAAACTTTTTCGGTCCTTAAACGCTAAACGGCTGGCAGGGGCGCGAACTGAAGCCGCACAAGCGACCTCACCGCACTGATCCCTCCAGCCGCTGCAGGGAGTATAGCCAGCACACCAGTTGCAGGAAGTACGAGGCGGATCCAGATCGGCTCGATCCACCTAATCAACGTGCGTTTCAAGGAATCGAGCCAGCTTGTGGAAGTCAGATTCTGTTTCGATGAATCGAACTTTGGTGACAAGATCCTCTGGATTGACCAGCTCTTCAAACGGCACGTAACGCAGTTCCAGTTGCCCGACGATTGAAACCATGACTCCGTTGAGTCTTTCTTCAACAATCGCCCGAAAACCGCCGACCCCAAGCTGACTGCCGAGCATGACGTCAAACGCGGTCGGCGATGCACAGCGGGATTCATAACCCAGTTGCAATCCAGTGATCTTGCGGGCGTCGCCCGTTTGAGCTTTGTATTCCGTGGCGATCAGTTTGGCGAACTTCTTCCCGAGATCGATGTGAGCCACGGAAATGTGTCCATGGTCATCTCGGGGAATTCCTTCCAGCTCGCTGGCCGGCATCATCTCAGCGAGTCCCTCCGCCATGACGATCGTCCCGAATCGTTTTCCAGACTTGTCCCGAGCCCGCATCGTTTTCACGATCCGGCCGACGAGAGCCTTGATGTTCATGATCTTGCGGCTTTCGATCTCGCCGGACTTCGGGCTGGTCCACTCTTCCCTGGCCGCCAGGTCTCCTTTGATGTCTTCCACGCTGACGACAAGACTTGCTTCACTGGCAATCGCCGCCCCATAGGCCAGCCAGCCAGCGCTACGGCCCATACATTCCGCAACGAAGTAGCTTTCGCTGGCCTCAGCATCAGCCAGCAGGTTGCGAAGTTCGCCACCGAGAACCTCAACGGCAGTGAAGTACCCAAACGTAAAATCGATTCCGTGGTAATCGTTGTCGATCGTCTTGGGAATGTGGACGACGGGAATCTTTTTACTGCCTTCGGAAAGCGTGTCCTGGTACAGCTTGAACTTGTTTGCGGTCTTGAGTGTGTCGTCACCACCGATCGAAATCAGGGCATCGACACCCAGCGAACACAGTGCTTCATAAGTCGTCTTCATCGGCGCCGACTTTTCGGCATCCCGAAGGTCCGCTGGTGACGTGATCAGCTTACCTGGATTGGCTCGCGCGGTGCCGATGATAATGCCACGTTGATTGCGAGTTCGTTTCAGGCTCTTGTCATCAAGCATCAAGTAGTCTCGGCCTTCCTGCATGGGATTTTCCGAGCTGTATTCCATCAGGTGCCGGTAACCGTGCAGCACGCCCACCACTTCAATTCCACTTTTTCGAAAGCTGGCGGCGCAGGTCGAAATGACCGCATTGGCCGCCGGGGCCGGACCACCGGAAAACAGGATCGCGGCTTTCTTGAAGCCGTGTTCAGACTTTGCGGGATGCGACAGAGGTGCAGATTCAGCCATCGAAAAACTCCGAGTTCATGGTTCAGCGTGAGTGAGTTTCAATTCAGTCGCGAAGCCGGATACACGACTCCGTACAAGGCGATCGCAGCGTCCCTGCAGGCGTCTGGGACACAGGCAAAAGATTGTCTCGGGAGCCCGGATCAGACAACCTTCGGAAGGATGCTGTCCATTTCCCGTTCCAGCCAGCGAGTATCGACTTCGCCCGCCACGAAGACCGGTTCCTGGATGATCTGTCGGATCAGTGGAATCGTTGTCGCAACGCCCTCGATGACGAATTCGTCCAGCGCTCTCAGCAGGCACGCGATTGCCTGTTGCCGAGTCGGTCGATGGACAATCAGCTTACCGATCATCGAATCATAGTGCGGGCTGATCCGGTAGCCCTCGTGAACGTGCGAGTCGAAACGAATTCCGCGACCGCCGGGCACTCGCAGTTTTGTGATGGTTCCGGGGCTGCCTCGGAAGTCGTGCTTCGGGTCTTCCGCATTGATACGGACTTCCATCGCGCAACCGTTCCGAGGAACGTCGTCCTGCGTGAATGCCAGTTTCTCGCCCGCAGCGACAAGAATCTGCTGTTCGATCAGGTCGATGCCGGAAATCTGTTCGGAGACCGGATGCTCAACCTGAATTCGAGCGTTGACTTCAATGAAGTAGAAATTGTTGTCCTTGTCGACGATAAACTCGACCGTTCCGGCGTTGTAATAACCGGCCGACTGGATCAGCCGAACCGCCGACTGGCAGATGTCCTGCCGAACATCTTCAGGAAGTTTCGGTGCGGGCGACTCTTCAATCAGTTTCTGATGTTTGCGCTGAGTTGAGCAGTCACGTTCCCATATGTGAACGGCATTGCCGTGCTGATCCGCGAGCACCTGCACTTCGATGTGTCTCGGGTTCTCGACGAACTTCTCAAGATAGACTCCCGCGTTGCTGAATGCCTTTTCGGCCTCGGCCGAAGCATTCTTCAGGCCGGACTTCAGCTCGACTTCATCGCGAGCAACACGCATCCCTTTTCCGCCACCGCCAGCAGTCGCCTTGATGAGAACCGGAAAACCAATTTCAGTAGCAATCTGAAGGGCTTCCGATTCGCTGGCAACCAAACCGGCGCTACCCGGAACAACGTTTACGTTGGCTGCTACTGCCATCTGGCGAGCAGCGACTTTGTCTCCGAGTTTCGACATGGCCTCGTGCGGAGGGCCAATAAATTCAATGTTGCACTCACGGCAGATCCGAGCAAACTCGGCGTTCTCGGCGAGGAACCCGTATCCCGGATGGATGGCCTGAGCGTTTCCAATTTCAGCCGCCGCGATGATGTTGTTGTAAAAGAGATAACTGCTGGAAGATGACGCCGGGCCGATGCAATACTTCTCGTCAGCGAGTTCGAGATAGTTGGCTCCGCGATCCGCCTCGCTGAAGACGGCGATTGATTCGATGCCGAGTTCACGACAGGCTCGGATAATGCGCAGGGCGATTTCCCCACGGTTGGCAACCAGAATGCGCTGGAACATGCGGGACTCAGACAACCGAAAATACAGGAACGAAACGGGAGACAATAAGCAGCATCAACTGAAACCGGATGCGGGCGTCTTCCTCAGCTCGAACCGGACAGGGCATTCAGCGGGCCGCAGAAGGTCAACTCGCCGAAAACCGTTGACGAACTGAAACTCAGTTCGGACGAACCCGGAAAAGTACCTGCCCAGACTCAACGGGGTCGCCATTGCCCACAAGAATTTCTTCGATCGTGCCACTAAGGTCAGCGGTGATCTGATTGAAGACTTTCATCGCTTCGACAATGCAGACCACCGTATCCTGAGTGACCTTTGAACCGACGGCGACAAACGCCGGATCTTCGGGCGTCGGTGATGAATAATAGGTACCCACGATCGGACTTTTGACTTCCAGAAGATTACTTGCTGCAGCGACCGGCACTGCAGCTGCCACAGGTGCTGCAGCCGCAGGAACGCCAGCGACCGGTGCCGGCGGGAGTGCATGACTCACCGGAGCTGCGGCAACGACCCGCGGTCCACGTCGCAGACGCCACTGTTCGGCACCATGTCTTAAGTGGACGTCTGTGAGATCGTGCTTCTCCATCAGCTCGATGAGCTCTTTGAGCTTTTCAAGATTAAAGGATTCGTTCAAGTCGGGGGCATCATCGGCCATATGTAAAAACCTGCCGCAATGAGGGGGTGGCTTACCGATACAACTGAGCTGACAGCGGACGCAACTGGCAGAAGAAGAAAGTCGGTGATCGACGATCCAACATGGCTCGTGTGAATCCGCAGACAATTCTAAGTCCACGACCCTGCGCAACCGACGACAGCGAAAGAACAACTCTCGATACTAGCGGCGTCAAGTCCCAGTTTCAACTGAGGCAACGTCGATATGAAATCGCCTGAAGCCGTTTATTGATAAAGGCTTATGCAAAACCAAAGCCGCCCGTAGAGTGTCCCGGAGCGACTGCAGGTCGGTCCGTATTTACTACCGGAATCGTTACTGGTGACCAAATCTGCTACTTGAGGCGACCGTAGTAGAACTCCGCAATATTCTTTGCTCCGAGTGAGCCTTGACGGCTCAGCTCACGCCCATCTTCGACAAGTACGAGGGTCGGAAGCGAAGCGACACCATACAGGGTGCAGATCGGCGTCTACGAGCTGAATGTGGTCAGTGTTTTTCTCACCAATTCGCCAACGCACGTCTCGGAGTTTCGGCCACTCGTACTTCAGTGACTGGCACGCTCCGCACCACGACGCTTTGAAGACCAGGACTCGACGTTTTAATGGTTTCAACACTGTCGGGGTTTGTGTCTCCCGCGTCGAAGAGTCACCGCTCGTGCTGGCGTGGTTGCCGTCAGTCTTCGCTGAATCGACGCCGTTCGCTGCCTTGCCGAGCTGTGCTTTGAGGCTTGGACTTACGGCCAGCCTCAGATTCATCGCCTGCTGCCCGACTGAGCGGACTTCGGTGTCGGTCTTCGAACTGGACGTCATCGAAACCGGTCGAATCACCACTGTGAGATTAGATTCCGCGAGACTTGCTTCGGCTGCTTCTGAAGCTGACGGTGTCCCGGGCACGCTGTCCGGCTTTTCTGCTTTCGAAAACTCAGAGGCTGCAACGGGGATCGAACCCAGCATCACAACCAGAATTGGCCCGCATAAGCTACGCATAATTTCCTGCCTCCGCAGATTGTCTGATCCTGAAAAGCGTCGCATCCTGGCGGCTGGTCAGTGCTGCGGCAATGGTTCAAACCATCAGTAGCAACCACTACCGCTGAAACTGGCGGATACTGTTTCGGAGTGTCAACAATGTATTGGGTCAGTCGTTCAGCGAGGGCAGAGTCGGCGGCGGAATTCAGAATCCGGCTGCACGACCGTGCTTGCGGACGTCACTCGCGGCTTCCACTCCAGTCGGAGTAAGGCGAGCGGCCTGTGAAACCGCCTGACTGTCTCGCTTCGCCGTCTTGTGCCCGAAACTTTGCAGCTTGTTCGCGACCGTCGTGTCCAGTGGCGATTCCAGCAGGAGCGTTTCCGGCAACCATTGATGATGAACGCGCGGCTTGCTCAACGCCTCGCGCGGAGTCATTCCGAAGCGAGTCATGTTGAGCAGGACCTGCAGAGTGGAGCTGATGATCCTCGGTCCGCCGGAAGCTCCTGCAACAAACACTGCCTTTCCGTCGCGGACGAGAATCGTTGGTGACATGCTCGACAGTGGCTTTCTGCGAGGACCGACTGCACTCGCTTCAGATTGGATCAGGCCAAAGACGTTTGGCTTGCCGGGCCTTGCCGCAAAGTCATCCATCTCATTGTTCAAGACGATGCCGTAGGTCGGCTCTACTTCCCAGCAGCCGAATGTCGTATTGATCGTCTCAGTACAGGAGACGGCGTTCCCGTCTGCATCGATGATTGAAAAGTGAGACGTGCCACCATCGTCAACCGGCAGATATCGTCCGTAATCTTTCAACGGACGCGTTCGATCGAGGCTGATCCGTCGCGCAAGCTCTGCCGCGTATCCGAGGCTGGTCAACCTCTCGACAGGTACATCAGCGAAGTCGGGATCGCCGAGCCACTCGGCACGGTCAGCGAACGCGTGCTTGAGTGCTTCCGCCAGGACATGCAGATATTCCGGCGAATTGTGACCAAGACTTTCGAGCCGACCGTCGAGCCGGTTCTGCTCCAGCCAGCTGAGAATGTTGAGACTCTCAATCAGAGCAACGCCGCCGCTGGATGGAGGCGGCATCGAGACAACGTGCAGATCATCAAATGCTCCGATCAGTGGAGGCCGCTCGACAACATCCATTTGCCGGAAGTCGTCCAGCGAGATGATTCCGCCGCGGCTTTTGAGATGCCTGACAATGCGCTCGGCGATCGGCCCTCGATAGAATGCATCGACGCCGTCCCTCGCAAGCAGTTCCAGTGCTGGCAACTGAGGCGAAGTCTGTAACGCGTCCGGCTCGGGCAGCTGCCCTGCTCCAAGATACCCGTTCCATATTCCGACGAACTCCTTCTGATGCTTCCTGCATTGCCGAATCGAATTCGTTCGAGTCGACAGTTCATGCTCGTCCAGTCTTACTCCATCCTTCGCAAAACGGATGGCGGGTTGAAGAATAGTGCTCAGTGGCAATGTTCCGTAATTTTTCAATGCATAACACAGTCCGCGGACATGGCCCGGCACCGCTACCGCGAGGGCACCTCGTCGACTGGAATCGTTCCCCGCTTCGGAATACATCTCACGCGTCGCGGCAAGCGGTGCTCGCTCCCGATAATCCAGAGCGACCGATCGCTGCTGTTTCGCGTCCCAGATGACCATGAATCCGCCGCCGCCCATCCCGGAACTCGCCGGACGCAGCACGGACAACGCGAATCCGACGGCCACTGCAGCATCGACAACGTTGCCGCCCTGCTTGAGCATGTCAATTCCTGCTTCGCTCGCCAGCGGATGATCCGCAGCGACTGCTGCATGCTGCCATACCTTCTGCGGAGCCAATGCCGGCTCTGCTCGCAATACTGATTCGATTCCGGTCAGCAGCAGGGCAAGAGTCATGGCCGTTCGAACAACCACTGGAAACTGCAAAATCAAACTCGCCAGCGTCGAAAAGTGAATCAGCATGATCAGCACTCTCACCGTTTCATCAATTATTATCATTTATAAATACAAACGCAGCATGTGCGCACCTTGCGATTGAGGTACATCGACATGAGTGAATCAAACCGGGAGTCACAGCGTAGGTTCGAGATCAAATCCTCAATCCCAGTCCTGCGAATGTTCGATGAAGCCGAGGCAAGAGCATTCTATTTGGACTATCTGGGCTTTGAGGTGGACTGGGAGTCTCGGTTTTCCCCAACGGCGCCATTGTATATGCAGGTCCATCTGGGAGATGCCATCATCCATCTCAACGGGCATGCCAGGGAGGACGCACCGATTTCTGAAGTCAATATCCCCGTCTTCGGGTTACAGAATTATCGTGACTATCTGTTCGCTAAAGGAGCTGATTATCCAAAGCCGATTGCCGTGGATCCACGATATCAGGGCAGGAACACGGACATGAATATCTGGGACCCGTTCGGCAACTATCTGGTTTTCTGTTCGCAGAGGACAGAAGGTTAGTGACAAATGACAACAACCCGGTCGACGAGAGGGCTCGGCGCAGTTAGTCCTGAAGTCAAGCTCCTCTCCTCGCCCTCTATTACCGCAAGAGAAATCAATAGTTAAATCCGGGTTCCGGGCCTGACATCCTGTCAGAATGCCCGATGAGTCTTTCACGGACCACTCGCCATCAGCCGCTGAGGGTGATCATACTGCTGAGGGCCGCGGCTTCACGTATCCCTGCGAATATAAAACGAGACGGTTCGAATGCCAGACTCACGTTCATCCATGCAGCGGCTTCGAGTGACCGTCGTCTCGCCCGACGGTCACGTCGTTTTTCAAAAGGAATTTCGACCACCGGACACGGTGTCGCTGGGCCGTTCTTCGGAGTCGGATATTGCTCTGGAAGGCTTTGGCAGCAAGATTTCCCGCTGCCATGCGGTGCTGCTTCACGATGGCGAAAGCTGGGAGTATTACAACCTCGGCGTCAATGGTACCTATGAATATGGCCGGAAGATTGACACACGGTTGATCGAATCCGGCACTGTGTTGCGAATGGGAAAACGCGGCCCGATTTTACAGTTTGTCCTTCGAGATCCAGGTAGCCGGGTAGCCCAGGACTCGCACGTCCTTGAGGATGACACCGAATCCTCGCGCGAGGCCAGTGACGTCACAGGTTTGATTCACAAGGTTCGCCGGGGAGATGAACTGGCTGCTCAGCAATTGTGGGATAAGTATTCAGAACAGATCCTTAACGTCGCTCGCCGCAGCCTGCAGGGCGAGTCTCGACGTGTTCAGGACGAAGAGGATGTCGCCGTAATCGCGTTCAAAAGTTTACTGGCAGGGATTTCGTCAGGCAGGTTTCCGGAACTTGACGATCGTGACCAACTCTGGCGTATGATGATGGTCATTACGACTCGAAAAGCCGCAGCAGTGATCGAAAAGGATCATCGCCAGAAACGCGGCGGCGGCGAAGTACGAGGCGACTCAGCTGTTACGCCTGGCGAAAAAGAGGGAAGCGTTCTGACAGGCTTTGACCGCCTGACTTCCGAAAATCCTGCACCCGATATCGCTGCTGTTGTCGCTGATCAAACGCACCAGTTGCTCGCAACACTGCCTGATGAGACCGCTCGGCAGATCGCCGTATTTAAGATGGAAGGTTACACGCACGAAGAAATTGCTGACAAACTCGACGTCAACGTTCGAACCGTCGAACGACGCCTGAAGCAGATACGAGAGCTCTGGCAACGAGTCCTGAACGACGACGAATAAGAAAGCGCGTCGCAGATCCCGTGAACTGATTCATTCTCAGGTTGGTGAGGCTCGGTCTGACGGAATCCTGAATGGAATTTCGATAATCCCTTCGCCGATTTTCTTTCGTCCGTCAGAGCCTGTTCTGCCCGAAATCACTGAGCGCTCGCTTGCGATTTTGATCGTGGCAAGTTGAATCGCTCACGGGATCTCGCTACTCTTCCGCGTTCTCTCGCAGCCCGCTCTGCGGAGATATTGCGTAACACATTACTGTGAAAGAGGCTACGGCGAGTCGTCGCAGCGCTTGTGAACGTTACATTTGCGTTTGATAAGGTAGAGAATCGTGCCGGTCATTACCCAGAAAACCTCTATGGCAAAGAAGCACGACACCCGACCTGATTGGTTGGTTGTCGATGTCGATGGGATGATTGTCGGACGAATTGCGACACAGATCGCAACGGTCCTGATGGGCAAGCACAAGGCCTGCTACACCCCGCATGTCGATTGCGGAGATGTGGTCATTGTCCTGAATGCTCATAAGATCCGCTTCTCCGGAAAAGCGGGCAGACACCCGACCCATCCCTACTTTACGTCTAAGATGGAAACACGAACCTACGAGACCTACTCTGGGTGGCCAGGTGGTCGCAAAGTGACGACAGCAGCCAAGTTGCTGGATCACAAACCAGAGAAGATTCTGCATGAGGCTGTCCGCAGAATGCTGCCGAAAAACAAGCTCGGCCGCCACATGCTGGCGAAACTCCGGTTGGTTTGCGGCACCGAACACGAGCATCAGGCTCAGACACCGAAGCCGTTTCCTGAGCACCTGTTGCCAAAAGCCTGAGCAAGAGCACGTGAACCAGTTACAGATTTGGCCAGGTTGGTTTGTCAGAGGTAACAAATCGACTCTCGTTTTGTCGGTCAAATGAAACCAGAACCAACAGCCGCATCTCCCGGAAGAGTTCAGACTGCGACTAATTGATTAGCAGGAATAATTGATGAGCACGGAAACCCCATCTTCGGATGACGCTACTCCAGTGGAAGAAAACCTGACACCTGAAGAGTCGCTGCAGGCAGCGACTCCGGACGCTCCCGAAAGCGAACCCGCTGCGGTAGAAGTCGCGATCGAAGATGATGTGGAGCCGGATAGTGAACTGCCGGAGCTGACACTCGGCGACGGTGCACCAGCAGAAGTCGAAGAACTGGTTGCTCCGCTGGTCGTTCGAGGCAAGATCGACCGATTTGGTGTCGCCATGGGAACCGGACGCCGGAAGACGTCGGTTGCACGAGTGCGCATCAAGGACGGCAGCGGAGAATTCGTAGTCAACGGCAAGCCATATGACGAGTTCTTCTGCGTCGAACGCGACCGCAAGATGGTTCAGGAAGTCCTCGAGGTAACAAGTACTCGAAGCAGCGTCGATGTCTGGGTGCGTGTCAACGGTGGGGGCACGACTGGTCAGACGGGTGCTGTTGTTCTTGGAATTGCACGTGCGCTACAGGTAAAAGACCCATCATTTCACCACGTCCTGGCTACAGGTGGTTTTCTGACCCGCGATGACCGAATGGTTGAACGCAAGAAGTTTGGTCGTCGTAAGGCTCGCCGGAGCTTTCAGTTTTCGAAACGCTAACGCTTGCTGACGACAATCGAGAAACAAATAAACCCCGGTGGTCCATGTGTGACGACCGGGGTTTCTCTTTTGGATCACTTAATCTTTGCAGCAACACCAGCCATTAGCCTCGCGCTGCAACAGGACGGCGTCAAGCTCTATAACTTGATTCCGACCGTCACATTTCCGGGATCGTGATCTGCAGATCTTCAAACGTCACTGAGTGCGGCTGGTTGGACGTGTTAAGTGCTGACACTCCGATGAATAGCTTGCCAGGTATTTCACGGGTCACCTCTTTAGAAAAAATCCAATCCTCGCCGTCGTGACTGACTGCCGCGCGAAGTCGGGTGCCTTTGCGTTCCAGCCAGAGCCATGTGGAATCGCCCTTGAAATAATCTGCGTTTGCCGACTTTGGATTGGCTCCTGAATACTTTCCATCGATAAAGATTTCGAACAGCGGAGGAAAGCAATACTTCTCACCGCTTGGATAATGCATCGCGTTTCGTTCAAGGCGAACGTAATTCTTGTCGTCTCCCCAAAGCAACAGACCTCCACTGACAAACGCAACGCTCTTTTCGGCTGTTGACTGTGTGCCTGGTTCGAACTTACCGGTGACTTTGACCTGAATATCAAAGTCGCCCTCGACTTCCCTCAGCACGCGTGGAGCATTCAATTTCCCGTTTCGACTGTTGAGATCGTGGCATGTCGCTGGAACGTTGATCGTTAGTTTTCCATCCACCGATACAACTTCGCAGTCGCCATCCAGATCAACGACGTTTCCCCATGACTTGATCACTCGAGGTTTCTGCTCATCTCCGAATGTGCAGGGGCAAACGTAAGCGAACAGCAATACGGTGGTCCAGAATTTCATTTCTAACTTCCTCATCCACGTCTGATGAACTTGTTTGATTCGAGGTATTTGGAAATGAGCCAGTTGCCGCGCAGGTGACCGCTGAAGCAGAGTGATTGGAAAACGTTGCATCCGATCGCTGCACACGTGAAGTCTAATCACCTTCCCTGGCACAATGAATGCGATTCCGTGGATTACTGGTGGCTTCCAACCTCGAATACTGTCGCAGGCCCAAAGCTCTCTTCTCGTCCGGTTGAGCGAAACATGGCAGTCATACCGGTCCGTGAAACTTCGACTGCGCCGTCAAGGTTTCTCCAGTCCGCGTCGCGGTACTCTCTGCTGCCTTGATTTCAGATTCGAGTCACAAGAAGGGACCGCTGATCGAAAGCTCCATTTAAACTTGTGGCCTTGCAGGAATGACTCGTGCCTTACCCTGGCACGACCACGCTCTCAACTCTGCCGTGAGCCTGTCCCTGTGCTGAACCTGAGTCAAAGGGAGTGTTTAATGCTGCCCGCTTGTCGCGAAGATTCTGACCGAAGATTTCCGTTCCAAAAGCGATTCATCCGCGCACTGCTGTTGTGTACTGCGATTTGTGCGGGAGCAACAACTGAATCTGCTGCGGAAAACGAACCGAAGAATACTGACAGCCGGGACCGCTCAACAGCAGTTGCGTTGAACTACAGCCGCGCCTCGTTTCACAGAATTCGGCAGAACCCTTCCAAGCGAGTCATGCTGGAAGAACAGGAGAAGATTCTTAACAACCTCAACCTCGACGGAATCGCAGATGAGGCGGTCATCAAGCTTTATACCGGTGTGCTTGACGAGATTGCTCAGACAGAGATTGCCGAACGGGAGACTGCCGTTCTGCAGGATAGGTTCAAGAAGGCCCTGCACCGTGAAATTGGAGGCACGGCGATTGCTATGGCGGCACAGATGGCGACGCTGTCGTTTGAACGTGTGGTTTATACCGGCGTCAATTCATGGCTTGACTATCGAGACATGAGCTGGACTCGCGAATTCGACACATGGAAAGTCGAGAAGAACCGCATCACCGCAGTCGTCGACAAGTCGTCGAAGTTTCTGGACACCTTCTGGAAGCTGACTCAGTCGCGAAACATCCCCGATCGGTGGCTGGTCCGTGGCAACGACCTGAATGATCTGACGGAGGCAGTTCAGGAAGCGGATCTGGAGAAACGACTTCGCATTCTGAAACGGATGGAACCGTTCATGGAGTGCTATCCGCCGTACTGGTACTACCTCGCAAGGACACAGCAAGGGCTGGGAGATTTTGCAGCGGCGTCGGCAACGTACGAGAATCTCGCTGACCTTGGTCACGGTCATTTTCGACGCGACGACATGATGGCAGCGGCGCTTGCGAATCTCGCGGTCATTCGGACTTTCCTGAAGCAACCACACTCTGACCGATCCGCCCGTCAGGCGCTGGCGCACTCGCCAGATGTCTGGCAGGCAAACCTGATGGCGGCGCAGGTTCTGGAGCAGCATGGTGAGATCGGGGATGCTGAAGACGCCATTCTGCGGAACATCGATGTTGATCTGGAGACAACTCGCAGCACGATCGCCCTGGTCGGGATGTACTACCGACAGCATCGAACGGACAAACTCGCGCAGGCCCTCGCCAATGAAGAACTGCTGAGATCACTACCGATTCTCAGTCTGATGCAAGCCGCGGCAGAACTCGCCAGAACACACCCTGTCCCACCGGAGACGATTCAGCGAATTCGGACGTCACTGCGGGTCGCCGTCGAACCAAAGTTTGGAGACGATGATCTGGTCATCGCGTGTGATCCCGTCTGGCAATCTAATCTGGCAGCGGTTGCCGTGGCATTTCCTGGTCACGCAGTCACTTCGCCTCCCGTGCGTCACAGTAGCATTGAGACGCACGCTTCCGGAGAAACGGTGATTCGCTTTCGAGGAGTCGTTGACGGCGGAAATCCATTAAGACCTTCAGCACCACAATTGGTCGGAACGATGCTGGTATTCGAATATTCTTCCAGCCCGGCACAACCTCAACCGCTCATCGTCATACTGGGTGTGCCGGCTCAAAAGGCGGTGCTCGCGGACCAGGCAACCGCCCCGTGGTGGACTGCCGCGTCTCCGGCTGAGGTTCGTTACGGAAGCGCTCGACTGGATCTCATTAATGCGAATACTGACAACAATCTGGCCCGCACGGTCGGCGATGGTCCACAGGATCAAAGTGCCATGCAGTTCATTCCTGCCGATTCTGCGAATTCAGGGAGTGTGTCTGAAAAACTGACGACGGAGAACGATCCAACTAAGCCTGACCCCGGACGTCGAGCACCACGAATTACGATCATAGGAATCCGCGTTCGAGAAGCTGCCCGCGACGTCACTGAACCGCTGCAGAATTCGGTTCCGGAATCAGCTGAGCAGGAGAAGTTTTTCCTTCCCCCCGCCTCCGTCGTCGTGACCGTGCTGCTCCCTCGAAAAACGCAGAATGGCCTGCATACGGAAACAGCGTGCAGGCATTCGCGAATAGTTCATCAGGGTCGCCGGTAAGCAAGATCGTGAGAGCTGACTACTCGTCCTGCCAGCCGCTGCCCTGAATATCCCATTGGCTGTCACAATCATCACTTTCGTCATTGAATCGGCTTCCCGATCGACGGCCCTTGTTCTTCGAGTAGTCTCCGTTTGCTGAATACGACTGGTTGATCGAGCTGAAAGCGGAGGCGACATCTTCGAGTTCGTTATTGATTGCGAAGGAAACTTCCGAGAGGCCAACGACCAGCCCGAGAACAACGATCGTTCCCAGGAGAATCAGTTCAGCCGACATCAGGAATCCGTTTTCATCGTTGAGCAGTCTGGCGAAGAGAGTCGTCATGGCATTGTTCCTCATGGCAGGTACAGGCTGGCTTGAAGCGGGCTTATTCAGTTCAGAGTTCTCGTGGCCCACTGGCTGAAGTGTTTAGCAGTCTGAATGCCAAAGCGCTAATCAAAATTTGCGCTGCTGGCATGGGCTTTCCATAAGGCACTCCAGTGAATCGACTTGGGACGTTTATTTCAGCGTAAACAGCCCGTCAAGCGGCGATCGTCCTGACACAATACTGTTGCTTTTTCGCATCGTGATGCAGGCCGCATTGTGGATTCGACGCCACATCAAGGTCTCTCTGGCGAGTCCCGTGGTCCTGTCTGTGCGCTGCGGATGAGATTTCGTCAGTGGCTTTCGATCGTGAGATCGGGCCGAACCGTCTTGACTGGCCTGTTGATGCAAAAGCCGGGTTCATTTCAGGCTTCCGGACTTAAGTGTATATGCGTCCAACATGGCTTTACAGTTTGCTGAATTTACTGCTGTTTTCCTTACTCGGATTGCTTGCCGGTTCCCGTGGAAGAATGTACCGTCATGGGTTCTAACGAGTGATATGCGGCCAGCGTCAGGCGAACACTGATTCCGACAATTCGGATTGATGACCGTAGGGCAGTCATCTGATCAGTGTTTCTGAACTGGTCTCAATCGCTTACCGATTATTCAGCGAGGGCATCGCGATGAGTGAGACTACGAAACTGGCGTCGTTGACGCCTCGGCAGCGTGACATTTTCGAATTTCTGAAGGACAAGATTTTGAATCGCGGGTATGGCCCGACGGTTCGTGAGATTGGCCTTGAATTCGGAATCCGTTCTCCAAATGGTGTCATGTGCCATTTGAAAGCTCTGGAAAAGAAGGGGCTCATTTCCCGAGAGTCCCACATGTCTCGAGCGATTCAGCTCGCGGACAAGCCACACCGGGCGACAAGCATTGCGATGCTTGGCCAAATCTCATCCGGCAATCCACTGAAAGCTGCCAAAGACGGTGAAGTCGTGGATTTCATGGATGTTTTCGGGACGGGCGATCATGCTTGTGTAAAAGCCAATGACGATTCCTTCTCTCATGACGGAATTGACCAGGGCGATTACGTGGTGATTCGCAAGCAGGAATCGTGCCGGGATGGCGATAGTATTCTTGCTCTCGTCGATGGGCGTGATGCGGTACTGCGTCGGTACTTCACTGACTCAAAGGGCGTTCGGCTCGAACCCCTGACTTCCAATCGGAAGGCTTTACATGCGGCGAACGTCACCGTTCTCGGAGTGGTTGTCGGTGTCGTTCGAAAGCTCTGAGTCAGCGACAGCTGCGTCAGTGTTACCGTTGGCGTGTGAGAGCACCGTAGATGCTGATCCGTGTCAGGCTTCCGACACAAGCCTGACCGGCCAGCAATCTAAGTGTTCACACCGAGCCTGGACTTGAAGCACAGAGATGTCCGCTTGCGCCGGGTAATTCTGCGGCTACAGATCTAACAGCTATCTGCTGTCCAATCGTCGGTCAGCCGACTTGCGACCGATCAGCATGACTCATGCCAGCAGTTCTTCGACAACGTTTCCATGCACGTCGGTCAGGCGGTAGCGACGGCCCTGGAATCGAAACGTTAACTTCGTATGGTCGATGCCCAGACAGTGCAGCAATGTGGCGTGCAGGTCGTGAACGTGGACGGGAGCTTCCGTGATGTTGTAGCTGTAGTCGTCCGTGCTGCCGTAGGTCTGGCCGCCTTTGATGCCGCCTCCGGCCAGCCATAGGCTGAAGCATCGAGGGTGATGGTCCCGACCGTAGTCGTCTTTTGTGAGGCTTCCCTGGCAGTACACGGTGCGGCCGAATTCTCCACCCCAGACGACCAGCGTGTCGTCGAGAAGCCCTCGCTGTTTCAGATCCATAACCAGCGCCGCTGATGCCTGATCCGTATCCTGGCACTGCTTGCTGATGGCCGTAGGCAGTTTTGCGTGCTGATCCCAACCACGGTGAAACAGCTGCGTGAATCGGACGCCGCGTTCGGCCATTCTTCGAGCCAGCAGGCAGTTGTACGCGAACGTTCCGGGAGTCCTGGCGTCCTCGCCGTACAACTCAAAGATGTGATTCGGCTCAGTGGACAGATCGATCAGGTCGGGCACTGACGTCTGCATGCGAAAGGCCATCTCGTACTGAGCGGTGCGAGTCATGATTTCCGGATCACCGAACTCTTCAAACCGCAGCGAGTTTAACTTTGCAAGATCGTCCAACATCCGTCGCCGGGTTTCGCTGTCGAGTCCCTTTGGATTCGAAAGAAACAACACGGGATCGCCGACGGAACGAAACCTGACTCCCTGGTATTTGGTCGGGAGAAACCCGCTGCCCCACAAGCGGTCATACAGCGGTTGACCGCCGCTGCCCGACACCATCGAGATGAACGCCGGCAAATCGTCGTTATCGCTGCCCAGCCCGTACGACAACCACGAACCGATGCTCGGGCGGCCGGCGAGTTGGAAGCCAGTCTGAAAGAATGTGATCGCCGGGTCGTGATTAATCGCCTCGGTAAACATCGATCGAACGACGCAGATGTCGTCAGCAATCTTCGCCGTGTGCGGCAGCAGCTCGCTCAGATTCGCGCCGGACTGGCCGTGCCGCTGGAACTTGAACATCGACGGAGCGACCGGAAAGCTCTCCTGCTTCGACGTCATGCCGGTCAGACGCTGTCCCTTGCGGATCGATTCCGGTAGCTCGGTCGCGCGCAGATTCGCCAGCGCCGGCTTCTCGTCGAACAGGTCAATTTGCGAGGGTGCTCCGGACTGAAACAGGTAGATCACCCGCTTCGCCTTGACGGGCAGGTCAGGCAGCCCCTCGATTCCGGGAGCATTCGCTTTCGGAGCGGCCTGAGAATCCCGCGCGAGCAACGAAGCCAGCGCGATGGAACCAAGGCCCGACGCCGACTGTGAAAGAAACGTTCGTCGCCCCAGGGCCGAAATCATTTCTGGTTGCATGCTGGTCATTATGAGATCTCCGTCATCAGTCGTTGACGTTCAGTTCGATGGTTGAATCCTCGACCGTCAGGTCGGCGTTCGATTCTCAAGAATTCAGCATTGGGTGGCTGACGGTCGAGCCTCCGGCGAGCCCCAGTATTTTGAAGCACTGGGGGCGAGCAAGCTCGACCGCCAGTCACCCGGTTCTGTTTCGTTTTATTCCTTCGTCACAGCCTCATCGAGATTGAGAATCGTGCTGCAGATGGTTGTCCAGGCGGCCAGCTCGGTGGGTGGAAAAGTTTCAGCGACTGGCCACTCGCCGGTCTGAATTAACTCGTTGGCTGCCCCTTTGTTTTTTGTAAATCGTTCACGATGGTGAGTCAGTCCGGCGAGCAGGATCGTGCATTCGCGTGCGGTGGGTTGGCGACTCAGGACTCGTTCGAAAGCGAGTTTCAGACGCTGTTGATCGTTGCCCGGTGCTGCCAGCGTGTTCTGAGCAAGTGCCCTCGACGCTTCAACAAACGTCACGTCGTTGAGCAGGTTGAGTGCCTGCAGCGGCGTATTGGTTCTTGACTGGCGAACTTCGCAGGCTTCTCGCCCCGTCGCGTCGAAGTTGGTCATCATTGGCGGTGCGACGGTCCGCTTCCAGTAGGTGTAGAGGCTGCGGCGATACAGGTCCGGACCGTGGTCCTGCGGATAGTCCGTATCCGAGGCGATTTCTTTCAGCAGACCATCCGGTTGATAAGGCCGCACCGACGGGCCGCCAGTCTTCTCGGTCAACAGGCCGCCCACCATGAGCGCCTGGTCACGAATCATCTCGGCCGACAATCGACCTCGCGGCCCGCGAGCCAGCAGCCGGTTGTCAGGATCAACATTCCGCCTTCCGCTTTCACCCTTCTGCCTTCCAGATTCCTGCCGGTACGTGTTGCTCATGACGATCGTCTTGATGAGACGTTTCACGTCCCAGCCGGACTCCATGAACTCAACGGCGAGCCAGTCAAGCAGTTGCGGATGCGATGGTCGCTCACCCTGCACACCGAAGTCCTCCGTCGTCTTGACGATGCCCGTTCCGAAGATGTCCCGCCAGAATCGGTTCACCGTCACGCGAGCGGTCAACGGATTCTCCCGGCTCACCAGCCAGCGTGCGAGACCGAGGCGGTTTGCCGGTGCGGCGTCTGGCAGTGGCGGCAGCGCTGCCGGAGTTCCAAACGTCGCGCGTTCACCCGGTCGATCGTACTGGCCGCGCAGCAGCACATGAGTCTCGCGCGGTGTCTCCATTTCCTGCATGACCATGACGGTCGGAAGAGTTCGTACGAACTCTTCGAACTTCGCGTGACTGTTTTCAAGATCGGCAACGGCCTTGCGGATCTCCTTCGAAGCGGCGACATGAGTGAAGTAGTAACGCAGCTTAGCCTGCGCAAGCCGACCCTGATCAACCGGTGACTCGTCGAGTAACTCGCCGATGGTTCGGTGCTCCGCGATAGGCTGCAGTTGCTGCTCACTGACCACGCGGTCGTAGATCCGGACTTCGTCGATCAGTCCCTGGAAATTCGAATTCCCCGCACCGATCCGCACGGGATCGTCACTGGCAAACGACTGATTGATGCCATCCAGATTGGCTTTGTGCTCGACCTGTTGACCGTCGACGTAAATGCGGATCGCGTCGGAAACTCGCGTGCCGTCATAAGTGGCGAAAATGTGGACCCATTTTCCGGTGGGGATTGCGTCCACCGATTCCACTCGCAGCGAATCGTCGAGCCAGCGTTTAACCAGGTTGACCTGCACTTTGCCGTCGTCCGTAATGTGCAGGTTGTACCCGCTGCCTCGATCAACCAGTTCCATTTTCGACAAAACCGTCCCGGCCACGTGCTTCGGCATGTTGACATGAGCACCGAACGAGAAACTGTCGAAATAGCCGAACCTGGCCTCGTCAGCGGTCTCGATGAACCCGCTGCCGTCAAAACGAGCGGCCTTCCCACGCCGCCCCGCAGCAAGCTGCACGTTGCCATGAACAGCCTGTTTTCTGGAAACGTCTTCGTCGTTTTTCTCTGCATTGCCGTCTTTGGCGGCCGGCTTGCCGTCGGCCTGTTTCTCCGGCAGTGAGTCAAGAGTAGAACTGAACAACAGACCGTCAGTCATGTCCCAGAAGCTCAATTGAGCATCAGATCTGGCCGTCGAGTCTGGTTGCTGCCAGGCCTTCAGTCCTGCGTCGATAGCCTTCGCAAGTCGGTGATACTGCCTGGAATCCTCCACCCTCTTCGTGGCCAGCTGTTTCACTTCTGCCTGCTGTTCTGGCGTCGGAGCGAGAATCCACGGTGGCGAGTTGCCTTCTTTCAGCGCGCGACCGTTTTCCGGGATGTTGTTGAAGCTGGAAAAAATCTGGTAGTACTCTTTCTGCGACAGCGGGTCGAACTTGTGGCTGTGGCATCTTGCGCAGCCCATTGTCAGGCCCTGCCAGACGGTGAACGTTGTGTCGACGCGGTCGACGACGTACTCGACCTGATACTCTTCGGGAACGATGCCGCCTTCCGCGTTACCTCGGTGGTTGCGGTTGAAGCCTGTGGCGATTTTCTGATCGAGCGTCGCGTCTGGCAACAGGTCGCCAGCCAGCTGCTCGATCGTGAACTGGTCGAATGGCATGTTCTTGTGGAACGCTTCCAGCACCCAGTCACGCCAGCGCCACATGTCGCGCGGGCCATCTGACTGATAACCGTTGGTGTCTGCGTACCTCGCCGCATCGAGCCAGCGGACCGTCATCCGCTCGGCAAAGCGAGGCGACTTCAGCAGACGATCGACTACTCGTTCGTAAGCCTGCGGCGAGTCGTCGGCGAGAAACGCTCGCACTTCTTCGGGAGTTGGCGGCAGGCCTGTCAGGTCAAATGACACTCGTCGCAGTAGCGTTCGCTGATCAGCGGCGGCCGACGGTTTGTGACCTTCCTGATCGAGTCTCGCCAGTACGAAACCGTCGATAGGGTTCTTTACCCAATCCAAGTTGGATACCTGCGGGGCTTCCGGGCGAATCGGAGTCACGAACGACCAATGCTGCTGCCACTCAGCCCCGGAGTCGATCCAGTTCTTAATCGCCGCGATCTGCTCGGCCGTCAGTTTTCGACCGGTTTCCAGCGGCGGCATTCGCTCGTCGGGATCTGTCGACGAAATTCGCCGAAAGATTTCACTCTGTTCGGACTTACCGACGACGACGTTCTGGTGATCGTCGGTCTTGCGGAAGAGGCCGTCTTTCGTGTCGAGTCGTAGCTCCGCCTGGCGCTGTTCGGCGTCTGGACCGTGACACTCGAAGCAATGGTCTGAAAGAATTGGCCGGACGTCCCGGTTGAATTCGACGCCCAGTGGCTCAACAGCGTTGCAGCGGGCAGTGGGCACGACAAGAAACACAGCCACGATGACGAGGGAATGTTCGATCCAATCGGGAATCAGGAACGATCCCGAAGTAACGTCCCCGCGACTGCAATTTCGCACGAAGTTCCCCAATCCCGCTAAGGACGGAATCCAACAGGTGTCACTGGATTCTCGCCTTCGTGGGAATGGCACACCAAATGGGTAACCTGATCTGGACCAGTTCCTGAGTCGATCAACGACGGAATTTAACATGAGCGATCTCGAATCTGAATGTGTCCATCGGCGGCAAACGTGTTTGATGATCCTTATGTCACCGATCATCATTCCGCGTTCGGTGTCGACTTCGCAAGCGACTTCGGCCTGGCGACTTCGCCATTCACGATGGAGCCGAATTCGCGTCGCGTGGTGTCTGTTTCAACGGTTGTGCTCTCAGCGTCGATCGTCCTGGGCGGACCCACAATCCATTGTGGCGTGACGGCGGCCGCAACAAGGACCAGAGCGAGTGGCATCACGTTCAGAATGCCGTGGCGGGCGATCGACGGCTCTGACTTCTCGTTTGAGCTCGCGACGCCTGAGGGTTGAGCGAATTCCTGCCAGCACTGCCGTAGCGACAGTGCCACGCAAAATGCCGCGAAGATCAAAAAGAAGGCCGCTGAGGAGTCTCGTCGAAACACGGTTTCCAGAATCAGGATCTCGCCCCAGAACGATCCGCTTAATGGAATCGCCGCCAGACCGGCGAAGCCGAGCAGCATGGGAAGCTTGTTGATGTGCTGTCCAAAACAGGAAAGGTGCAACAGTGCGAGAGAACCACTGGCGGCGATCGTCAAAAGCAATCCGCCTTGAATTCCCGAACGCTCACCGAAGAATGCCACTCCAAACGCGACACAGCTGCTGCACAAACCGGCAGTCGCGATTTTCCGTCGAAGGTTGCTCATCGCCAGCGCCGATAGAGCCAGGATGACTGCCGACAACAAGATCCACAGAACCAGCCGCGGAGCCAGTTCGGCGACAAGTTCCGGAAAGAGCGGGACGATGATCCGTACCACTGCGTAAAACGACAGCGGCAGATAGCCCACAGCCATGAGCGCGATGATGCGTGAGTCTGCCCGCTCGCTGATCCGAAACCACCAGTGATGCAGTGGTGGGATCGGCAGTCGCAGAACAAGGCCGCAACACAACACGACGAACAACCACGGTGACACCGTCGTCCACAGGTCATGCGCCGCGTCCGTCTGGTAAGCGAGTTTCGGCACGTCAACAATGATTCGGCGTAATGAAAAACTGAGTTCGGCCTCCTGCGGATCCACCGTTGCCTGCATCCACCAGTGGCAGACGGCAACTCCGACGAAACCCGCCATCAGCAACATTCCAGACACCGTTTGCGTTCTGAGAAATCGCCGAGCCGCTTCATGTCGGTCGGGGTCGCCGCCCTGACCAACCAGGAAGAAGAGTCCCAGCGTCGACACCTGACAGCAGATCGCCAGCAGGATCACATCCTGAGCGGCGAACGTGCCGAGCATGGCGGACTCAGTCAGCAGCAGCCAGGACAGCTTCGAAACGAGCCGGGGATCGTCCGGGGAAACACTGCGGAACACTGCCAGCGTTGTGGCCACCGTAAGAACGAGAAACCACAGACTGAACCGGTTCACGCCGACGGAAAGCCGCACATCCGGCCCGACCGGACGCCACTCCGAGGGCGCAGTCTGAGGCTGCACTGCAGTACCTGATCCGACAGCACCTGCGATCGGTTGACGTTCCCATTCTGCCAGCCACGAAAGTGAGCTGGTCATCTTTGTCGAGTATTCAGACTTATCTGGCTGTCCCGGTTCAAACCTGACAACCATGATCACCGCCAGCCCGGCTGTCAGCCAGAAGTTGACCAGTCCCGTGAAGTAAACCGGCTCTGGTCCCGACGACTTCATCAGCCGCACCAGTCCCGCTCCCACCAGTGGCATCACCACCAAGAGCAGGACAATGTTGTCTGCAAGACTCTGCCAGAACTGCTCTGCTGCTTCCACAATGCCGGGTGCTTCCACAATGCCGGGCCCTGGAGTCTGAACTGTTTCATTCGCGAATAGGATCGCATTCAGACATTGAATGCGCAGCGAACGGTGACAAACCGTTTGTCCCGATTTGAACTCGTGATCGCTGGACTGATCGACAATCAGTTCCAGAACGAGTTTACAGAAGGTTCATTCTGAGTCCGCCGACTCATGCTGTCGAGAGGCTGGCAGCTTTGATCGCCTATGCGGAAAACTTGATGACTGACGTGCAGATAAGTTCTCAGGCTGAGGGTGCGGAAAGTTTCACCGCTGCATTCAAAGGGAAGAAGCAGCGGACAGACCGGTGCTCGGTCGAGGCTTCAAGTTGCGGTGCGTCTGTGCGGCACATTTCTTCGCAGTGAGCACAGCGTTCGTGGAAGCGGCACCCGGAGGGGAGGTTCCACAGGCTCGGGACGATTCCCGGAATGGCAGGAAGTCGTTTGCCGTGCGCGGCGGGGCCGGACTTCGGGATCGAGTCCAGCAGGCCTTGCGTGTAGGGGTGCTGGGGCGAGTGGAAAAGATCCCGGACGGGAGCGGTTTCGACGACCTGGCCGGCATACATCACCACGACTCGGTCGCAGACCTGCGCGACGACTCCCAGGTCATGAGTGATCAGCAGGATGGCGGTACCCAGTCGCTGTTTCAGGTCTTCCATCAGCCGCAGAATCTGAGCCTGAATGGTGACATCGAGCGCAGTTGTTGGTTCGTCGGCGATGAGGATGTCCGGCTCGCAGCACAGTGCCATCGCGATCATGACGCGCTGCCGCATGCCGCCGGAGAGTTGATGCGGGTACTCGTGCAGTCGGGTTGCGGGGTTGGACATTTCGACCAGCGTCAGCATCTCGATCGCCTTGTCACGGCGGTCTTTCCTGCCAAGCGTCGTGTGCTGTTTCAATGCCTCGTCGAGCTGCCAGCCGACGGTGAACACCGGATTCAGCGCGGTCATCGGTTCCTGAAAGATCATCGCGATGCGGTTGCCGCGAACGATTCGCATTTCGCGTTCGGAGAAGGTGGTCAGGTTTTGACCTTCCAACTCGATGCGGCTTTCCGGTCCAAAGAACGAACGATGTTCGGGCAGCAGTCTCATGATCGACTTGCTGGTGACCGTTTTTCCGCAACCGCTTTCGCCGACCAGTCCTAGAGATTCGCCAGGGAACAGGTCGAACGAGATATTCTCAACCGCCGTCACGATCCCCTGATCAGAACGGAAGGAAGTCGTCAGATTGCGAACCTTAAGTATCGGCTCTGCCATGGGACCGTCTCCTGATCAGTCTCTGAAGATCTGCGTTTATCCTTGCTTCAGGCATTGGGCCAATCACGACGAATTACACTCAACGTGACACCGCCCGGTTAGTCAACGGTGGATTCGAGGGCAGTTTCTCGCCGTGTTGCGATTTCCAGCGTCAGTTCGCTGATACGTTTCTGCTGGTCTTCGCAGATCAGGCACAGTTCGGCGACGATGTCCGCCAGTTGTCTGACACTCTGGTCTTTGATCATCAGGTTTACGGCGTTCTGTCGCAGTCGCTGAATGACGGATGCGGCCACAGTTTGTCTCCGGACTGGGTATTTAATGCGCGGGGGCGGGGGAGAGCCAAACACTCTGGTGGGAATCGAGAAGCGTTCTGAGATTAGCGTTTCAGAACGACGGTGTCGCGTGACTGAAACCGTACAAACCGCCCCGCCGGTGATTCTCGCGGCGACGGTCAAATGTCGTACAACGGCTACAATCCGCATGATCGGTCCCGCGATGTCCAAAGGTTTCGAAATCCTGAGGGCCCACGGCTTGCTGATCGAGAGAACTTGCCATGTGACTGGCCTGTCAAACCGATCCGAAGTTGTCAGTTGCAGGGATCACAGAATGTGGGCGATCTGAAGTTCACTCGAAAGTTCTTGACGATGGTTTGTTTCGGGATGATCCTGATGCACACTGTAAGAGACGAAGATGGAGTTGTTCCGCGCGCCCTCATGTTTCGAGAACAACAGTACTTGTTCGCTTGCCGCGACTGCAGTCTGAATACTGACGAGCTCATTAGTCCCACGATTT
>JAQBWV010000393.1 GCA_027624335.1 Planctomycetota bacterium
GGACTTTTGCCGTCGTGGCGATCGCTTCTTTCGTTGCCTGCTCGTGGAACCGAGCCGTTTCATCAATGTGGTGCTGCGACATAGCCCAGGGCACGGACGGATAGGCTTCAGTGAGTCGGTTGAGTAGTTTGAATGCATCCTGCCAACGGAGATCACGGATTGTTGGTGGGTGCGATTCGCAAGGTCCAGAGAACACCTCGGCAAGATGTCCAAATCGGTAATCGACCTGATTATTGCGAAAGACAGAGCTCTGCAACTCGGGAAGTGGCGGCAGAGGCACCGGCTGAACGCCGTGCTTGATCTGATCGGCAATCCACAAAGCGAGGGGCGACCAATCGGCTGCCTTGTCTCCGGCCGTTACGTCACCGTTCCGCCCGCTGACGCCGAAAGGTGGCCACGCACCAGTCGCTTTGTCGCTTTCGTGGTTCGGCCCAGTGACGGAAGCTTGCAGCTTCAGGAATCGCTTAGCGTCCTCCTCGATGTCAAGCTCAGGTCGGCCTCGCAATGCATACGGATCGACGAACAACTGGCTGAGGCAGAAGCGTTCGTGGTCATCCCACAGTGCTCTGAGACGCGAGATGCGAGTCTCGACATCCTGCGGCGAGAGTTCCCGTGGGAACCGCCACCGCTTGCCTTGGAGAAAGAACCGCTCCCCCTTGGTGTCAGTGCTTTGACTCGATTTCCGGCGACTGTGCCGTCGCGTGATCTTCTCGCTGGATTGGTTGATGGTGACCTCCGAGGCTCTGTCCACTAGCGTCTAATTGGACCCGAAAATCCACCTAATTGGACCTCCGATTGGACCTATTTGACGCTGCGTAGCCTCAGGAAGCAAGAGAATCACCGTAAACCAATGAAAAGGGCCAACTTGCGATCTCTCGCAAATTGGCCCTAGTGGAGGCGGCGGGAATCGAACCCGCGTTTCCGACGACACAACGAGCTGTGGCAACAGCGAGTTATGTCAACACCCCTCGCGCGTGGCTGCACTATGGCTGCAGTCGCAGGACATTGATGAGCACCAGCTGGCACGGATCGGCACAATCATCGAAGCGTGGCCAGTACTGCCGGAGCATATCAAACTGGCGATTGAGGCGTTGTGTCAACATGCTCGGTTCTGAAGAAAGCAGAGTTCACAGGGCACGGTTAGAACTTTTTTGGTTCGAACCTAACTGGCTGGTCGTCCTATCTTACCGAGTCGTTGGCGCAGCTTTCGTCCATATAGAGCATCGGTTTCGTAAACCGGTTGAGCTTTCCTTTAGCGATGCTGATGCTTGGCAAAGCCCCTGTTTTTTAGGGGCTTTGCTTTTACCTGGCTGCGACTTTGCTTTGATCAGACGTAGACTTCACGTATTTGTGGGGGGATTAGTGGGGGGACTTTGGTAACCTGCGTCTGACGGCCACTGAATGCCGGGAGTGAAGCCGTGACGTTGTTTCAGGGAAGTCGTGGTGTAACCGTGCTTTTAGGGTCGTTCGAGTATTTTGACCACGCGGATCATGACAGCGATCCCCGTTCGATCCAAGCGAACTCGGCTCTTCGGCAAGTCATCACAATTCCAGCAATTCCAGCAGAAGCGGCTGCAGGAAGGCTTCGTCGATCTCTTTGTTGTTTTTGCTGTAGAGTCGGGGGATTTGAAAGCTCGGCACATCCGCCAGTTCATCGGATGTCTGAACGAGTGTCTCGACAGGAGCGGGGTGCGCTTCCGGACGGTTGCCGCCAATCAGCGTGTCTCTGCCCACGACGTCGTTGAAATTGCCATCGCGAGCGATGCCGTTCAATGAGTCGCTACCGTTCCCGCCCGCCAGGTTATCCGCACCTCCACCGCCGATCAGTGAATCCGAGCCATCGTCTCCATCAATGCTGTCACGTCCAGCTCCACCATACAGGTTGTCATCACCGGCACCGCCATGAACGGTATCGGGACCAGCGCCGCCATGAACGAGATCCGAGTCGTCGCCGCCATCAATCGCGTCTCGACCGGCACCGCCAGATATTGTGTCGTCACCGGCATCGCCCGAGAGGACATCAGAACCAGAGCCGCCATGGATGAAGTCGTCTCCCGCACCGCCATGAACCTCGTCACTGCCGCTGCCAGCGAAGATGAAGTCGTCTCCCGAACCTCCTTTCAAGGTATCGTTACCGCTGCTTCCAACAATCGTGACACTACCAAGCGTATAGGCACCGGCATCAACTATACTGCCAGATTGCGAGGCAATCAGCTGAAGCCCCTCAACGTCTGCGATGTTGTCCCCATTTGATCCAGGGGCAACCGTGTCTGTCAGCACTATGTTGCTGCCGTGAATTTCTGCAACGTCATATCCGTCCCCTCCATCGAGAGTGTCATTGAACGCTCCGCCAAGCAGGGTGTCGTTGCCGCTTAACCCGATCAGTTCTACTGAAAACGGTGCGTGAGTTGCGTCGAGACGGTTGTTGCGCCAGTTACCCTCAAGGACACCTTTCTCAAACGACACATGCGAGTCTGTACCAGCTCCGATGGTCTCCGTGGCATTGATGTTGAGGTAATATTCCGTTGTAACCACGAGTGTATCTTCGTCGGCCCCTCCATCGAGTGTGTCATTACCGAGTCCGCCGTTGAGAGTGTCGTTTCCATCTTCACCGTTCAGCACATCATCAAATAAACTGCCTAGAATGCTGTCAGCACCGCCTCCCGCGTTCACCGTTACCTGGACGCCATTCGGTGTCGAAAATGCATCTGACGTAATGGCTGACAAGTCGATCACATTGCTTCCACTTCCACCGAAAACTTTGAGCGATTCCAGTTCCGAGGCGTATGCGATCGGAACTCCGACGTCAGGTTCATCGTTAATCAAAACGCGAACGGCTCCTTGAGACGAAGCGATGACGACAAGGTTCTGACTTCCGACGAGTGTGATCGTGACTGCTGTCTTAGTTGAGATCGCAACAGTGTCTGCACCACTAAGCCCTGAGTTCCCTGTCAGATCAACGTAGGAGTCCGAGCGAACTGCTACCGACCCGGTCTCCGAAATCTCGTCGGCGGCGATGAAAGTTGCGGTATAGTTGGTACCGCTTCCGCTTAAGTTCGAAAGAGTCCCACCACTTATCACCACGTCCTCGGGTTCGAAGCCAGTGACAACCTCAGTGAACACGAATGTTACATTCGAGGTGTTGTCTGCATTACGCAGAATATCATCCACGATGTTCACGGTGACGGTGGGGTTGAGGGTGTCGATCGAGACGCTGTCGGCGCCAGTTGCTCCTGCATTACCTGCCGCGTCGGAGTAGCCATTCCCGACGTTGACCGAGCCGGTTGTCTCGATACCGTCGCTGGCGGTGAAGATGGCGGTAAAACTGTCGCCATCCACGGCGGAGAAGCTGGAGAGCGTTCCACCGGTGACGGATACATCGCTGGCGTCGAACCCGGCGACGTCTTCGCTGAATTCAAACGTCACGTTGCTGGCGTTGTCACCGTCGCTTAAAGACGCATCCACGATGTTCACAGTGACGGTGGGGTTGAGGGTGTCGATGATTGTGAACCTGCCATCTGTAGCATCGTTCATCTGGTTTGTCGGAGCTTGAACCAGAGTGACTGTACTGAGCTCCTTATTGTGCAGGACAGTCGTCAACGTCCCGGACGACGCAATAAGGTTCAAGACAGATGAGCCAACGGGAGCGGATTCCTTTACCGTGAAGTCAATAAGGAAGAGATCGACAATGTCATCGGGGTTGAGTATCACTGAATCCAACGAAATTGCCCCAAATACAATTCGGCCGGGCGTGCTGATATCGAATTCGGATGTGAATCCAACCAAGCCTGCTCCGAGGCGTGCGTTGCCAACGGAAAACAGAGCGTCGTCATAGGTCAGGACGACTCGTGCGTTCCCAATCGCGATCTGAGTCTCTTCAGTATTTTCAAGCATGACCGGAACGGTGATGGTTTCACCAGTAGCCGCGTTCAAGTTTTGTGGCACAAAGAGTCTTGATTCGGGTCCAGTTTGCGGCATCACGCCGGCAAATGGATCCGGGTCATCGGGAATTTCGTCGACAGCGAGTCCGATCCCCTTTCTGAGCAACAGCGCGGCATCATTCCGATCCGTGCTTTGAGTCCCATTGACATCAACGATCAATCGCGGATCAGCGAGAGGAACCTGCGTGATTCCATCTACAAGTCCGGCGTCGATTCTCATTGCAAGCGATGCGTCGTTCAAGTCGAGCTGTTGGTCTGTATTGATATCGCCGATGTACGCGACAACGTGAAC
>JAQBWV010000394.1 GCA_027624335.1 Planctomycetota bacterium
GGTGATTTATCGGTATCTCCCACCGATTCCTCACCTGCCTTACGTCGGCAACACAAAACTGAGGACTTTGGTTTCTCCGCTTCTCTTCTCTCGAGGAAACTCATTTTCCAGGGTTTTCCCGGAAGTTTCGACCTGGCCTTCCTATTGTGAAGTCCAGATCGACTCGTTTTCCAGGCGCCACTTCTGACCGACGTTTCGCAGGAGATGTCTCAGTTGAGTTATCTCGCTTGACTCGCCACTCATGTTTGACGTCGGGCAACAGAAACGAATGCCAATCGCCATTGCATCAATTTCCTGTTGAGCAGCTCTCCCTGCTGCCAATTCCCGAAATGGTCTTCTTCTGAGAGTTCCGTGCCTGCTCCCTCCAAGTTGCAGGACGGGACCATTCAGTCTCCGACCATCTGACCTTACTTTCGGTCCGAACCGGGTGATGACTTTAGAACGTTTAAGTCAGTGTCAAGGTCAGAATCGGGTTCGCAGCTTCAGACCTGCTCGCCAGGATGACTGCCAGTACCGGTTTAGAAGCCACAATACACTGGAAACATCGCTCCATCTGGTTCATACGGCGTCATCCCAACTGCTCGAATCGTTGCGACAGGAACAACCTGTCTGTATTCAGTATTTCGTATTGTCGGACTTTGTCCGGCAGGAAAACGTCTGCGGATTTGCGAATTGAAAGGGTCTGGGCTACCTGTAGCGATTGTTCCGGTTATTCAGGTGGGTAGGCCGAATTGACACTGCCAGGTTATGAGTGATTGTCATGAAAGACAGGCATGGCCGCTTTCAAGACGTTGCAACCCCGCTTGAGATTTCAGAATGAGGGACGTTGATTGTGGACAGGGAACAGCTCGAAACGACCATCCAGCAACTGCTTGACGGCTCATGCACAATGACCGAGGTCATCGACCGGCTGCGAAGTTCGTTGGGATTCGCAACTCCAAGCGCTCCCCAGCACACTAATTCAGACAATGCCTCGGGAACCCGGATCGCTCTCACTCCGGTGGCCTGCGTCGACCTCGGAAGAGCCAGCCGTTGTGGGTTTCCGGAAGTTGTTTATGGCCGGGGAAAAACGCCTGAGGCAATCGTCGGCGTTTTCGAGGCATTGTCTGCAGCCGGCCAGTCATGCCTGGCGACGCGAGTCGACGAACAGCAAGCGGTTGCGATCCTGGAACGATTTCCAGAAGCCGTCTTTAACCAAACTGCTGGCACGTTGCGGATTTCTTCTGAAACAGCGGAACGCCGAGGGCTCGTTGCCGTGGTCAGCGCTGGCACCAGTGATCTTCCCGTTGCCGAAGAAGCCGCCGAAACGATTCGTTGGATGAACTGCGATGTTGATCTCATCGTCGATGTCGGTGTCGCCGGGCCACAGCGTTTAGTTGGTCGAATCGATCAGCTTCGTAAAGCACAAGCGATTGTTGTCGTTGCCGGAATGGAGGGCGCATTGCCATCGGTTGTCGCTGGCCACGTAAGCACTCCGGTGTTCGCGGTTCCCACGAGCGTTGGATATGGAGCGAACTTCGGCGGCGTGGCCGCTCTCCTTTCAATGCTCAACAGCTGCGCTGCCAACGTTGCCGTCGTCAACATCGATGCCGGTTTCAAAGCGGCATACCTCGCGGGAATGGTCGCTCGAGCCACCTGCGACGGATCTTGAGTTCAGGGCTCGAACTTTTTTTCAGCACGGTATCTTCAAAACCGGAACGCAGGAGTCGGAGAGGAAGCCAGGCATCTGCTTTTTCCTCAGTGTTTTTCCTCCGTGAATTCTGCGTTGAACTGTCCGCCTGATCGTATGACATTTCCTTTCCAGCGGTCGCGACAAGTCTCCATTAGCCAATGGCAACCGTGTGGACTAGGATGCGTGTCCGATTATGGAGCGAAGCCGGACGCTTCCTCCTGGGGACTGATTCGACTCCTGCAGCGCCAGAGCACTCATGAGCATCCAGGAATTCGTTGAACCATTGGGAAGTCGGATTCTCATCCGAAAAGATGGCGCCCGCCAGACCACCAGAGGAGGTATCGTCCTGCCTGATCAGGCAGAAATCCCGACGATCACCGGTCGTGTGGTCGAGATCAGCGCACAGATCGCGAACGACACCGACTTCCCGGTCCGCAAGTACGATAAGGTTCTGTTTCATCCCAAGAACGCAATCCCTGTGGACCTTGAATCAGACAACGTACTCTTCGTCGTAGACATCGACGACGTGGTTGCAGTGTTTCGCCGCACATCCCGGTTAGAAGCCAGCGCCGACCCAATCGAAGATGCTGATGAACGAGACGACTTCTGACTCCGGTCTAAAGGCGAGGCTTCGGCGGTTTAACGGGAGCCTCCCACGACACAGCTCCCGTGGCGTTGATCTTTCTGCGGAAGACTTTGTCTTCGCAGGTGAGATAAAGCGTGTCGAGTTTCGGATCGCCGAAGCAAACGTTAGACATCCAGGTCGCTCCCTGCGGGAACGCCAGAATAATGTGGCAGCGACCAAGCTGATCGAAGACCTGCAATCCCTGTTTCGTTGTCAGGTAACGCCGCCCCTCGGTATCGACTGTCCAACCGTCTGCACCGCTGAAGCTGCTGCTGTCGGATACGTGGACGTGCCCATATTTCTGCTTGTGCCGCAGTGAACCACCAGGAGCAATCTGAAACGAAAAACTGAATCGGCCACGAGTATCGGACACAAACAACAGAGACTGATCCGGCGACGTGATGACTCCATTCGGAAAATTGATCCCCATATCAACAACCGTCAGCTTCCCATCCGGAGTGAATCGACAGACTCGCTGCAAAGTGGGATCAGTGAAATACCCTGATCCATCATGAAGCATGACGAGATCATTGCTGTTCGTATCCTCGACGACGGTTTCCATTTCGCCGTTCGACTTGAAGCGGACGATCGCTTTTCTTCCTCGATGGCAACCGTAGAGCAGTCCGTCAGGGCCGAACATCAAGCCACCAATTCCCTCACCCGGCGTTGAAAAGTGAGATACCTGTCCGTCCAGCGTCACGACGTGAACAGTGCCCGCTCCGCGATCAGCAAAGAATACTTCACCCGCAGCATTCACCGCCGGGCTGTCGGTGTATTGATGGCCTGAGCTCACCAGTTCCCAGTCTTCACCAGGGATAACCAGTTCGGTTCTGCGTGCCGGAGGGACTCCCGGTTTGATCGGTTCCGGATAGTCGCGCCAGAGCCACCGCAACGCGTCGGGCATGATAGCCGTCGAGTGTTTTCCATTATGGCCGCCGTCGCCCCATTCATGGGCAACGTCGTATCCGGAATACTTGAGTGACGACAACATCGACTGATTAGCCTGCCACAAGTTTCCAGCGTAAATATCCAGGTCCGTGGAGCCATCCTGCAGGAAGACGCGAATCGGTTTACTTTCGAACTTGCGGACCAGAGTCGGATACTCATCTCCGCCTCGCAACGACACAAAGGCCCCGACAGCACTGAATACTCGACGAAACTCGTGTGGTCGCTCCCAGGCTGCGGTGAAGGCGCAAATCGCCCCCGAACTGGACCCCGCGATCAGGCGGTCGTTCGGATCACTGCTGAGGTTATACGACTTTGCAACTTCCGGCAGGAGTTCTTCAAGCAGGAACCGGGCATACAGATCGCTCATGCCATCGTATTCGTAACTGCGGTTGTATCTCGCCTGCGCGTTCTCGCTGGCAGCAGGAACGACACCGGGGCTGACAAAGATTCCCAGCTGAACCGGGATGTCGCCCTTGTGAATGAGGTTGTCGAGCACTGTCGGCAGTTTCCATGCGTTGGCCTTTCCGAGACCGTCCTGAACGATCATCGAGCAAGCTGGCTTCGAAGCGTCATACTGAGCGGGCACGTAGATCGCGTACTGCCTGATGGTGCCGGGAAAGATGCCGCTCTTCCATTCGAACGGCCCTTTGACCTCGCCCTTTGGTACACCTGCCTGCGACGTCGAATCCTGGTGGACCGGGTACTCATCTGCAGCGTGTACGTAACACGTCGTCACCAGCGTGACGGCGATTGGCAGAGTGATTACAGAAAGAAGTGTCCGAAACACGGGCAGCCTCCGGCTTGAATACTCAAGCTGCAAAAGTGGCCTGTTCAGAAACGCATCCCTGGATCAGGCTGGATGAAAACGACAGAAGGTCGCAAAGCCCCCGAAGAATGGGCTCGATCGAGCGTCGTTCTCCGCGATCTTTGCGACCTTGCTCTACACCGACACAGCAGGCCGAAGTTGAATCCGTTGACAGAATCCGA
>JAQBWV010000395.1 GCA_027624335.1 Planctomycetota bacterium
CTGTTGCCTATATTGCCACGCCGCTGAAACCAGTCACCGGACGGGCAGTCACACTCCATCCAGATCACAGGCGGCGACTGAGTTCCGCCGATCTTTCTTCTCCACCTTACTACCGCGCAGGTTCAGCCCTACTCGTTGCTGCCGAAAGATCACCGTGCCGGGTGATGTAAGGCGTACTGCCAGTGCGGTTGCCGCCAGTAATGGCGCCAGTAACAGAATCATTGTCAGCGAGACGCCGATGTCCAATGACCGTTTGAAGAATCGAGTAGTCGCACTCAGGCAACGAACGTCTCGTCGAGGTCTTACGAGGTTGAGACGTGTGACCCAGTCAGCTGTCGGGAGATACGCCGCGACGGCATAGATGTCGACGAGATCGGATAGCTCAGAGGTGGGACACTCACGGTGAATGCGAGCATCTTCTACCTCGTTCGATCGGTTCACCTGCTTGATCGACTCGTCATTCAGGGTCGAGACGCTCATCGTATCGGGCCTGTCGGGTTGCTGAAATCGGGGTGTGAATCTTCTGACAGAGCACGTCGGCTGCCTGAGGTTGCACGCACTCACGTCCTTGACGCGTCAATACGTCAGGCAAACATAGAATCTGCTGACGGCTGGGGGGAGGACGTTACGAATGTGCGAATCACATTCCAGCTTCTGAGGCCGAACGTGTCGAACATTCGGGATTGGTCCACTCATCTTCGCGTTGCACAAAAGCAACCGCTAAACGCTGGCGGCGTCATTGCGCGAGACGGCTCGCTCCAGAACATAAAGCAGGCTTTCGGCCCGCACGTTCGGCAGCCACGCTCGACGCCGGGATCGGCCAGCGATGATCGGAATTTCATGGACGATCCGCACATTCAATTGTTCGGCAAGTTCCCGGAAATCGGCCATCGACAGGAAATGCAGGTTGGGAGTGTTGTACCACGAGTACGGCAACGACTGGGTGACCGGAGTTCGACCGCTGAGCAGTACCTGCTGCCGGATTTTCCAGTGAGCGAAATTCGGAACAACGACCAAAGCGCGTCTCGAAATCCGCAGCATCTCTGAAAGCACGGCCGCAGGATGGCGAACCTGCTGGAGTGTCTGGCTGAGCACTGCGAGATCGAAGGCATCATCCGGAATGGTCGCTAGCCCTTGATCGAGGTCCATCAGAATCGCAGGCACACCGCGACCGATGCAGGCGTAGATTTCGCTGAGATCCAGTTCAACTCCCTGGACTGAGCAACCGTGTTCGTCACGCAGTTTTTCGAGGAGCCGCCCATTGCCACAGCCAAGGTCGATGACGCGGCTTTCCCGCTCGATGTGCTGCATGAGCACTTCGTCAGTGATGGCCGCCTGCGGGTCCGGCATGCAGTAACGTTTCTTACTCAACCCTATCGCCTCCGTTCATCGCGCCGTCGCCCCGTATGCGGGCTTCCGCAACACGTCGATCGTCGATCTCTTTACGGGTGCGCTCAAGCAGTGGGCGGACAAGCTGTTCCAGTGGTTCGATCTCAAGCAGAAACGCGTCGTGCCCCTTGGAGCTTTCGAGTTCGACAAAAGAGATGTTTCGTTGTCCATCGACCAGTGCCGACACGATCTGCAACGACTGTGCCGTCGTAAACAGCCAGTCGCTCGTGTACGACGCCAGGAGAAAGTTTGCTTCAGATCGTTCGAGGGCCTGCTGGATGCTGCCGTGTTCTTCTGCCAGGTCGAAATAGTCCATGGCGTGAGTCAGGCAAAGATAGCTGTTGGCGTCAAAACGTTCGACAAACCGCTTGCCCTGATAATGCAGATAGCTGCCAATCTGAAACTCGGTTTCCTGATCGAGGTCGTACTTGAACTGGTCGCTGTGTTGCAGTCGGCGACCGAATTTATCCTCAATAGAGACGTCTGACAGATAGGTGATATGAGCCACCATGCGGGCGAGGGCGAGTCCATAACGAGGGCCTTCCGGGTCGTCGTAGTACTCGCCGCCGTTGAACCTGGGATCCGTGAAAATGGCGCGCCGTCCCACAACGTTGAACGCGATTCCCTGTGCTGAAAGTTTTGCGGCCGCAGCCAGACAAATGACCGACGCCATTTGATCCGGAAATATCGCAGCCCACTTAAGAACCTGCATTCCGCCAAGGCTTCCGCCAATGACAGCCAGAAGTTTCTCGATACCCAGGTGCGTCACAAGGGCCGAGTGAACTTTGACAATGTCGCCCACCGTGATGAACGGAAAGCCAAGTCCGAAAGGTTTGCCGGTTTCAGGATCGATACTGCTGGGACCGGTTGTCCCTTTGCACCCGCTCAGAACGTTCGCGCAGATCACGAAGTAGCGGTTCGTGTCCAGACCTTTGCCGGGGCCGATGAAGTCATTCCACCAGCCGGGCTTACGTTCCTCTCCGGCGTGCCAGCCAGCGACGTGAGCATCGCCAGTCAAAGCGTGACAGACAAAGATGGCGTTGTCTTTCTCAGGAGACAGCGTGCCATAGGTTTCGTAGGCGACCTGAATCGGTCCGAAACGGACTCCGCTTTCCAGGCAGAGTTGATTCGGAGCTTCGAACAGCGTGACGAATTGCGTCTCGACAAGACCGACGGAGTCACCGTCGGGTTGAAATTCCGAATCGTCGTTCGCCATGGTCAGATCTTAAGAGACAAGCGTCTCGTCATGTTGGTCGCGTCAAACGCTGCTTCGAGCAGGTGTCACAAGGGCGTCAGCATACCGCCCCGGCAATCCACAGGCGACAGACTCGCAGCGTTTCAAGCGGATGGATGGACGAAGCGCGAGTGTTATAACGAGTTTCAGGGCGGGCACAGATCACGACGGGTGTTGTCGACACTACTTCCCATCAGACGCTGGGTGCAGGAGGACCTGCACGCCCTTGAAATTGGTCATCGAGACGATGTCAAGAATCCGTTTTGCCTTGGGTTCCAGTTCCGCGCCGCGAATTTCAACACTGACGGCAATGTCGTTCTCAGAACCCGACCGATGGCCGATGATTCGTGATGTTTCAATCGTTCCCTTTCGATTGCCGAGTGCCAGAATTCGGAATGGGCCAATGATCTCTTCAAGCGGAGTGGTGTCCTCACTTCCAACGGCAGCTGGAGTTGGTCGTCCTCCCAGCGAGGTCGGAATCCGAAAGGAGATGATGTCTCCAGGATTGACGTGTTGCGGGTTGAACGAACGAGGATCGACGGGCAGGAAAATAATACGCTCGTTCGGCCCGAGCTTACGATTCAGTGGTTCGGCAGGTGGTGTGCGAAGGTCATCCTGCAGTACCAGCTGATCTCGGACGAAGTCCTTCACGGCGACCTGATTCTCGATCGTGCTGAGATCCTGCCAACGGATCGCAATTTTCTCGAGATTGCCAAGGTTGTTCTTCGGGATGTCGACCTTGTCAAAGTCCTGGCGTTTGAATTTCTCGCCGGCGCGGATCTGATCGACATTAACTTTCACGAAGCTTTCTCGTTCATAGCGATCGGCCTGCCTGGCGATGTAAAGCCAGTTACAGATTCCACCAGCGATGGCCAGTGCGGCTGCGATAATGAGTCCTGGAACGCCCTTCATGATTCCTGCTGTTCGTCGAAAGTAAGTGAAGTGTGGCTGAGTGTTATTGAACCGGGACCAGAGTCAACGGTCGTGGCGGTCCGATGACATTCGCCGTCCCGGTGAGTGTTCCTGAACTATCGTAGGAGATGTAAAGCTCCATCGCTCGCCCAGGTCCGAGATCACCACTCCGGGTCTGGTTAAATCTTGCCGCGGCAGAGTTTGCAGACAGTTGCCACGAACGCACCATCCGCCAGTTGGAGCTATCCAGGTCGCTGCTGATTTCGCGAGTCCAACGCCGGATGTCTGAATCTGCTGCCGCCTTCTGCTGGAAGACGGTCAACTCGTCGTCCGTATCAGACTGCAGCGACAGCACGAGCGTTGCACCTGCCGGCATGGCTACGGACGGTCGCGATTCATTGCTGGCGGCTGATGCCGGAGTCATCACAAATGACGTCCATTTCGCTGGTCCGCTGGGCATCGCGAGAGCCCACGCTGCAAGGATTGCGGGACCGCTCGACGAATGCGGGATTCGAGTGGCGATAAGGAAGGTGGCGGGTATCGGATTATCGGTCCGATCAATGCGGTACAGATTCCACATCCCAGCGCGGCTTTCAATCGGCGAAAGATCATTGAGCAATTGAATAAGATGTTGCTCGCGGGCAAGTCGTTTTGATGAGGGGGGGGCGTCCTGATGGTCAGGCTGGTTTGCG
>JAQBWV010000396.1 GCA_027624335.1 Planctomycetota bacterium
AGCTCCATGAGCTGTGTCGAGCGGCTGGCGAACAGAACCTGACCGTCAGGCGGTGAACCGACGAGGCTCAGCAATGACTGCTTGAGGGCTGCGATTCCCTGCCAGCATTTCAAACCGGGAAGGCGGCGACTCTGGCGATCGGGCCACGCATCAATGCCGTCTTCCAGGAACTTCTCAAAGTACAGCCCCGAGGGCTCTTCGGCCGTGAGACGGACGAAATCAGTCAGGGCTTTCACTGCGCCCGGCGACATTTGCCCGAGCCGGGCGGTATCCAGATAAATGGACCGCAAAGAGGAATGACCTTCCGTACATTTCGGACGATCTTATTCATCCAGCGGGAGCTGATCCAGGAAATCTTTGTAGGAAGTGGAATAAACAGAAAGACGCTTCCAGCAGTCTTCGGCCCTCGTGATCTCGTTGAAGTCGAACTTCAGGACAAAGCGAGATGTTTGGCCCGCTTCATCAACCTCCTGGAAGCCAACAGCCCGGCTGCCGTAGATGCCCATGTCCTGCAGCAGATCCGACTCGTTCCGCAACGAAGATTCACGAACGAGCTTGATTTGAATCCCATCCACGTGCTGCTCGTGAATCCATTGCCGCACGCGTTCGACTGGTATGTCTGCGTCCGTCTGCCAGAGTTCATCAGCAAGAATGGCGATGCGTTTCACTGTCACCCGCCCGGCGGCCTGCACCTCCGCATTCAGCCGGGTGCTTTGCCGTCCACCAGCGTCCTGCCAGTAGTTGTCGTTTCGCACCCACGCGACGGAACGATACTCATGCAGTCCGGGACTCTTCAGGAGTTGCTCATAGACCAGCCGCCATGTCTCCGTGCTGCGGAACTCGATTGTCCCTTCAGCGATGTGATTGATTTGCGCAGACAGCGCATCCAGACGTTGCATCGCGACGCTGCGGAAGATCGGGTCGGTGTTCTGAGCGATCCGCAGGAGCGAATGGGACAATGTTTCGAATCGTGGAAACATCTCCCGGTCATGTGCCAGTAGAAACGGTGTCTTCAACGGTCCAAAGTTCAGCGGGGCCGATCTGAGATACAGATAGCACTTCAGCAGCAGACTGAAACTGACTGCGGATAGAATCGCGACGAAACTCAGTAGCCACGCAGTGTCACAGGCCCGAAGAATCACCACTGTCACGATCAGGCCACTTCCGACAGCCACGGCAACTCGACTCCCGCGTCTGGCATGGAAAATGGTCAACAGTTCTCGCATGAAAACGATCAGAAAGGCCGGCATCCCGGCTTGAGTCAGTCATGACATTTCCGATGCACCGGCATCCTCGATGGATTCCACTCTCCGCCGGTCGGCGATCTACACAGAGATCCGCTCCACAATGTTCCGCGTGACACGACGCTGCCGCCGATCGTAGAGCCGAGTTGTTCGAGGGTCAGCATGGCCAGCCAGGTATTGAACATCTTCCAGCGGAACGCCCTGTTCCAGGAGATCCGTTATGACCATCACGCGAAACGAGTGAGGAGACAGCCGCGCCGAGAACCCAAAGTCGCGCAGTCTTCGTTTGAGCATTCGACCGATGTCTCCGGCGGTCATGGGATTCTGCGTCAGTTGTTTCGTTCGACGGACGGTCGTCAGAAACATCGACGTTTCCGGTACGAGCGATTCCGGCATCAGAGCAGTCAGGTATTCGCTCAGGTACCGCTGCATATCATGACGGACGGGAATCTCGCGACGCTTCCCGGCCTTCTCGTGAAACCGCAGACAAAGCTGACCGCCGCTGTCGTAAAGGTCCCGCTGTCGCAGCCCCGCAACGGCTCCAACGCGGGCCGCGGTGTAGATCAGCACGGCGATCACAGCACGATCCCGCAAGCCAACCACGTGCGATTTATCAATGCTGTGCAGCAGCATCCGAGCCTGCTCACGGGGGATCTCCGGAGTCGTCCCCTCGATCACCTGCAGACGCTCACCACGGACGCAGGCGGCCGGATTGAGCACGACGACATGCCGCACGACCAGCTCATCAAAGAAGTGGCGGATGGCGGCCAGATGCAGCTTCTTCGTCGCCGGAGCAAGCGAGAAACCATCGAGATACCGCCCCACATGAGCCGGCGCGATCCGGGCCAATCCAAGCCCACAGGATCGCGCCCAGTCGAGAAACCGATTCACCGCATGCCGATAAGTTTTCCGAGTCCGCGGATTCCGAATCTTCCCATGGAAGAACTCGTCATACGCGAACTGAGCAGCATCTCCGGACTCAGCGATCAGCGCTGGCAGAAGCTCCGTCCGTTTCGCCGGATGAGTCCCGTTCCAGATCGCGATTTCCGTTTTCTTGTTCGTCATCCCATGCAGAAAATCGGTCCGCCAAAGCACCGCTCGACAAACCGTCGATCAGCTCTCGCCAGAAAACGAGTGCCTGGCGTGTCGAGCGTTCACTTCAGTCACCCGGCTCATGCCGGAACAGCGAACCTGTGAGTTTTTAATGTCTCGACCGTAACGCAGTTAAACGTCCTTTGTCGAGCATTAGTCCTGTTGTGACGCCGACGAATTGTGAATAGCCGGCCTTTCGGAAAGTCATCGCAACAACGGGCAGTAGCCCAAACTATTAAAGCTGCGGTGATCAGGATCATGAAACCGAAGTTCGCCGCTATGAGTAGGGCAGGAATTCGATTCGGTTTCGCATGTCGGCCAGGTTAAGCACGCTGGCCATCAGTTCGAGATCGCGGACGGCCTGGCCGATGGTGATGCCGAGCTGGTGAGCATAAGCGGCCCCGGCGAACTCCCGCTCCGATTCCAGCCAGTCGGCTGCGATGACGAGGAAATCGTCGTCGAGCGTGAACACGACCCGTTGCAGTTCGCTCGCGCGCTGGAGAATGTCCGGGTCGCTCCAGTCTGCCGCGTTGTCTTCGGCGGCGGTCAGCACCTCAACACCGCGTTCCCGTAATCCTTCGGTGATGGACAGCGGAACGTGCTGATCCATGTAGAGCGAAAGACTCATGGCTTGCTGGTGACCGTTCGCAGGCGGTCACCGATGACGGAAGAGCCGTGGCGTGACTGAAGATCGGCGACTCTCTCACGCCGGCGTTCGATGTCCTGATCGATCTCCTCGCGGTGGTCGTAGTAGTACGCCAGAGCCGAGTGAATCTGGCCGAGAGTCAGAGACGGATACTGGCGTCGGATCTCAACACCGTCCCAGGAATGGGCCAGATGGTCCTGGACGATTTCGACGACCTTCGTTGTGGTTCCAGCGATCAGCGGAACGGAGTCATCATTGATTTCAATGTGCGGGTAGCCGGTATCTGGCATCGTCTGCCTCAGCAACAGTCACCATCGTATTTGTCCGTGCAGCCATCGCTGCCGTCATCAGGATATCACATGCCGGTGGCTAAACGCAGAGCAGTCTGGATTTCAGTGCGGATCAGCAGAATGCTCGTCGGACCGCACACAGCAGCAGCAACAGCAGATGGAGGGAGGCGGTAGTGCGTCCCTCCGGGGAAACCTCAGAATGAGTCGTCGTGGTCGCGACTTTCGTTTCCGTGGCCGTTGGAATCAGCTCCGGCGGATGCGAAGATCCACGTGTGAGCCTGGTCGGAGACCTTGGCCAGCAGTGGAAGGTCGTCGCGGCCGAAGCTGGCGGAGTCTTTCCAGTCGTCGCCGTCTTTGTAGAGTCGGGTGAGCGTCACGTTGTGACGGACTCCCTTCTCTGTCTCGTTGGCCCAGATGGCGGCGCGGATGCGTCCCATGCGGATTTCGTGAACCGGTCGGTTCGAACTGTTCTTTGCCATGTTGTTTTCTCCTCTGTCGTTAATGAAACAGCCACTGCGGAATTGCAGCGGCATCAATCAGGTGACGCCGACGCACCACTGCTCCGGCATCGTCAATACTCTTCGTGTTCAGCCGGCGTGAACCAGTTCAGGTTCATGCCGACCGGAGCCTCGGCTTCAGCGTTCAGTGACTGCCGGGCCGTTGCACGCAGCCCGAGGCAGGCACTCCGAACGATGGACGATGCGACCGGTGGCTCCGGGCACAGGTCCAGCAGTCGGAGTCGCACCGTGATATCCGGCGGAGCGCCGCCGGTTTCCAGCCAGTCAATCAGCGAGCTGGCCTGAGCTGACACGGATGGCCAGAGCCGTCCGTTCGTTGCTGTGACCAGATCCGCCCACAGAGTATTCGGGCAGATATGGCCGTTGCGTCGTTCGAATTCCGGACGGGGAATCAGTGTCCGCCCGGCTTCGAACTCTGTCAGCCGGGAT
>JAQBWV010000397.1 GCA_027624335.1 Planctomycetota bacterium
GTTGACCGTTTGCTCGGTCTCGAAATCAAGACTCGCTGCTGCCTTCAGCTTCAGCTGGCTGCCGACGACCTCGAACCGGATGTCGTCAACGAGGTACGAATGCGTGTCGCCCACGTCGACGTCCGTCGTCGACAGACTTCCGACAACGGCACCGGCGGCGTTTTCGCTGACCGACAGGTTGTCGAGCGAGATGTCGGTTGGGGCGTCATTGGCTCCGTCAATCGTGATCGTCACGGTGGCCGCGCTGGAACCACCGTCATCGTCGCTGACAGCGTAGCTGAACGTGTCGGTCGTCTGCTGTCCCTGAGCGAGCGATTCGAACTGGCCGTTCGGGTCGTAATCGAACGTGCCATCGTTGTTGTTGACGACCAGCCCGATGGTGCCGGTCACGTCCAGACTGGTGACTGACAGCACGTCGAGTGAATTCGGATCGGTGTCGTTTGTCAGAACGCTGCCCGTCATGAACGCCATGTCTTCATTGGTCGTGAAGTCAGCTCCGCCGTCCGGATTGCCTGTGGGATTGACATTGTTGATCGTCACTGTTGTCGTCGTCGCGTTCGTGTTGCCGTTGCCGTCGTCGACTTCCAGACCGATCGTAAACGGGCTGCCCGGGTCGTCGGTGATGCCGAAGCTGACGAGCGTTGCCCAGCTGACAGTTGGTGTTTCGGTGGTCGGCTCGCCCGCTTCTCCGTAGTTGCCGTCGTTATCGAGATCCCAGGCGAACGCCAGTGCGTCGCCATCCGGATCGCTGGAAGCGGTCCCGACAAGATTCAGGCCATCACCTTCATTGATGACGTAGGAACCTCCCGCGTCGGCGGTCGGATTGTTGTTCGCGGTCGCGGTCCCGTACTGTCTCGCGAAGACGCCACTGACGTCACCCGGGCCTTCACCACTCCAGACAACGACGAAATTACTGGTGTCCAGCATTGCCAGCGACACCTGATTCTGAGTGCCGGTGAGGGTCTGATTGATGGCTGTCTCGCCGCCGATTTTCATGTTGCTCGAATCATACTTCTGGAACATCACACCGTCGGTGTCAGTCAGGCCGTTGCCCGACCACGCGATGATGTGGTTTCCTGTAGCGTCAATCGTGATGGACGGATTTTTCTGGTCAGCAATTATCTGTGTGTTGACGACGCCAGCCGGCATCTGCGGCGTCCCGTTGAAGTCGAACGCCCGGTGATAGACGCCCTCGCCGAACAGCGGGACGGACTGACGCCATGTCGCGACGACTCTTCCCGTGTCGTCCATCCCGACGTCGGCTTCCCCCGCCGATGACGTGCTGTCGACATTGAACTGGGATCCGCTGCCACCGGTGCCGTCGGCCTCGTACGTTCGCGCGTGGACGCCGCCTCCGTCGTCCCACACGACGACAAACTGTCCTGAAGAATTCATCGCGACAGATGGTTCGCTTTGAGTGCCGGTCGTCGTGTCGTTGACCGTGAATTCGGTGCCGACCTTTGTGCCGGCGGCATTGAATCGCTGCGCGTGGATGCCGTTGGCGTCGCCGGGAGCACTGCCTTCCCACACGACGACGAAGTTGCCGCTGCTGTCCATGGCGACCGACGGGTTGTCCTGATCGCTGGTGGCCGTGGAATTCACGAGGAATTCGCCACCGTTGAACGTTCCGTCGGCGTGGAACAGGCGGGCTTGAACGTCGGCGTCGTTCTCGGCATCAGTCCAGACGACAACTCCACGCCCGGAGTCATCCACTGCAACCGACGCATGATACTGATGGAAGGTCGTGTTCTGGTTGACCTGCAATTCGCCACTGATTGGATTGCCGGTTGCGTCGAACCGCTGCATCAGCACGCCGAATCCATTGCCATCGCTACCGGTGATCTGATTTGAGGACCACACCACGACGTACTCGCCGTTCGGAGCAATGGCCACCGCGTGGGTGCTGCCACGATCTTCGTTGCTGGTCTCCTGGACGTTTCCGATCGTCGTGTTAACTCGAAATTCGTCCGTGCTCGTGAGTGGTGTAACGGCGAGCAATCCTTCCCACTCCGCCTGCAACTGGTCGGTAAAGATGACGCCTGTCTCGATGCTGCCCGCTGAGTATTCGAGATCCCAGTCGCCGCCGCGGATCGAGGAGCCCGTGTCGTCGGTGCTCGCGGCGACGTCGGCTCCAGTCAGAGCGGCGATCGATTCGACGAGCATCTCGCCGCGCGAGTTCGATGCCAGATCGCAACCGTAGAACAGAAGATCGCCGTCCGTGCCAATCGCGTCGCCCCAGCCCGCGATCGTGCCCGCGTAGCCGTCCAGCGAACCGATTCTCAACCACGTGCCTCCCAGCTTCACCGCACCGTCGGTCCCGTGACTGACGATGTGAACGGCGTCAAGATCCGAGTACCGCTCAAGAGTCTCGGCGATCTGGTCGACACCGTCCTGCTGTGAATCGAGCACGAAGATGTCGACCGCCCGCCCGGCGTCGCGTTGAGATTGCAGGTCGGCGACCAGTTGCTCGAAGTCTGCGGCAGATTCGTCGATGAAGACGACCTCGGTCGCCGTCAACTCAGGCGCTCGTTCGGCTGCCTGCAGGTCCGGCTCTCCCTGAGGCGATTCGGCGAGCCGAGTCACTGACGCGGCTGACTCCAGCAGACTTTCAGTTCCACCGCCGCTATTCAATGGCGTTGCGAATTCGACGGACTCGCCTGCGGGCGCCGAGTCGACCATCACTGCAGCAGGACTCGCGCTGAGCAGAATCCGGTCTTCCAGCTCGCTCAGGTCCAACGGCTGACGCACTGTCCCTTCGGTTTGCACCGCGAGCAGTCTTCGCAGCTGCGCTGTGGCGGACGCTGCCGCCAGCCGAGCTTTCAGATGGAACGTGTGCAATCGCATGGCAGCCTGTCAGGAAAGGCAATCTGCGCAGAATTCAACGACTTTCAATTCTGGCACACCGGAGACTGCCCGCGCTGAAACAAGACGAAAAGCAAACGGAATCCGACGATTGACAGGTTGTGACGTCCCAAATGGGCGAATGCGCAAGATGGGATACACAGTTGAAATTGGTGTGTTTTCCTGGTTACGGAAGTGTTCCCGGTCGGGCAGCTGATGCCGATTCACAGGACTTTTCCGGATTTATTGATTCTGCGGATTCAATCTACTGGCGAAACCGCGTCACAGATGCCGATCACACGAGGGTCCGCACATTCTGCGCTTCGCTCCAGTGAATCGCGGCGGACCGTACTGGCGACGACGTGTCGCTACGAAACCAACTGTTACGGGACCGGACGTGAAATGAGATTTCGCGCTACCGCAACATGGGTCACCATTATTTCTACCGGGACTTTGTGTCTCGCTGTGGGTGCCGTCCGAATTCCGCGCAGGACTCAATCTGCTGCCGTGCGTTCCGCGGCGAAATCCGACTCGAGTCCTGCCGCGCCTTCGACCATCCCAATGCGGACGTCCACACGTGCGAACGATGAACGGCATTCCAACACTGTGGTGACCCCACTTCGCGAGTTGTCTGATTCTGCGGCAAACAGAAATCAAATCGAGGACTTCCCTCGTGTACCTGGATCCGGTTTCGGATATCCCGGCCCCGGCCCCGGCCCCGGCACAGCCGCACATTCAACCGATGTCGCTTTACCCAACTCTCCGGCAAACAATTCAACTGTTGCCCGACCATGGCAGAATCAGGCTGGTTATCAGGAACCAGAGGCCTGGCCATTCCACAGGAAAACTGCTGAGGCCACTTCGCAATTGCTTCCGGTCGAAAGCGCACTGTCGGCAAATGGGTCTCCACCGTTAGGCAATCAAACGGTGACAGGAAATACCACTGGACCGTTCAGACGCGACAACTTCGGAACTGCGGCAGCGTCCACGCCTGACTCGACAGTCAACGGGTTTGCCGTGCATGCGTCGTCCAGTCACGCCACAGGATCATGGCCGCAGTCCGTTCCGCCAACGGCGGTGACGAATTCGCTACAGAATCTGCCCGCACCTCAGGCGACGACAGCAGCGAATGCAAGGGCTCCGATTCAGGCAGCCGGGTATGCAGACAGGGGCGGCGGAGTCATCCATGCGTTCGCTGAGTCTGTGACTCCTCGGGAATATGTGACCGTCGCTCCATGGACGGAGCCGCAAACTCGACCGGTTCGATCGATCCAGCGTGTCAGCTTCGACTCTTGTCCGGATTGCGAAGATGTGGGGCGAGTCCCAGCCGAGTCGCTACTGAATCCTTACGCCGCTCGCGCGGGTGAGTAT
>JAQBWV010000398.1 GCA_027624335.1 Planctomycetota bacterium
TGTCCGCCCCGGACTGAACGAGGATCCCGTCGCGACTGTAGTCGTAGATGACCAATCCCCGGACGATGCTCCCGTCACTGGTTGTTGAGAACGTCAGGCCATCAACGCTTGCTCCGGCAGTGTCGCCGCGCAGTTCGATCAGCGGAGTACTTGAGAATCCCGGCTGGCTCCAGCCATTGATGATGATCGTGTCTGTGATGGTGGGCAAAGCGGAGTTGGGACGGATGCGTTCCACCCCTCCCCCATTAATGTTGAAGTTAATTGTGTCGGTGCCACCCAGAGAGTTGGCATCAATGATCGCCTGCCTCAGCGAACCCGACCCACTATCGTTGGTGTTGGTCACGGTGAACGTGTCAAGCAGACCATGCCATTCGGCCTGCACGGTCTGACTGAAGGCGATCTGTGTCTCAATGGAGCCAACGCTGTATTCCAGCTCCCAGTCACCACCAAGAATCGCTGCTCCGGTGTCGTTCGTACTGGCCGCGACGTCGGCTCCCGTCAGCGTCTGCACGCTTTCCAGCAGAGTTCGACCGGACTCACTCGCCGCCAGATCGCAGCCATAAAACAACAGGTCGGCGTCGACTGACAGGGCGCTGCTCCAGCGAGAGATCTCTCCCACGTATCCGGCCAGGTTGTCATTGGTCAGCCACGTTGATCCCAGCTTGACCGCTGAGTCTGTACCGTGGGACACGATGTGAACGGCATCCAGGTCGGTGCGACCTGCCAGTGCTTCGGTGATCTGCTCAATACCGTCGCGTGAGTTCTGCAGCAGCACGACTTCGAATTCACGTCCGGGATCATTATTCGACCACAAGTCATCCAGCAGCTGCTGATAATCTTCAACAGTCGTATCAAGGAAGACAATTTCGTGACTGACGGTTTGCGTTGGATCGGTCGAGACGCTGGAACTCAACTGCTGGTTGGAAGTGGAAGAGTCGGTCTGAGACGAAGTGACGATACCACTATCAAGCGTCGCCGTATCTACGCTCATCGAATCCGCCAGCGCAGCGTCGGTCATCTCGGCGACAACGATCCCTGGAGACACACTGAGCAGAATGCGTTCTTCCAGTTCTGACAGGTCAAGAGCCCTGCCCGCGCGCACCGGTTCTACCGATTGCAGCGTCCGCTGAACTCTGTCGAGTAGTTCTCTGACGGCCAGAGAAGTTTTCACTTTAAGATCACTCAACCCCATCTACTTCTCCAGTAGATTGCAGAAACTCAGCCCACTTTGCCTGGAACGCGGCATCTCATTGAATGTCGTCGGAGAAAGCCTCCGGCCTTCAGCGAGAGTATCTCAGGGTAAGTGTTAGCCGGAAATTCGTAATCGGTGGTCTAACGACACGACCTGCTCTGTCTCTCACCATAGTTCCTATTCGCTGGATATGACGACAAGTGTCGGTAGAGCAGGTAGAAGGGAGGCGGGTGCCGCACGAGTTGCAGAGGCCTGCAGCGAAAACTTGACCGTGGGATGGCACCGTTATCCGACATAGCGCGAATGCGCCGATCGCAACGGCGGTGGTTCTATTCCCAGCGTTGTCTCGATCTGCGGCGCGAGCGTCACGCGATCGTTGGACCACCGTGGCGAAAGTTGACCGATGAATTCATCGATCCAGCCTGCGGGAAGACGAGTCAGCGCCATCCGAATTTGACCGCAGTTCGCTCGGTGATTCGGGGTCTGACTGACGGGCACATTCGTCGAATCAACCTGGGATGTTCCTGCGGAAACTTTCCGCCACCGAAGCGTGACTCAGGCAACGTCGATATCCGGACATTGCTACGAGAAGGAGTCGTCGTCGGCTCGTGCATTTCCGAGGCGCATGAAAAAAGGACTCACGACCGATTGTCGTAAGTCCTTTCACAAAAATGCGCAAGAGAGGACTTGAACCTCCACGGGATTTAACTCCCACCAGGCCCTCAACCTGGCGCGTCTGCCAATTTCGCCACTTGCGCTTCTGGCCTCAACTGCTTGAGGGGCGGGGATTATATCTCTCCATCGACGTTCGGCAAGTCGCTGAGTCCCTGCATTGAATCCTCTTTCGGCAGAAGGTTTGCTGAACCCGGCAGACGCTTTTACAGGACTCGGCAGATCAGGCATTTCAGATACGCATTCTCCGGACAATTCGGAGAAACCGGATGATCAGCCGCGTGACCGCGTGACTCCAGAATCTGTATTCGTCGTCCCGATGCCGTGGCGACTCCGGAAAGCATCCGGTTGAAGTCGTCAGGACTGATGTGCCCCGAACAGCAGCAGGTCACGAGAATCCCCCCCGGCCGCAACACCGAAACTGCCAGATCGTTGAGGCTGTGGTACGCTCGCAGAGCAGTTTTGGCTCCACTCTGAGTACGAGTCATCTTAGGCGGATCGAGGATGATGGTGTCGAACTGAGCCGACTCATCACGAGCCGTTTCCAGATACTTGAAAGCGTCTGACTTGATGCATTCGATCTTTTCAGAGACTCCATTGGCTTCCGCATTCTGTTGGGCCGAGTCCAGAGCTGGCTGCGAGGAATCGACACAGATGACCGATGCCGCGTCGCCCAGCGCTGCCGCCGTGATTCCGAAGCCGCCAGAGTAACTGAAGAGGTCAAGCACTCGATGCCCGGCGGTGTACTGAGCGAGAGCACGTCGGTTATCCCGCTGATCCAGAAAGAATCCGGTCTTCTGTCCCTCGGCAACGTCGACGACAAACGTCAGTCCGTTTTCTCTGATCGAAATCGAGCGATCCGGCTCTTCACCCCGAACAAGCCCATCCTGGATCTCCAGTCCTTCAAGCTGCCGAATGCCTTTCTCGGTACGAAGCCAGATGCCGCGAGGCGAACAGTGCTCTACCAGCAGGTCGAACAGGATTTCCTTTCGCTCGGCCAGGGCCAGGCTGGTTAGTTGAACCAGCAACCAGTCTCCGTACCGATCGACGGTCAAGCCGGATAAGCCGTCGGCCTCGCTGTTAATCAACCGGCAGGCGGTTGTCGACTCGTTCTGAACATAGTCAACCCGCAGCGCGACAGCGTCCTTGATTTGTTGATCCCAGAAAGCACGATCCAGCGCCGTATTTTCGTCCCACGAGTACAGTCGCACTCTGATGTTGCTGTTCGAGTTGAACAGGCCTCGCGCAACGAACTTTCCGCTGTCGTCACGGACGATGACTTCGTCGCCCGGCTCAGGATTCCCGGAAACACTCAGCACAGCTCCGGTGAATACCCACGGATGCTGATTGAAGAACGGCATCGCGCGTTTCTTCTTGAGAGCGACGGTGGGCAACGATTTGACGGGCGGCGAATCTGAAATTGGGTCCATAACAATCAACTGGTACTTTTCTTAACCGGCGGAAACCTGCTGCAGCGCATCGATGACGGCATCGATTTCGTCCTGAGTTGTCTGAAATCCGACGCTCAGCCTGACGGTTCCCTGCCGCTCGATCGTTCCCAATCGGCGATGGATTCCCGGAGCGCAGTGAAGTCCGGATCGTGTATCGATTCCGAAATGCTGGCTCAACAACAGAGCCAGTTCGTCTGACGTATACAGCTCCGACGTCAGACTCACAACTCCCGTGTGGCGGTTGCGATCCTCGTTCGAATAAAGCGTGAGCGATGGGATGCTTCTCAACCGTTCGCAAAGTTGCTCAGTGATAGCGACTTCATGTCGTCGCAGTTCGTCGATTCCTGTTTCGAGAAGGAATCCCAAAGCTGCGTCGAGTCCGACCAGCCCTGGAGCATTGTGATTGCCAGATTCATAGCGATCCGGCATCGATTCCGGCTGAGTGTCCATTTCGCTGCGCGAGCCCGTTCCTCCCTGACGCGTCGGTAGTAAGTCCATTTCCTGGCCCGGAGCAACGTACAGCAACCCCGTTCCGAGCGGCCCCATCAACCCCTTGTGCCCGGAGCACGCCACGAAGTCGGCCCCCAGTTGCTCAACATTCAGTGGAACATGTCCGGCCGTCTGAGCGGCGTCGATCGCGAACGAAACTGAATGCTTGCCGGCAATCGCTGCGACGTCTTCGACGGGTTGAATCGCTCCCGTCACATTGGAAGCATGCTGCAGCATGATGAGCTGCGTTTCCGGTCGGATCGCCTTTTCAACATCGGACGCGTCAAAGAAACCGGCCCCATCAACGTCGATCAGTGTGAGTGTCACATCGCGAGTCGCTTCCAGATGCCGCAGCGGACGCAGCACCGAGTTGTGCTCGGCCACCGATGTCACCACATGATCACCCG